>NZ_CP102085.1:0-335000 GCF_024582735.1 Mycoavidus sp. SF9855
ATGAATGATTTTTGGCAACAATGCTCCACTTTGTTGGAGCAAGAGCTTCCCTCCCAGCAATATCAGACGTGGATCAAACCACTCTCTTTGCTCGAATTTGATATTGAGGCAAGTACCCTGCATATTGCCGCACCAAACCGCTTTAAGCTCGATTGGGTAAAAAGCCAATTTTCTAGCCGTATCGCCGATCTGGCGCGAGATTTTTGTTGTAAACCAATGGCGGTACATTTTGTACTTGACCCCAAAGTCGCACGCCGGGCCAGCGGAGCAACCATGGCCAACTCCGTTGACTCCGCTGCTGTTCATCATACAGCTGCCGCAGACCTTACAGCCCAGATGACATCACTTAACCCGACTACAAGTGAGGCACCTATCGGCCAACAGAAAAACAGCGCAGCATCGGGATCCGGATGGTCAGGTTCACCGCTTACCAATCACGACAGCAGCGGTGCGCCAGAGCGCTCAAAATTGAACCCCGTGCTCACCTTTGAAAACTTTGTCACCGGCAAAGCCAATCAACTCGCACGAGCCGCCGCCATTCAGGTTGCCGACAATCCTGCGGTTTCGTACAATCCGCTTTTTCTATATGGTGGTGTAGGTCTGGGCAAAACACATTTGATTCATGCAATTGGCAACCAACTTAGGCAGCAAAAAGTGGGCGCGCGGATTCGCTACATTCATGCGGAGCAATATGTATCAGATGTTGTAAAGGCCTATCAGCGTAAAGCTTTCGATGAATTTAAGCGGTATTATCACTCGCTCGATCTTTTGCTCATTGATGATATTCAATTCTTTTCCGGCAAATCGCGCACCCAGGAAGAATTTTTCTATGCTTTCGAAGCGCTGGTTGCCAATAAAGCACAGGTCATTATCACCAGCGATACCTATCCCAAAGAAATTTCCGGCATAGACGACCGGCTCATTTCACGCTTTGACTCCGGCTTAACCGTGGCCGTTGAGCCGCCTGAGTTGGAGATGCGCGTGGCTATTTTGCTGCGCAAGGCGCGTTCGGAAGGTGTTGATTTGTCAGAGGATGTCGCGTTTTTCGTGGCTAAACATTTACGCTCAAATGTGCGTGAACTCGAAGGCGCCCTACGCAAGATTCTGGCCTATTCAAAATTTCATGGCCGCGAAATTACCATCGAGTTGACTAAAGAAGCGCTCAAGGATTTGCTCACCGTGCAAAATCGGCAAATCTCCGTCGACAATATCCAGAAGACGGTCGCTGACCGTTATGGCATAAAAATAGCGGATATGTATTCAAAAAAACGTCCGGCAGATATTGCCCGCGCGCGCCAAATTGCGATGTATCTGGCCAAAGAGCTCACGCAAAAGAGTCTGCCCGAAATTGGCGAACTCTTTGGGGGGCGCGATCACACCACGGTTTTGCACGCAGTGCGCAAAATTGCGGATGTCCGCAGCAAAGATGCGCTGCTCAACCGTGAACTGCATGTATTAGAACAAACCCTGAAAGGTTGATTTTTCAGGCACAATATAGGTTTTTCTCTGCCCATTTTAGGTAGAAAGCGCTTCTCCTTAAGCGAAGCGCAACCCGTTCAAGCTAAAGAAGGATATGTATGCAATTGGTTAAGACCGAACGAGAGAAGCTTTTGCGGCCACTGCAAGCTGTCAGCGGAGTCGTGAAGCGCCGTAGCAATACCACCCTGCCTATTTTGACTAACCTGCTGATCACTAAACAGGGCTCGGAGGTATCATTTCTGTCTACTGACCTCGAGTTGCAGATCATGACGCGGGCCGAGTTAAGTTCCGGCACAGAGCAGGGTGCCACCACGGTTGCCGCGCTTAAGTTGGTCGATATCCTGCGGGCTATGCCTGATGGAGAGGTGAGCCTAAACCTCTCTGATAAGCGCCTGACGGTACAATCCGGCAAAAGCCGTTTCGCCTTGCAAACGCTTCCAGCGAGTGATTTTCCGACCATTTCGCAAAATCAGGCGTTCGATGCGAGTATCACCATTAGCCAAAAAGCCTTTCGGCAACTGTTGGGTTTTGTGCATTTCGCCATGGCCCACCAAGATATCCGTTACTACTTAAATGGCATGTTGCTCATCGTTGAGGGCAGCCAATTGATGGCCGTTGCGACCGACGGCCACCGCCTAGCGTTCGCCTCAACCTCAGTTGAGGGTTCATTTGCACGGCAGGAAGTGATTATCCCTCGCAAAACGATTCTCGAATTACAGCGCTTGCTTGAAGATAATGACGAAGCGCTTTGTATCGATCTCGCCCCAACTCAGGCGCGTTTTACTTTTAGCCAAATTGAACTGATTTCAAAATTAGTTGAGGGTAAATTTCCTGATTTCCAGCGCGTCATTCCAAAGGGCTATACTAATACCTTTACTATTGGACACGGCGAATTCCAGCAGGCTCTAATGCGCTCCGCCATTTTGACATCCGACAAATTTAAGGGTGTGCGTTGCTTAATTGCGCCGGGCCAATTAAAAATTACGTCGAACAATGCAGAGCAAGAAGAGGCTCAAGAGGAGTTGGAAATTGCCTATGATGGCGCGTCAGCCGATATCGGCTTTAACGTAACCTATTTGCTTGATGTACTCTCCAATGTAAAGGCTGACATGCTGCAATTTAGCCTAGGAGACTCTAACTCTAGCGTACTTTTAACGATTCCAGGCAATGAGGATTTTAAATACGTCGTCATGCCAATGAGAATTTAAGCACAGAATAGACACTATTTCACCGGGGGCCATGTGCCCCTTTGGCGTTTTTAACGCACCAGCAAAATTGGAAGAATTTCATGACCGATCAGCAACAACCGCACGCCGACAACAGCTATGGCGCCTCGTCGATCCAGATTCTTGAAGGCTTAGAAGCTGTTCGCAAACGGCCTGGAATGTATATTGGCGATACCTCCGATGGCACCGGCCTGCATCATTTGGTATTCGAAGTGCTCGACAATGCTATCGACGAAGCATTGGCAGGTCATTGTAATGATATCCATGTCACGATTCACGCGGATAACTCGATTTCCGTCACCGACAATGGCCGCGGCATCCCGACTGATATCAAGCTCAACGATAAGCATGATCCGAAACGCAGCGCCGCTGAAATTGTGATGACTGAGTTGCACGCAGGCGGTAAGTTTGACCAAAATAGCTATAAAGTATCCGGCGGCTTACACGGCGTGGGCGTATCGTGCGTCAATGGCCTATCAAAATGGCTACGCTTGGTCATCCGCCGTGATGGTAAAAAGCACTTTATGGAGTTTCACCGCGGGGTGGCACAAAACCGAGTGATCGAGCAGATCAATGGTGAACCGGTCTCTCCCATCGCCGTCGTGGGTGCCACTGAACAACGTGGCACAGAAGTGCACTTTTTAGCCGACGAAGAAATCTTTAACAATATTGAATTCCATTACGATATTTTAGCCAAACGCATACGCGAGCTTTCCTTTTTGAATAATGGCGTGCGTATCCGTCTAACTGACCTACGCACAGGCAAAGAAGATGATTTTGCCTTTTCAGGTGGGGTCAAAGGCTTTGTTGAATACATTAATAAATCAAAACAAGCTTTGCATCCAACGATTTTTCACACGACGGGTGAAAAAGACAATGTGAGCATCGAAGTGGCGATGCAATGGAACGACAGCTACAACGAAAACGTACAATGCTTCACCAACAATATCCCGCAACGCGACGGTGGCGCTCACTTAACGGGCTTACGGGCGGCGATGACGCGAGTCCTCAATAAATACATTGAGAGCCACGATCAAAGCAAAAAAAATAAAACCGAAACCGCCGGCGACGACATGCGCGAAGGGCTCACCTGTGTATTATCAGTAAAAGTCCCTGAGCCCAAATTCAGTTCGCAAACAAAAGATAAACTGGTTTCGTCAGAGGTGCGAGCACCCGTCGAAGAATTAGTGGCAAAAGCGCTCGAGACATTTTTGCTGGAAACACCGAGCGATGCAAAAATCATTTGCGGTAAGATTCTTGAAGCCGCACGCGCCCGTGAAGCGGCGCGTAAAGCGCGCGAAATGACGCGACGCAAAGGAATTCTAGAAGGCGGTGGCCTACCTGGCAAACTGGCTGATTGCCAAGAACGCGATCCCGCCAAATCAGAAATCTATATTGTTGAGGGAGACTCGGCTGGCGGCTCCGCCAAGCAAGGGCGCGACCGTAAATTTCAAGCCATTCTACCTTTGCGCGGCAAAGTGCTTAATGTCGAAAGAGCGCGCTTTGACAAACTATTATCGTCAGAACAAATCGTCATTCTGATCACCGCCCTTGGCTGCGGTATCGGCAAAGAAGACTATAACCTCGACAAACTACGCTATCACCGCATCATTATCATGACCGATGCAGACGTTGATGGCGCCCATATCCGCACCCTACTGCTCACCTTCTTCTACCGGCAGATGCCGGATATGATCGAGCGTGGTTATATTTATATTGCGCAACCGCCACTTTACAAAATTAAACATGGCAAAGAAGAGCGCTATCTGAAAGACAACCACGAGTTAGGCCAACATATGCTGCGGCTTGCCCTACAAGGAGCTGAGTTGGTGCCAGCAGAAGGCGCTGAACCACTCACCGGGGATACGCTAGGCGAACTGACACGTTCTTACTTACTCGCCGAAGCAGTGATTGACCGCCTGCGCCAGATGATCGACGCAGGTGCGCTAGAAGCCATTATGGATGGCGTTGAAATTGACTTATCCTCATTAGCATCCGCTCAAACCAGCGCAGAAATGCTCGAAGCGGCATTACGCGCCGAGCCGCTTAAGCCTGAAATTCGCGTACGGCCTATCTACAATGAGACCCTTGAATCTCATTCACTACGCATCGAACGCAGCCATCATGGCAATCTAAAAGTCAGCGTCATTGATGAAGAGTTTCTAGTCACGTCTGATTTCCAGCAATTAAGAACAACCGCACAAATTTTTAAAGGCTTAATTAACAAGGGTGCTGTTATCAAGCGTGGCGAGCGCAGTATCGCCGTGAGTAATTTTAAGAGCGCGATGAAATGGCTATTTAGCGATGCTGAGCGCAACGTTAGCAAACAGCGTTACAAAGGTCTGGGTGAAATGAATCCAAGTCAGTTGTGGGAAACCACGATGGATCCGACTGTGCGACGTCTGTTACGCGTGCAACTTGAGGACGCGATTGCTGCTGATAATATCTTTACAACTTTAATGGGCGATGAGGTTGAGCCACGGCGGGCGTTTATTGAGACGAATGCGTTGCGGGCTAAGAATATTGATACGATTGGGTGATTTGTAAGCGGCCGGCTAAACCGGTGTCGCGGGTGGCACGGCAACATCTTTCAGGACGGCGAACTAGTAACTGGTTGAAGAAAGCAATGTGCAAAATTTGCACATTGCCGGTTCGGACAAACCAGTGAAACTCTACAACCTGGACGCCATCATTTCCGTCGAGTACCGCGTCAATTCCAAGCGCGGCACGTAATTTCGCCAATGGGCAACCGGCATTCTACGCGACCATTTAATGCAGGGTTGGACGCGAGAGTGATCCAAACTGGGGGCTGGCGTTTCTAGGCCGCCTCCTTGAGCGGCGTCAACTCAACACTCTCTTGTGTTTTCATACAGGGGAACTAGCGGCAGAAGGTTTTACGCAGATCACCGTTGAGCACTTGCACACGCGTTTGCAACAACAGATGCGCGCCACGTCGAGTCCAACGCATCTGCTGTTTTTTCGTAAGCACTCCACGATCCCCAGACTTGGCGCTTGGGAGAGAAGAAGGCATACTGAATTCCTCTAGATAAAACAGAAGCGATGGAGCGGAGTTAAGGATGGGAGCGGAATTTTAGCCAGAGCAGCATGTGGGAGTAGCCAAATTAGATAGGGATAAGGGACCGCTAACTGATATTGGTCAGGGGGTTAAAATTCCATGGCAACGAGCCTGTCAGTTTTTTTGTGTGTCCGAAGTCACGGTTAAATTTTACAGCTTCTTATAATGAGGCTGTAAAACGATCGCCAAATAAAATGGCAAATTGAATTTTTGCAGATCGCCATGTAAGAGGGGGCATTTTCCAATCTTTAGTGATATTTCGCAAAGCCAAATAAATGAGTTTAATGGCGGCCTGGTCATTAGGTGTAGTAGTTTTGATTTGATCGTACAGTAAGGCCTTGCCAAATGGTGGGGTTCTTCGGTTTGATAGAGGTGCGAATCTTTATTAAACCAGCGCGTAAGCGCCTAGGAGATACCCCATGTATAGTGTTCATCAAAATATCATCAAACACAAGGTAGGCCTGCTCAATTTGGCAGAAGAACTTGGCAATGTGTCTCGCGCCTGTAAAGTAATGGGATTTTCCCGCGACACATTTTATCGCTATCAAACGGCGGTAGAAACAGGCGGAGTGGATGCGCTGATTGATGCCAATCGTAGAAAGCCCAATCTTAGAAATCGTGTTGAAGAAGCCACCGAAATAGCGGTAGCCGAATTTGCTCTGGAACAGCTCGCTTTTGGCCAAGTCCGCGTTTTCAACGAACTGCGTAAGCGGGGTATTTTTGTGTCTCCATCAGGAGTGCGGTCAGTTTGGCTACGGCGCGATTTGGAGTCATTTAAAAAGCGCCTTTCAGCGCTGGAGAAGCACGTTGCTGCAACGGGTGTGGTTCTGACTGAAGCACAGGTCGTTGCGCTCGAGAAGAAGCAGGAAGACGACGTAGCGCACGGCGAGATCGAAACAGCTCATCCTGGTTATCTTGGTAGCCAGGACACGTTTTATGTTGGCACGATCAAGGGTGTGGGCCGAATCTACCAGCAAACATTTGTGGATACCTACTCGAAGTGGGCTGCGGCTAAGCTTTACACAACCAAGACGCCAATTACCGCAGCGGACCTATTGAACGACCGAGTGTTACCGTTCTTAGAGGAGCAGGAAATGGGGCTGGTCCGCATACTGACCGATCGGGGCACTGAGTATTGTGGCAGGCCAGAAACCCATGATTACCAGCTCTATTTGGCCCTCAATGACATTGAGCACACCAAGACAAAGGTTCGACATCCGAAGACGAATGGAATTTGCGAGAGATTTCATAAAACTATCCTGCAAGAGTTTTACCAAGTCACATTCCGCCGCAAAATCTATTCTTCAATCGAACAACTGCAAAACGATCTCGATGATTGGCTGGCTTATTACAACAACGATCGTACACACCAAGGCAAAATGTGTTGTGGTCGCACACCGATTCAAACATTAATTGACGGAAAGGAGGCATGGCGAGATAAAATCTCAATACTGAACAACTGCATTTGACCTGACAACTGCTCTCGTCAAACCGGGGAACTGTCAGATCAGATCTGAACTAATACAGATTAAGCTTCTCAGTTAAGTATTCAGCCATTCTTAACAATTCAGCATCCATCTCTTTTCTGCTTCAACGCTTAAACCCCGATATAAAATTGGCAGTTATGCAATAACCAATGACTTACGAGAAAGAAGATTAAAGAGGACTCTGGTTCGAAAGTGTCCTATCCTATGTTAATGGGCCTATGCGAACTTCAAGCTTGCATAGAATGTGTGATGGACTTTGATAAGGAGTGGGTTCGCGATGGGGTGCTCAAGCCAGGGGCAGATGGGTCGGCAAGGTTAAGTCAAACACATCAGTCTTAAAATGAAGAAGGGGCTAGGCAAACCAGGAGGGACTCATAGGCATTGCTATGCTACCAAAAATATCTAGTGTTCCAAATTTTAAGCGTAATGTCCTAGGTCACGACCGAGATTACTATTTAAAAGAAGCTAATATTTATTTAAAACGAGCTAATGAGCAGCAACAAAATAACAAATTTTCTAAAGCTGAGAAGTTATTTATCGAAGCGCAAGATACGCTGAACAAAATTCTTCCCACAGAGAGGAATGAGCAGGTTATCGATTGCCTAGCGCAAGCGTATTTAGGGCAAAGCGAGGTTTTATGCAAGCTGGAACCATTTGAAGAAGAGCGTATCCGTATCGTCTATGGAAAAGCCAGTCCCTATCGGTCACACGAAGTTGAGCAAAGACTGGCCAATTTGCAGCGCCGTTTATCCACCTCAGTAACACCAGCTCAGCCCCGAGGGCAACACACTGTCGCCGCGGTTTATGGATATACGATCCAGCACGCGCTTTCCAGCCCATCTCAGACCCAAGCCGCGGTCTTTTTTAAACAAGATGTCTCCCCCGTTACGAATAAGCAGTATCAGGTCGAGGAAGATATCGCTAAGTTGCAGGATACTCGGCACCTAGCCTATTGCCTTCAACAGGCTACGCTGAATGAAGAGCAAAAAAAGCCATTGACGGAGTTGGCCGCCAAGATCGCGGATCTCTTTGCAGGCAGAGCCACTAAAACATTATCAATAGTGCAAGAAATTGCCCCTTTAGCCACTATCCCTAATCCAGATATCTATCAATCGTTACTGAACCAAGCCTTAAAGACGCTGGAAGAACCTTTGCTTAACGCCAATGTTGTGCAAGGCCTAGCGGTGATGATTCGTTACTGCCCAGGAAAGCTGGTAGAAGAAGGCAAGCTCAGTTCGAGCGATTTAATGGATGGACTGAAATTGTTACTGAAACGCTTACAAAGTGCTTACCAGCATGATAAAGACACGACACGGCTCCAAACGCTCTTACAGGCCCATACGCAACTCTTAGAGGCGATGGCGTTAATGGGGGTGACGGGCATAAGCCGTGTGCAAGTGCAAGAGCCCCTTAAGGAAATCCTGTGCAAATTGAGTGGACATAGCTCTTTCACGATCCAGTTTCAAGCCCGTTATGCCCGGCAAGCCTTAGCGCATATTCCGAATGATGAAAGCACCTCGCAAGCCGTATTACGCCGGATGGCCAGTGTGACCAAGGGGGTGTTGACGCTAGCCAGTGCGGTCAAAACCTTAGATCCAGCGAAATTGCTTGAAACCTTTGAGCACTTTAGCGAAGTGTTTTCAGGAGCGGAAGAAATTACCAAGGAGCTGATCAGCCTGGCAAAAGAGATGTATGAAGCTGGCTCGACGGTGCAAAAAGGCGGTACAGAAATTCGGGAGGGCATGGATTTTAATCGGCGACATCGTTGGTACGCGGCGCTCCAAGCGACCGATATCCTATTGGCGGAAGGTCAATTCAGTCAGCTTGAAGTCTTTGTTCGCAACAGCCCATATTGGCAGCATGCTGATTTTTTACAGGGACTGTGTCAACGGTTAGAACAGATTGCCCGCAGTCATCAGGACGAGTTGATACAACGGGCCGCCGTGGATTTTTTGGGGGATTTGATCCAAAACCCAGCGCAATGGAAATCGCATAGCGATGTCAAACAGAGTGCCTCGTATGCTTTAGAGCGTCTCGCCATAGCGCTCACCGGGACCGTGCAGACTCGTGTTCAGGAAATTTTAAAGCAGAGCAACCCGAATTGGGTGCCCGCTGGGCACACTGGACAAAACTATGTGCCACCAGTTTGGGCTTCGATCTGGCACGAAGGACAGAGCAGTCAATTACTCAGTGAAGCCCGAGGCGACCTTGCCCATTTTAAACGTCAGCAAGAAATAGAACTGCGATCGAAGAAAGAGCCGCTTGCGATCTTAGGCAAAAATATCGAAGCAGAATATTTCACGGCTTGGGAAAATGCCGGGGGAGAAATTCAGGAGGGGCTAGCCATGTATGTCGCTCCGCAGGCCACTACCGTCACAGATAGAAATACCCTTTTTGATTTAAACGAAGCAGTCACGGCTTTTTTGACACAAAAGGAAGATTCTGGCGTGAAAACACAGGTACTGTTGCTACGGGGCGAAGCAGGCTCAGGCAAATCGACCTTTAACCGGCAGTTAGCGCGTCGCTTATGGCGAGAATATAGTGTAGCGCCCGCTTCCGACGAACGGCCGATCCCGCTGTATATTGCTTTGCCGACCGTAGACAAGCCACACCAAAACCTGATCGGCCAGTATTTATCGGATAAATGTAGTTTCTCTCCAGAGCAGATCGACGCCTTGCGCCAAAGCCAACGCTTTATTTTGATCTTAGATGGCTATGACGAAATTCCTGCGGAACAACGGAATTTATATGCGGATGAAAAACTGGACCAATGGCAAGCCAAAATTATACTGAGTTGTCGGCCGGAGTATTTAACCGAAGGCTATAAAAACCATCTGCAGCCACGAGGCCATTTGCGGTTGCTGCTCGAGTATCAGCTCGCCCCGTTTTCTGAACCATTAATCGACACTTATATTGATCAGTACGTTAAGCATATGCATGTTGAGTGGAGCGCCTCAAAATATAAGAACATATTAAGGCGCATGCCGAATATCAACGCACTCTTGGGTACGCCCTTTTTGCTCAAAATGGCCTTAAGCGTGTTGCCTACATTAGACAGAGCTCAGTCCGATCAAGTGGGGCTGACCCGAATCCAGCTCTATGAGAAGTTTGTGCGGAAGTGGTTTAAGCGCGCTCTCAATCGTTTAAAGCTGATGCAGCATAAATTAACCGATGCGCAGCAGAAAGCCTTTGGCAGTTTAACAGACGCAAACGAATTTATCGGGCATAGCCAGAAATTTAATACCGACTTTGCAGTGGCGATGGCTGAGGCTAAAACCACGGTGGCAGAATATTCAGCGATCGCTCACAGAGGGATGCCTCAGGATAAACGGTACGAGCCCTTTCTCAGCAGCAAAGATGAAGAAAAGAATCTACTGCGCTTTAGCGCTTTGCTCACTCGTCAGCAGCAAAAATATCGTTTTATTCATAAATCGATTCAAGATTATTTAGTGGCGCGGGCCGTATGGGAAGAGCTGGAAAACGCAAGCGGACGCGATGCATCCTCTGGTACTGAGCCGCTGAACGAGATAAAAAATGTGCGCCTGATATGGGAGACATTGGACCCTTCTATTCAAGTCGATCCAACCGCGTTATTGAATCAATTCAATTTAGTGGAGGAGCTAGCCGTCCAGCGCTTTTTAGTCGAGCGAGTCCAACAGAACCGAGCGTTGGTGAAGCTCCTGTTGACGTGGATCAAAGCCTCAACGAGCCAAGATACCGTGAACACAGCAGCGGCGAATGCGATCACGATCTTGGTTAAAGCGGGCGTGCAGTTTAATGGAATGGATTTACAAGGAATCCAGATTCCGGGCGCAGATCTGAGTTTTGGGGTTTTCGATTCTGCGCAGTTGCAAGGGGCTGATTTAAGCAATGTCAATCTTCGCAATAGTTGGCTACGCGCAGCTAATTTAAGCGGCGCGCAGATGGCCGAGGTGCAGTTTGGCGAATGGCCTTATCTGCGAGAAGCGGGCGAGGTGCTGTCCTGCGCGTATTCACCGGATGGGAAAACGTGTGCGATTGGGCTTGGAAATGGCGAAATCAGTGTCTATGACACCTCGACTTGGAAAAAAATCTACACTTTAGGAGCGCATGACAACGCTGTTTTAAGCGTGGTGTATTCTCCCAGCGGCCAGCAGATTGCCTCGGGTAGTAAGGATAAGACGGTACAGCTGTGGGACGCGCAAACCGGTGCCCGCGGGCGCACCTTAACAGGACATACAGGCTCTGTTTTGAGCGTGGCGTATTCGCGGAGCGGCCAGCGGATTGCCTCGGGCAGTGTAGACAAGACGGTGCGGCTGTGGGACGTGCAAACTGGGAAATCCGGCCCCCCCTTAACAGGACATACAGGCTCTGTTTTGAGCGTGGTGTATTCGCCGAATGGCCAGCAGATCGCCTCGGGCAGTGATGACAAGACGGTGCGGCTGTGGGACGTGCAAACTGGGAAATCCGGCCCCCCCTTAACAGGACATACAGACTCGGTTTCGAGTGTGGCGTATTCGCCGAGCGACGGCCAGCAGATCGCCTCAGGTAGTAAGGATAAGACGGTACGGCTGTGGGACGTGCAAACTGGGAAATCCGGCCGCACTTTAACAGGACATAAAGACTCGGTTTTGAGTGTGGTGTATTCGCCGAATGGCCAGCAGATCGCCTCGGGCAGTGATGACAAGACGGTGCGATTGTGGGATGCGCAGACCGGTGCCCTTGGGTACACCATGAAAGGGCATACCGACTGGGTTAGGAGCGTGGTGTATTCACCGAGCGGCCATCAGATTGCCTCGGGCAGTGATGACAAGACGGTGCGGCTGTGGGACACGCAAACCAGTGTTCCTGGGCACACCTTGCAAGGGCATACCGACTCGGTTTGGAGTGTGATGTATTCGCCTGGCGGCGAGCAGATCGCCTCGGGCAGTAGGGACAAGACGGTACGGCTATGGGACACGCAAACCGGTGCCCACGGGCACATCTTACAAGGACATACCGACCGGGTTTGGAGCGTAGTGTATTCGCCGAGTGGCAAGCAGATCGCCTCGGGCAGTGATGACCATACGGTGCGGCTGTGGGATACACAAACCGGTGCCCCTGGGCGCATCTTAACAGGACATACAGACTGGGTTAGGAGCGTGGTGTATTCGCTGCCGAGCGGCGAGCAGATCGCCTCGGCCAGTGATGACAAGACGGTGCGGCTGTGGGACGTGCAAACCGGGAAATCCATCCACACCTTAACAGAACATACCGACTCGGTTTCGAGTGTGGCATATTCGCCGAAGGGAGATCAGATCGCCTCGGGTAGCAAGGATACGACGGTACGGCTGTGGGACGCGCAAACCGGTTCCCTCAGGCGCATCTTACGCGGTCATACCGACTTGGTTTCGAGCGTGGCGTACTCGCCGAGCGGCGAGCAGATCGCCTCGGGCAGTAGGGACAAGACGGTACGGCTGTGGGACGCGCAAACTGAGGAATCTGACCACACATTAGAAGAACATACCGACTCGGTTTCGAGCGTGGCGTATTCGCCGAAGGGCGATCAGATCGCCTCGGGTAGCAAGGATAAGACGGTACGGCTGTGGGACGCACAAACCGGTTCCCTCAGGCACATCTTACGCGGTTATACCGACTTGGTTTCGAGCGTGGCGTACTCGCCGAGCGGCGAGCAGATCGCCTCGGGCAGTAGGGACAAGACGGTACGACTGTGGGACGCGCAAATTGAGGAATCTGACCACACATTAGAAGAACATACCGACTCGGTTTCGAGCGTGGCGTATTCGCCGAGCGACGAGCAGATCGCCTCGGGCAGTGATGACAAGACGGTACGGCTGTGGGGCGCGCAAACCGATTTCTCCAGGCTCACCTTAAAAAAACATAAAGACTCGGTTTCGAGCGTGGTGTATTCGCCAAGTGGCGAGCAAATCGCCTCAGGTAGTGATGACACTACAGTGCGGCTGTGGGAGATCAAAACGGGTAAGTGTTTAGCAGTGGTACCAGGTTTGGGTGGCGCAATTCGTAGCGTCGCCTGGAAAAAGACACCAGACGGCCTCTGTTTGGCAATCGGCTGTGACGACAAGTCTGTTCGCCAGTGGCAGATTATAGAAGAGGAGGGTCATTATCAGGTACGCCTGTGCTGGAGTTCAATGCATGACAGACTGACCGTGTCGAATATCTCTATCCAGAACGTACAAGGTTTAAGCCAAGTAAATACACTGCTTCTCCAGCAGCGCGGCGCGGTAGGTGAGCCATC
Organism: Mycoavidus sp. SF9855; assembly: GCF_024582735.1. Classification (NCBI taxonomy): domain Bacteria; kingdom Pseudomonadati; phylum Pseudomonadota; class Betaproteobacteria; order Burkholderiales; family Burkholderiaceae; genus Mycoavidus; species Mycoavidus sp. SF9855. The sequence continues at coordinate 13,504 of NZ_CP102085.1, forward strand.
GTTACGCTCATGCGAAGTGAGTCAGGAGCTAATCGCAGACCCTACATTCAGACAGGTGTCCAGTTCCGGGAGTTTAGATAGTCTTGCTGCGGCCGAACCCAACCCACCCGCTGGACAGTCAGCCCAACCGGCTCTCTCGGAGAACGATCGAATTGTGGTCTCTGATCTGGTCTGAGAGAGGAGGCCGCAATGCCATAGCCAGACTGTTCGCCCCGGATGGAAGGGGGATAGACAACGATGAAGGAGAGCAGAGCTGTTTGCGTAGAGAATGCTCTCATGATGGATGGTGTTTTCTATGTGCATCACTACCCTATTTTACATAAGAGAAGTTATGGACGGCTTTAGTTGTAGGCCCCCAATAGTAATGTCTGGTTTTAGGTCGGGTAACAGCAGCGCATTGCTACGCTGCCGTCCCCTAAGAACTGTACGTGCGAGTCGCCCCGCATACAGCTCAAGCCAAGCGTACAGCACTTTTTAAGGCGCCGGGCCGTACCGAAACTTGGTGGTATAGTAACGCTGGATAAAGTAATTTCTCCATTGAGGGTCAAAAGGGTTCGCCAGCTTACGTATTTTGATATGTCTGACGATGGGTACTGAGACTGCATTAAAGAGCGCTGTGATGCGAGTTTCTCCGTTGCAGCGCTCTTGCGCAGCGAATACCCCATTGCGCCCTTCTACTCGGTGGAAGTATTTTTTCTCAATCCAGTGCGCTCCTTTGGATGGGTGTCTTCGCTTTGCCCATTTCCGAAGGCACTGCCAAATGGCGTTATCGATCAAGGTGAAGCTGGCTTTGGCGACGACATGCCTATGATATTGGGCCCAACCTCGAATAATGGGGTTGAGTTTATATATCAGTTGAGCTTGGGTCACACTGCCACTACGTTTGATGATTTCCCGGACTTTATCTAGGAGGGCTTTAATGCTCTTCTTGGCCGGCTTAATAAGCAGCTTGCCGTTGTACTTGCGTACATTTTGCCCGAGGAAGTCAAACCCTTCGGCGATATGGGTGATCTTCGTCTTCTCGTTAGAGAGTTCTAATCCCCTAGCAGCCATGAATTGTTTGACTGCCGGGAGAACCTGTTGCTCTAAGACTTCTTTGGAGCTTGAAGTAACCACCCAGTCATCCGCGTAGCGGATGACATGGATTTTAAGCTTTTGATGTATGGAGCGATGAGGCCCCACGCTTGCGAAGACAGCAGCTTCTAATCCATCCAGAGCCATCATGGCGATCACGGGTGAAATTGGACCACCCTGTGGCGTCCCAGCCTTGGTCGCGTAGAGAGTTCCTTTATCGATAAAACCGGCATGTAGCCACTGTTGTAGGATGCGTTTTTCCATCGGGATATAATTTAATAGCCATTTCGAACTAAAATTATCGAAACAGCCTTTGATGTCTCCCTCTAGTACCCACTGCGCTGCATTTTTACGGGCAAGACAGTTGAAGCACTGTTCTATGGCATCCGCTGTCCCACGCTTAGGCCGAAATCCATAGGAGTTCGGATCCGCTAGACATTCCGAAATTGGTTCGAGAGCGAGCTTCCATAAAGCTTGCATCGCTCTGCACCGCATACAAGGGACGGTCATCGTTAACTACACAGGTGCCCAACCATCATTTGGGATTGGCAGAAATTCTCCACCCGTTTCATCCGCTTAGAGGCCAACGCTTTCCAGTACTGAAGACGCGTCGCGTCGCAGGGATCGATACGCTGATCCTTTCTCATGCAGAGCGTGGCAGCTTCAGTATTCCCCGTGAATGGACTGACTGGGGCGCGCCATCAGCTCATGATGGTCAAGAAGCTGTCGCTCACTACTTTGACCTTGGCATGCTCTTGGATCTAACCGCCTTGATCGATCAGCTCCCCCACTCATCTTCCAAGAAATAATTTGCAAAGGAGTTTGATAAATGAATTTTTCTATCCTATTATCAGACCAGTTATATATGTGGTCCGATATACATGCAAAATACCTTGTCATCCACTTTACGCAGACGCCGATCACAATTGTTGCGACGAATGCCAGCCTTGGACTCACTTTTACGTGGTTCGCTTATCGAACGTTACAAGCGTTGCGGCAAACCTGGCTGCAAGTGTGCCGATGGCCCCGGCCATGGCCCCAAATACTATCTATCGGTCAGCTTCCCAGGCAGCCGACCGCAAATGGATTACGTGCCGCAAACCAATCAACCCGATGTTGCCCATCGCATAGAAAATTATCACCAGGTCCGCCAAGTCATCGAAGAAATCTGCGAGATCAACCGCGAATTGCTACGTCGCCGCGAGGCGTTCTGAGAGAGTTCGGTGAATCAGTTGCCACTATCTCTCGAGCTCATCGACCCACAAATTGGTGGCGTACTTATTGCCAATATGCTCGAAGCATGGCTCGCTGCCGAGGCTATGTCAGAGCTAAGCGAGGAGGCCGTCAATGAACACTGCGATCACCGAACAACACCTCAGCAAACCAGCGTATATCTATGTACGTCAGTCAACGTTAGCTCAAGTACGGTTCCATCAGGAGAGCACCGAACGCCAGTATGCTCTACGAGACAAAGCGCTCGCACTAGGTTGGCCGAACACGGCGATCCGTATCTTGGATCGCGACCTGGGTGTCTCGGGAGCCCAGATGACAGGCCGGGAGGACTTCAAGACCTTGGTGGCAGATGTCTCAATGGGACAGGTCGGTGCAGTATTTGCCCTGGAGGTATCCCGACTGTCACGCTCAAACCTAGACTGGCATCGACTACTCGAGTTGTGCGCGCTAACCCACACCTTGGTTATCGATGCCGATGGATGCTACGATCCGGGAAACTTCAACGATGGTTTGCTGTTAGGTCTCAAAGGAACTATGGCACAGGCCGAATTACATTTTTTGCGCGGGCGCCTCCAAGGTGGCAAACTTAACAAAGCGCAGAAAGGCGAGTTGCGGTTTCCTCTTCCGGTAGGTTTATGCTACAACGACGAAGGACGAATTGTTCTCGACCCTGATAATGAAGTGCGTGGTGCTGTGCAATTGGTTTTTCGTCTGTTTCAAGAGACTGGCAGCGCATATGCGGTTGTCAGGCGCTTCGTAGAGAATAGCTTGCGCTTTCCAAAACGGGCCTACGGCGGAGCTTGGGCAGGGCAGCTAATTTGGGGGCAGCTCAGTCATAGACGTGTCCTCGGATTGATCAAGAATCCCGCGTATGCAGGCACCTATGTCTTTGGACGGTATCAGTATTGCAAACGCATCACACCTCAGGGTGAAGTACACAAACGCATGCAACTCGTGCCGAAAGTGGACTGGCGCGTTCATTTGCCTGGGCACCACGAGGGGTACATCACGTTGGAGGAGTTCGAGCAAAACCAGCAACGCTTAGAGTGCAACCGGACCAATGGCGCACAGACACTATTAAGCGGTCCAGCGCGCGAAGGTTTGACACTGCTTCAGGGTTTGTTGATATGCGGTTGCTGCGGACGAGCCATCACAATACGCTACCAAAGTCACGGTAGCATTTATCCGGTTTATCTATGCAGTTGGAAGCGACGCGAAGGCTTGGCTACTAAGGATTGCATACACGTACGTGCTGATTTACTCGATAAAGCCATAACTGATGAAGTCCTCAAAGTCTTGCGGCCAGCTGAACTTAAACTGGCCTTAGCTGCATTCAAAGAGCTTGAACAACGTGACCAAGCCATCATGCGCCAATGGCAGATGCGCATCGAACGCGCTCAATATGAAGCTGCGCTTGCGGAAAGACGCTATCAAGAATGCGATCCTGCTAATCGGCTCGTTGCGTCAACCCTTGAGCGACGCTGGAATGAAGCCATGCTTCGCGTTGAACAGATTGCGGCTGAGGCCGCTCAATTCGAAGCCCAAAAAGCGCGCGTAGCCACACCCGAACAGAAGACAAAGGTACTTGCCCTGGCGCGCAATCTCCCACGCCTCTGGCAGGCGCCATCGACCCAGGCGAAGGATCGCAAGCGGATGCTACGATTCCTTATTCGTGACATCACGGTCGAGAAATTGCCGGATCAGCGGCAGCTCATTCTGCATGTCCGCTGGCAGGGTGGCGCCTGTACCAATGTCAACGTGAATTTACCTAAACCGATCGCTGAGGCAATGCGCTATCCCACAGCTATCGTAGAACGGGTTCGTGAGCTCTTCCAGCATTTATCTGCTTCGCAAATCGTCGTGCAATTTAATCATGAAGGGCTGCGCAGCCCCCACGGCAAAGCATTCACTCTTGCCATGATTAAATGGATCCAATATAAATATCGAATTGTTTCCTTTTGTCTCAAGCGTCCTGACGAAATGACCGTCAAGCAGCTCGCTCATTACTTGGATATCAGTACATACGTGGTCTACTATTGGATTGAACGCAACATCGTTCAAGCACGTAAGCTTGATGTCCATGGTCCATGGTGGATCACTCTCACCGCTTCCAAGGAACAAGTACTTCGGGATTGGATACGCAACTCAGGACATCTACAGTCTCAACATGCCAATATTTAACTGTAAGGAGTGCATTATGAAACTACCGTCGGTATGCCTAACGGACGCTGTTTGCCATTGCTTTTTAAAATATAAACGCGCCGTAGAGGTAGAGCACGGTATCCGTGATGCCTCAGTGACAGCATTCCTTTCCATTTGGCAGCCGGAGTGGTCCAAAGTTGTCGATCTACTCCTGGCGTGCGTTTACCACGATTTTCCGTCACGCGTTTGACGGCAAGCATTTTGCCGCCGTGTGAGCGTGTTAGTAGGTGTTGCAAAGCACGGGCTTTGCCCCATCGTCCTGCTAAAACTGCCTGAGCAATACGCTCCTGGAGCCGTTTCACCTGTTTTATGATGCGGGGCCAGTTGGTCTGGCTCCACAAATTATTCGGGCGCGCAGGTGCACAACAGACCTTTACGGTCTGCCTCATCTGACTTTCCTGCGTATAACGGTTTGCCATGATTTCTTGCCCATCTTGACCAGGTGCAAGTCTGCTCGCTTTCGCGCGAGAGAATGTTTCACTCTCTATCCACCCCATTACAGGATGACATTCGCTTTTTGCACCCTCCTGTACCCACACCGTCAACAGCATTCCTCGCGGTCTGCCTGCCTTTAAGGCAACGTTATGGGCTTACCCTGTTTCATTTGAATTTCAGTGCGAGTCGGATCCCTCTTCTTTGCCGGCGGTTGTTTGTCCATGTTGGCTGAACTTAGAACAACCAAACCTAACCGCATACCATTTTGGTTCAGGCCCAGCACCTTTGGCCTGTTCATCTTAACGACAATTGCAGAGATTCACGTGTGTTGATCGTATTCGCACATCCCTAGCCCCTCTCCGCTTTAGTGCTAGCAGATTCGGCTTTGCCTCGCAGCTCGGCCTACCGATTACTCGGCGGTTACATTGTCATCGGAGCTTCATACCGAGCCGTTACCAGCCCCGCATGTCCGACTAGGGAACGATTGATGGAGCAATCGGTCTTATCTGGTCATGTTTCTCCCGTAAGACAGAAATTCAAACGACTTTTCAGGTCGCACCAAAATTAAGATGTCGCAATTTACAATGAATACTGGTATGAAATGGATGCGTTTAGAGCAGATTAAGCTGAATGTAGCGACTTTTCACTATCGCAATAAACAGTTTTATGCATAATTGCTGCGTTTAAATCATCAGCCGTAAATTTGAGCGGTTGCTTCGTTCCCTCTTTACTCTTTTTTTGCTGAGGTTCGGCCCCTCGGTTAGTCCTAGAAGGGGTATATGAGGCGCTTCGGTCATCGCGTTGAGCCTGCATAAGTTTAGCCACATGTAGAACATGGTCTAAACGCTTATGGTCAACAATCGTTCCTTGATTGATTTCAGACAGTTTGTCATAGCGCCGATAAGCAAAAGCAATGCCGTCAGCTCGCAATTCAATACGGCCATCAGGATACTCATAAACTTCAATATATCGACTGATGAGCTTGCGCGCTTCAGGAGTGTCCTCAAGTATGTAAATCACCCGATCATATTGCACTGTTAGCGAGCGCGTAACACGACGCGATTGGCGCCATGTCAGAATTGTATCGAGATCCTCGTCCTCGCGCAGCGGCCGGTGCGCATTAAAATCACTTTTAGGTGGCTTTGCAAAGCGAGCGTTGAAATCAGCCATAAAGTGCGGTACAAAAGCATTAGCCGCTTCCTTAGTGTTGATGCCACGCAGTCGAAGTTCCTTCACTAATCGATCTTGCAGCGTAAGGTTAGCGCGCTCAACACGACCTTTGGCCTGGCTCGAGTTTGCACAAATACTTTCGATGTTCAGTTCATACATAGCGCGACCAAAGTGGGTCACACCTTTGCCGCCAGTCGTCGCGTATTGCGCATTACGGAAGACGCTCGCCTTGTCACTGTAAAACGCAACGGGCTTCCCATGTCGCTCCAGATAACTGCGCGTCGCCTTAAAGTAGCTGAAGGTCGATTCCGTCGCTGTGAAATGCAACTGCATGATACGACTTGTGGCATCGTCGATGTACACTAACAGCGTACAAGCAGGACCTCGACCCTCAAACCAATGATGATCACTGCCGTCAATCTGTATCAGTTCGCCCAGGCACGCACGCCGGGCGCGTGGCTGATAAACCTTGGCCAACCTCTGCCTACGCGGCACCCACAAACCTGCTTCTGTCATCAGGCGTCGGATGGTTTCTTTGGAGACAATAACGCCATGGCATTCTCGAAGCTTTTCACAGGCCAGCGTGGGGCCAAAGTCAGCGTAACGGTCTCGTATCAAACCCAGCGCGTGGCTCGCAACACCCGCCGGCAATTGGTGGTTGCTCGGGCGTCCGTTTCTTTTTGAAATCAGGCCTGAGGCACCTTCGGTTCGATATCGCGCAATCATACGCTCCACCTGTCGCCGGCTCAACTCAAGCCGTTCCGCGGCTTTCCACACCATCAATCCGCCGTCTACAACGGCTTGTATCACTTTCAGTCTATCTACGTCTCGCATCGTCATTGTGATCGTACCTGGTGCCGCCATACCGCGCCCCTACATCAAGGAACAGCGGCATCATAAACGACATCTCAATTTTGCCCAGATACGACACTACAACTTTGCCCTTACAAAAAATGTCAAGGCTCAATTCAAATGTCCCACTTTTAACTTAATAGAAATGTCCTATTTGTCTAGCTTTAAATAATAGAAAGCGTAGGGTTGTCCACGGCAGCCCTCGCCGGGCTCTATCAAGCCCAAGAGCGGGGGCTGCCGTGGACAACCCGGTTAGCAGTGTTACAGCAATCATTGTGCAAAATTAAGCCCACTTCGTTGCAAAAGCGATGATTCAATTCTGTGTCAGATTGTTAACAACAGAAATCGCATGATTGAGATCTGCAGCGTTCAATTCTCGCTGTTTTTTAAGGCCTTTATCCTTCACTTTGGACTTAACGGGTTGGCCTGCATGGGTCCGCGAGGGGGCGTGTGTATTACGACGGTTATCCCGTTTTGCTTGTACGGTCTGAGCTACTCTCAAGACATGGCTTAAGCGTTTATTTTCCACGATTGAGCTCTGATCAATCTCCGACAAGCGGTCATAAATTGTGTAGGGCACAGAGGTGCCATTGCTCCAGACCTCGATGTGACCGTCCGGGTATTCAACGATTTCGAGATACTTACGGATCAAACAGCGCATCTCGGGATTATCTGGCAACAAATATAAAATTTTATCGTACTGCAAGGTCAGGTTGCAGGAGACTTTGCGGAGCTCTCGCCAGGTAAAAATATGATCCAAATTCTCATCGCTACGAATCCCTCTGTGAGCATTGAAGTCACTACGTGGCGGTTTGGCAAAACGAGCGTTGATATCACAAATAAAATGTGGCGCAAAGGCATTTGCTTCTTGCTGGGTAGAGATGCCGCGTAGCCGTAACTCCTTGACTAAACGGTCCTGTAAGGTCAAATTCATTCGTTCTACACGACCTTTAGCTTGACTGGTATTGGCGCAGATACTTTCGATATTTAATTCGTACATCGCTCGAGCAAATTGGGTGTGTCCTTTACCCGAAGTTGCGTCTTTGGCATTGACTCGAAAAACGCTAGCCTTGTCACTGTAGAACGCTACAGGTTTGCCGTGTTTATCTAAATATTTACGAGTGGCCTCGAAGTATGAGAAAGTAGATTCGGTTGCCGTAAAGTGTAGCGCCATCAATTGGCTGGTCGCATCGTCAACGTACACTAGCAATGTGCATGAGGGCGCACGGTCTTCAAACCAAAAGTGGTCACTGCCATCGATCTGGATCAGTTCGCCCAGACAGGATCGTCGATTTCTAGGCTGGTAAACCTTAGCAGACCGTTGTCGTCTAGGGACCCATAGACCTGCCTCAATCATCAAGCGACGCACCGTTTCCTTGCCCAGCTTAATGTCGTGACATTCGTATAGCTTCTCGCAAGCCAGCGTTGGACCAAAGTCCACGTAGTGCTCACGAATGAGTGCAATCGCACGCCCAGAAATACCCGCTGGTAGCTGATGATTGCTCGCTTTGCCACGGTGCCGGGACGGTACTCCAGCCGCCCCGAAGTTGCGATACCGATCAACGATTCGTGTCATCTGCCGAAGGCTCAAACCTAGGTGCTCTGCTGCCTGGTAACGTTTCAAACGACGTTCGATAACTGCTTGTATAACCTTGACCCGCTCAAGTTCGAGCATGCTCATCGTAATCCATCCTGGTTTAGCCATACTACGCCTTAGATCAGCAAAATAAGCCCCTTAGCATAAGGCTAGTGATCTAAAAGTAGGACTTTTGTACTGAGCTAAAATAGGACATTACTATTGGGGGCCTACAAAAAAGCTGTCCCTAATCGGACGTTATGTTCAATCGGCGACGAAAAATCGGGAGCGGAAGGCCCTCCAACGGCCCCCGACGGTCGATTCAGGCTCACTCAGAGCCCCCATCCTAGGCGCCCCTCTGCTGCAACAGCGCTCGATTCATCTCGCTTAAGCCTTGTATGCCTTCCAATAATGCCCCCTGCACGGTCAGAACGTCATGCCCTGAACTCCAGTGCAGCGTCACTTTATAGCCTTCTTGGTCTTGTTTCACCGCCCACGTCCGCACGGACTTATCTGCGCTACCGGCCACTAAATAGGTCCCCTTCGACGTCGCTTTCCACGCAACGCTAGGGACACCCCCGATAAATCCTTGAATCACCCTGAGACATTCACCCGAGGACACGTCCCACAGCCGCACCGTCTCGTCATAACTGCCCGAGGCGATCTGCGTTCCGCTCGGCGAATACACCACGCTCCTAACCCAGTGGGTATGTCCTTCTAAGGTGTGCCCAAGGGCTCCGCTGTGCGCGTCCCACAGCCGCACTGTAGTGTCATTACTGCCCGAGGCGATCTGCGTTCCGCTCGGCGAATACACCACGCTATTAACACCTGAGGTATGTCCTTCTAAGGTGTGCCCAAGGGCTCCGCTGTGCGCGTCCCACAGCCGCACCGTAGTGTCCTTACTGCCCGAGGCGATCTGCGTTCCGCTCGGCGAATACACCACGCTCAAAACAGACCAGGTATGTCCTTCTAAGGTGTGCCCAAGGACTCCGCTGTGCGCGTCCCACAGCCGCACTGTCTTGTCCTCACTGCCCGAGGCGATCTGCGTTCCGCTCGGCGAATACACCACGCTATTAACACCTGAGGTATGTCCTTCTAAGGTGTGCCCAAGGGCTCCGCTGTGCGCGTCCCACAGCCGCACCGTATGGTCCTCACTGCCCGAGGCGATCTGCGTTCCGCTCGGCGAATACACCACGCTACTAACCCAGTCGGTATGTCCTTCTAAGGTGTGCCCAAGGGCTCCGCTGTGCGCGTCCCACAGCCGCACCGTATGGTCCTCACTGCCCGAGGCGATCTGCGTTCCGCTCGGCGAATACACCACGCTACTAACCCAGTCGGTATGTCCTTCTAAGGTGTGCCCAAGGGCTCCGCTTTGCGCGTCCCACAGCCGCACCGTATTGTCCCGACTGCCCGAGGCGATCTGCGTTCCGCTCGGCGAATACACCACGCTACTAACCCAGTCGGTATGTCCCTCTAAGGTGTGCCCAAGGGCTCCGCTTTGCGCGTCCCACAGCCGCACTGTAGTGTCCTTACTGCCCGACGAGGCGATCTGCGTTCCGCTCGGCGAATACACCACGCTACTAACAGCGTAACTATGCCCTTGTAAGGTGTGCGCGAGGACCCCGGTTTGCGCGTCCCACAGCCGCACCGTTTTGTCCTCACTGCCCGAGGCGATCTGCGTTCCACTCGGCGAATACGCCACGCTACTAACCCAGTGGGTATGTCCTTCTAAGGTGCGCCCAAGGGCTCCGCTGTGCGCGTCCCACAGCCGCACCGTATTATCCTCACTGCCCGAGGCGATCTGCGTTCCGCTCGGCGAATACACCACGCTACTAACAAAGTGGGTATGTCCTTCTAAGGTGTGCGCAAGGGCTCCGCTGTGCGCGTCCCACAGCCGCACCGTATTGTCCTCACTGCCCGAGGCGATCTGCGTTCCGCTCGGCGAATACACCACGCTCCTAACAGACCAGGTATGTCCTTCTAAGGTGTGCCCAAGGGCTCCGCTGTGCGCGTCCCACAGCCGCACCGTCTTGTCCCAACTGCCCGAGGCGATCTGCGTTCCGCTCGGCGAATACACCACGCTATAAACATAACCGCTATGTCCTTCTAAGGTGTGCGCAAGGGCTCCGCTGTGCGCGTCCCACAGCCGCACCGTAGTGTCCTTACTGCCCGAGGCGATCTGCGTTCCGCTCGGCGAATACACCACGCTCAAAACAGACCAGGTATGTCCTTCTAAGGTGTGTATTTTTTCCCAATTCGAGGTCATATACACGCTGATATTACCGTTACCAAGCCCTACCGCGCAGCTTTTTCCATCTGGCGAATAGGCACAGGAATGGACCAAGCTCTCTTCTTCAAGATACGGCCATTCGCCAAACTGCACCCCGACCATCTGCGCATTCCTTAAATTCGTCTGGCGCAGCCAGCTCGCCCGAAGCTGGACACCACTTAAATCCGATCCTTGCAACTGCGCTGAATCGAATACCCCAAAACTCAGATCTGCTCCAGGAATGCTTATCCCTTTTAAATCCGCTCCATTAAATTGCTCACCCGCTCTCACCAACACCGTTATCGCATTCGCTGCTCCTATTTTTACTGGTGCATCGGACTCTTTAGACGCTTCTATCCAGGCATACAGGCACGCTTTAAAAGACGATTGCTGTTTCACCCGCTCTAACAAAAAATCCAGAATCAATGGTTCATCCACCAGCAAACATTGATTCAGCACCGCATCAGCATTAAGGACTGCGCTATTAAACCTCGGGCCACAAATCGCTCTCGCCACACAATAATCCTGAATCGATTTATGGATAAAGCGATAGTGCTGTCCCTGGTGAATCAGCGGAGCATTAAACAACAATAAACGCTTTTCTGCATCCTCTTCAAAATATGCTCGCCATGCTTCTGGCGCAACCTCGTTCCTTTCAGGATCATAGAAGGCTTGAATCACACCTTTTTGGGTCAGGGTGACCGCCATCTCCTGGCTCGCACACAGTCCTTTTGCCGATAAATCCTTACCCAGCCTGATTTGCGCGGCTTTTTCCTCTTTCGTCAATTGAATATGCTGCAACCGCTCTTCCGAACGATTCCACCAACGCGATATAAATTCGTCATACAGCGTAATCCGGGTAATGGGCTGCGCCTTACTTTCAGTCAGATCTGGTAAAAGATCCAGCGCCATATGCAGTAAAAATGGACGGCGTATTGCTTCTTTTAATGTTGGCAATCGATTCAGGGCTGATTGATACCGCTCCAGATCCCATCCTGTACGCTGGGTATACTGAATATACTTTTCAATATAAGCACTTATCCAGTCATCTGAAATCGGCGACAGCCAATATTCTTGCAATGCCCGGGTTTGCCCCCTTTTCTGAAACTGGCTCTGATACGCCGGTCCAAGATACTCGGGGCGAGAGCTGATGATGGCTTTTGCATTCGTCCACTGATCGAGCTTATTCTGCGTATAAAATGCCTGGGTGCGATCCCTGATTTCATCAAACCCATCTAAAATAAAAACCAGCCGTTCTCTTTTGAGCTCCTCAATCGCCTCTGCTGAAAATCCTTGCTCAAGTAAATAGCTACTAATCAAATCTTGGCAAGACGGAGTATGTTCAGCAAGCGCAATAAAAAGTGGGATGGGCGCAGCAGAGGATTGCTGATATTCAGCCCAGAGCGTACGCGTTAGATATCGATTGAAGGTCGATTTACCAGAACCCGCCTCACCGAGCAATAAAAATACTTTATTCTTAGAAAATAAAAAGTCACGGACTTTATCTATTAAAGGAAAAGTTTCCCGTGCACGCACACTTTCTTGGCCTTGAGGCGCAACATATAAGTCCAGCGCATCCTTGACTGCATCGAGTTCTTCCAGAGTTTTTAGATAGGCGACTTTTAATGCCTCAATATTATCGTTACCGCCGAGTTGCACTAAAGGCTTATAGTGTTCAGTCTTTGCATAAGTGTTTGACTTTTCTAGCAGACTAACTATGTTATTTGAACCAATGATTTGGATATTATTCGAGCCTCTGCTAGTTTGTAATGTAGTAATTCTCCTCTCTCGGATCCGGACAGATTTTTTATTTAAGCGCTCACTACCTGAACCATGCTCTGCCCCTCGCTTTCTAGAAGAGGCCGTGTTATCTGACATGTATTGCTCACCCATCTCTTCTAGTATTTGAGAGGGGCTCTGTTCATTCCGCTGTGCGATGAAATTTAACCTTGGCGGCCCTATTCCGCTGGTAGATATATCCATAGCTTTCTTTATGGAGGATATTTTTTAATTCTTGCTCTGCCTAAAGATCAACAGGCATAGAAAGATTTTGCTCTAAAAAAGTACGCGTTCAGACTATAGAGAAAATTATTTCGATTCTAGCTCTTATTACTTGGATTGGCTGTTTTCGAAACTACTGAAATAAGAGCGTTCAGAGTATCACGCGTAGCGACCGTATTATTCTTACCATATACTGAATTACTGTTCTTGCCAATTAATATTTGATCTGTATTTTCTCTCTCACCTAAACGCATTGCTTCGAGCCAAATTGATTCAGTTATGGGTGTATCGGGCTGTTTTTTGCTTTTAGCTGAGCTGACATCGTCCTCTTTTGAAATGGAATCTTTCTCGACAATATTACCCGAACCTTTTACTGCATTTTGATTATCTCCAATTGCTATCTGCCTTATCCTTTTGCGCTTCTTTCCATATTTTGTTTGTTTAGAAGTTGAGGCTGCCTCTATTTCAATAGACCCTTGATCATCAGTAAGATCACTGGTCTTTTGTTCTTCACTCAATGGGCGCCCCGTTCCTCGAGGAACAAGTTCCCATACATGGTTTTGAGACTGCATCAACCCACTTTGCATAGCCTGGGTTACGCCTAAAGATTGTATGAAGCTTGTTACAATTTGGGCTAGATTTACATGGGAAGTATGCATCTCTTGCCTAGACACTCCAATCTGAGGGAGAAATTCTCTGGCATTAGCATCGGCCCGAGCGGTTTGCTGGACTTCATTTAGAATGCGACTGCTCGGCCTGTCTTGCCAAAATGAATGCCATGCAGCTGGCGCATAATCCACACGCTCCATCAACTCTTTATTCGGCAGCCGCCAAAAATGACCGATGCGCTGAAGTGTAGCGATTGCACAGCCTTTGACTTCTGCGAGATCTTTTTCATTACCCCATTCTGTGTTACCCTGTGCTAACTGTTTTAAAAGACCTAATGCCCACTTTTTTGTACTTTCCTCGGATGAGGCTAAGACAATCCTTTCCAAACGAAAACAAAATCCCTGCAAAAGGCGGTCTTTTCCTGGCAATGACCATGCTTTTACAAAAGTTTCTAATCCATGCAAGTAGTTCAGCTGGATGCCTTGATCAATATAATGCAGCGCTAAATACCATTCTCGTTTCTTATAGTATCGCGCCCATTCTTCATTGATTTTCAAAAAACCTTTGCTCAATGTATCAAACGTTTTTAAGAATTTATCTAGATCTCCGCTCTTAACAGCACTCACTCCATGCGCTAAACCTTTTCCTAAATCCTTCGCTATCGGCCAGGCTCTCTGCCACCGCGTTTTTTCCGTGTTTAGACGCTTGAGTGCCTGTAAAGCATATGTTGCCTGAAATGCTATATTCGGATCCATATGACTGTTGCGATCTTTGACATCTTCGAGCTCTCTTAAAGTCCTTTCCAATGTTTCTTTAAGCTCTTTAGGTTGAAGCTGCTCAAATCCCGCATCAAACATCGTATCAAGTAAAAGCGAAACTGTTTGTAACAAAGCGCCCAATTGTAGTGCATTTTCTTTTCGATGTGCCCGCATGAGCAGTTGGTGCACATACTCCAGTAGTCGAACGCAATCCCCCGCTAAATTATAATCCGATGTTATGTGCCTCGAACGCGCACGATGTTGTATCAAAACCGTGAGGCCTTGCAACGCAGCCATATTCAAGATGCGTTCAGACGGAATCTGTAATTTATCGATTAGCCGGCGGTAATAGCCGAAATGCCCTGTCGCCTGGATCAAAAAGACGACTTCTTGTACTGAGGAAAGTGTACAAGAGGGCTCTTCTTCAAACCGGCGCAAAACACGTTCAGCAAGGTCTTGATAGGAAGAGAATTGGACGGAGTTAATAGAGCGTCTGATCCCTTCGCGTAAACACGCTGCTAAAAGCGCTGTATCGGTAATCTTATCTAGTGAGGTGGGCCAAACAAAGGATTGGGTGGCCTGAGTAGAAGGGATCGCTGACGCATTTAAAGCAGGAATTGTATTGCCTTGCAAATTAATTTGCAAACTGCTAATGAGTCTTTCAAACTCTGGATCGAGCGGTACGGTCCGGGGACGTTCGAAACACCTTGGTATACTATTTTCTTTAGTCCGACGAAAAAATGCACGATCTTCTCTGGCTAATTTACGCTTTCGAGGCATAGCCAGAGACATATATTTTTGTGCGAGTTCCTGTGCCTTGACTTTATTGCCTTGATGATCCTCAAACTCGCTATAGGCCTTATAAAACTTCGCAAGCTCAATATCGATGTCTTGCTCAGAAAAGTAACCTTGACTCCGCACGTTTCCGAGAAACTCAATGGCCTTCTCGTAAACTTTTCGCTGATTTTCCCAATCGCGTTTTAAAGCATACGAATCGATGGTCTTTTGATACTCTGTCAGCTGCTCTCGGACTTGCTCTGGGCTTAATGCTGAGATTCCTGAGGCGGATTGTGAAGCCATAGGGGTGGTTATACGTGCGCTTGAACTGCTCGCTCCGATAGAGTTGATTACCATCGTTTTTTTCCTCTTGTTGTTTCTATAAGAAATGGCTGAGCCTAAGATTCTCACTGCTTACTGTCAATAAGCGTCTTTAATTCTAGGAAAAGCTAACGATTTTTGCAAAGCATTTTTGAGGGTTTTGTTACAAATTTTCTCTCGATTGGGGTGCGCCGGAGAATGTTGAGGAGGTGGTCAAGTCTGATAATTCTTATTATCGTGCGACGAGCAAAGTCGCGTTAGGTACTGTTTCACAAGTAGAGAGAAACCTGCCGTTCCTCCGGCAGTAGCCTACTAAAACTAGCGTAACTAGCAATGGTTAGGTTAGGAGCTTTTGGGACAATGTAGCCCTTCGAAAGAGAAGGAAGAGCCGTGAGGCAACTCCAACGACTGCTAGCATCAAAGCGGTCAGGGCGCTAGGCTGGATAGCATGGTCAACATATGTGAATTGCTGATAAAACTCGTAACTATTGACAAGCTAAAGATGCTGATAAGCTTGAACCAAAAAGGTAAGTGGTGAGTTGTCTGATGATAATTGCGGACACGAGGATATGAAAATCACCGGGTGATAGGCGAGACCTAAACTATTCGTGTACCTAACGTGGAACTCGGTAAGCCCGTATATCTGCCTTTAAGGCAAAGTGAACCGCAAGGGACACCGATAGAGGTGCGGGTAAAGGATGGTCGAAAAAGCATGCTGCTCTGTAATGGAGTAGATAGGGATTGAGCGGTGCAGCAAGATTATCCCGCGCGAAAGCGTAGCCCAATTCGACTTGGTCTTTCTTGACTAAAGAACTTGAGAAACTTTTTCTAGGAGGGCAGCAGATGTCGGCATATGTAATCAGTGCTGTTGCGCCCTCCGGCTATGCGGAACACTGGCACGGTATTAACTGGGCCAAATGTTACCAAGAAGTCAAAAAGCTGCAAGCGCGTATAGTCAAGGCAACGAAGGAAGGTAAGCAACGTAAGGTTAAAGCCTTGCAGTGGTTACTAACCCACTCGTTCAGCGGCAAAGCAATCGCTGTGAGACGGGTGACTGAAAATCAAGGAAAGAAAACGCCAGGCATAGACAAGGTAATATGGCCGACACCCATCGATAAATACAAAGCGATCAAAACACTAAAGCGACGCGGATACAAACCCAAACCACTGCGTAGAATTTACATACCTAAAAGCACTGGCAATAAGAAAAGGCCGCTTGATATTCCCTGTATGATCGACAGAGCTCAGCAAGCTTTATATTTACTGGCTTTGGAGCCCATTTCAGAGACCAAGGCGGATCCGAATTCTTACGGATTCCGCCCTGAAAGATCTACAGCAGATGCGATGCAGCAGTGCTTCAATGTACTCGCTAAAAAGTGTTCACCGCAGTGGATTCTAGAGGCAGACATTCAGGCGTGTTTTGAGAAAATTTCGCATAATTGGCTGATCGAACATATTCCGATAGACAAGGAGATATTGCGACGGTGGCTAAAAGCCGGATATCTGGAAAAACAACGATTCTGTCCAACAGAAGAAGGCGCAGCGCAGGGTAGTATCATTTCGCCAGCGCTGGCAAATATGACGTTGGATGGTTTGCAAGAACGACTTGCAATGACCTGTGGCAAGGTCAGTTATAAAGGCGGTCGGACCGACCCCAAAGTTAACCTTGTGCGGTACTGTGATGACTTCATTGTTACGGGAGCTTCAAAAGAGTTACTGGAAAACGAAGCGTTACCAGTGATCAAAGAATTCCTGAGTGAAAGAGGACTATCTTTATCGCCAGAGAAGACCAAGGTCACAAATATTGCACAAGGATTCGATTTCTTGGGTCAGAACGTCCGTAAATACAACGGCAAGTTTTTAATCAAACCATCAAAAAAGAATATCCAAGCGGTTCTGGCGAAAATTCGCTCAATCATTAAAGATAATAAGGCAGTCAAGCAAATCAATTTGATTAGCTTACTCAACCCTGTCATCAAAGGATGGGCGAACTATCACAAGCACGTGGCCGCCAAGCAAACCTTTTCCAAAGTCGATAATGCAATATGGCATGCGTTGTGGCAATGGTGCCGCCGTAGGCATCCTCAAAAGGGAGGTCGCTGGATCAAGCACCGGTATTTCCACTCTATCGGAACCCGGAGCTGGGTCTTTGCAGCACCGACGGATGAAAAACGTTCGGATGGTACAACGGTCATGAAGACCTTGCATCTAGCCGCCGACGTTGCGATCCAGCGTCACATAAAAATCAAAGCTGAAGCAAATCCTTTTGACCCAGCATGGGAATACTACTTTGAAGACCGGCATGGTCGGAAAATGCGGGAAAACCTTGCTGGTTACAAAAAGCTTATTCGCTTATGGCTCGATCAGAATCGCCGTTGTTGCGTGTGTCGCCAGTTGCTTACAAAAACAACAGGATGGCACGTCCATCACATCATCCGACGCGTCGATGGAGGGAACGACGCCTCAAGGAACCTTGTGATGGTTCATCCAAATTGCCACATGCAAATTCATAACCTTGGTTTAAAAGTAACGAAGCCGGCTTCCGAAAGGGGGCTTTGAAAGGCTTGAGCTGTATGCGAGGAAAGCTCGCCCGTACAGTTCTTAGGGGGCGGTGGTGCAGTAATGTACTGCTGCTACCCGACAACCTTGCATTTGCTTTGCAAAAACCGGGTTTTTTAAATTTGATCACACCCCAAAATTTCGGTCATTTAAAAGTAGAAAAAATGCCACAATTTTGCTGTTGATTAGGAGGTCGTTCGGTGAAGAAAAATTGTATTAAAGTGACTCGTCCGTGCCAGAACTATTTTCTTTTTGTTGCGCCCGCAACTCAGCCAGCATATTACAAAACAAGGCACCTTGTTCGATTGCATCATCAAGTGCAACATGAGTATGCGGGTGCGCATCAAACCAATGGGCTGGAAAACGCGGTTTAATGCATTTCCTGTAAGGCAAGCCCGTCATCGCAAAGGCCAGCGTTTTAATATCAAGCGCTGACCAAGAAAAAGGGCAACGGCCAACAAAACGCATCATGTACCAAAACATGAAGGTAAAATCAAAACCTGCAGGAAATGCGACAAACACCGGTTTACCTGGCAATGCCTCAACCCATGCAACATAGTCCGTGAAGGCTTTTTCCGGCGCCTGCAAGCTCTGCCGACTGGCAGCCCATGCCTGGGGCTGTGTTTTCCACCAAGCGGCCTGCACGGGGTGCGCAGTCGCTTCTGGCAGCGTTTCAAGATTGGCGCTAAAAGTTGCCACTAGACGCTTATCTGAAGTGTAAGCTGCTGAAGCAAAGCTTAGCATTGAATGTGGTCCAGGAATCGGGCCATCCGCTTCAACATCTGTACTTACGTAAATTTCTTCTATTGCATTATTCATTTTGGCGCGAGCATTGTTTTTCGGCACTTACGCGCGCCACAGCGGCATGCATAAGCCAGTTTTAACGCTTTAGTGTGGCGTGCATCACAGACTAGCCCATAATCATAAAATAATTCTTTGCCTGCTTCGATCGTGCGTGATGCATAGATGTAAATACGCCCATTAATTTCTTCAGCATAGCAATTTGGCGCGCATGAATGATTTATCCAACGCGCACTGTTGCCTCCAAAATTAGCATCGATGACATTGCCGTCTTCCAAAGCGAAATAAAAGGTGTGATTTGGTTCATCTGGATTCCAAGGGTGACGTCTTTCAGCTTCTTCCCATGAAATAAGCTCACCTTTGTATTCAAAAATACGTTCGTCTGCAAGCAATCGCCGCGCAGCAAATACCCCTCGTCCATGCACGCTTGAGCGGCGTACGGCCATTTTACGCTTCATCCAAGCGTTCCTCTTTCTACTAATGAATTGTTTTTCATCCAGCAAGCCTTTTCAACATAATGCCTAGAACTTCTCTTCGTTCAGCAGATGTCAATTACGCCAAAGCTGACATTGTTGGCGCACTGTTTCATGCAAGGAGCCTTGCTCGTGATATACCTCGCGCAGCCAGGTCGCATCATTTGTCTGCGCTTGGACAAGTTTGCGCACCACTTCAAGCGCGTCTGTACACTCTAATTCTTGTGCGTGTGGCGTAAGCACATCAAGGGTCATTATGATATCTTGTGCAATCGTACGCCGCTCGCCGCTTTGCGGATTAACCTTCATCCCTGCAAGTCCAAAGCGGCACGCCTCAAATCGGTTAAAGTTGTAAACTAGGTAATCGTCTTCATGCAGTGTTAATGGCCTGTCAAGCAATAAGTAGCGTGCCAGCGCCTGA
Source organism: Mycoavidus sp. SF9855 (assembly GCF_024582735.1). Taxonomy (NCBI): domain Bacteria; kingdom Pseudomonadati; phylum Pseudomonadota; class Betaproteobacteria; order Burkholderiales; family Burkholderiaceae; genus Mycoavidus; species Mycoavidus sp. SF9855. Next base: position 33,035 of record NZ_CP102085.1, read on the forward strand.
ATATAGCAAGCAATGGCTGCTGCTTTTTCTACTGATAATGGCGTATCCATGACGCGAACTTCAACTGTGCCAAAGTTAGGTTTTGGTCTAATATCCCAATAAAAATCCTTCATGCTCTGAATTACGCCGGTACTGATCATCTTTGCGTAATATTCTTCAAAATCAGACCAAGTCAGCGCAAAAGGTGCACGGCCACTCATTGGAAAAGCAAATACCGAATTCAGTCGGGCTGAATGAAAACCCGTATCTGCTCCTTGCACGAAGGGCGATGATGCCGATAGGGCAATAAAATGCGGGATATAGCGTGATAATGAATGAAGCAAAAAAAGCGAGCTGTCTGCATCTGGGCAACCAATGTGAACATGCTGGCCAAATATAGTAAATTGTTTTGCAAGATAGCCGTACAGTTCCGATATATAGTGAAAACGTGGTTCATCGGAAATCTGCCGGTCATGCCAGCGCTGAAATGCATGGGTGCCACCGCCACATAAGCCAATATTCAGTTTTTCAGCTGCCGTGACCAATACATCACGGAGTATTCCCAAATCAGTCAATGCTTGATGGTAATTGGTGCAAATACCAGTTGCCATTTCGATCATGCTCTCTGTGATCTCAAGTTTGATATCACCTGGCACTTTTTGATCCTTAACCAGCCGCATCAGATCTGAGGCAGCTTTAGTTAGATCATAATCGTGTGTATTAACGAGTTGAATTTCAAGCTCTATACCAAAAGTAAACGGCTTAGATGGGTTAAAAGGTTCAAGACTCATTGTCAAGCTAACTCCTATTTAGAACGACCCTCTAAAAGGGCCGTGCCGGATAATTTTTATTGCCTTCGTTCACCGATAGACGATAGGCTCGAATAGACCAGAAGCGGCGTGAATAATTGCAAGATGACAATTGCGCACAGCATAATTGCTCGTAGTTGCGGATCAAAATCTGGATAAAGATTATAAGTATTTTCAACTAACAGATAAGCAAAGGCAGACATTGGTGCTAGTGCTAAACCAAGTGCCACACCTTGTTTTACATTAATTCCACTCGGCTTAGCAAAAGTTAAAACGCCAATCAGTTTTGCCAGCATACGTGCAGCAATCATCGCCAGCGCCGCAAACCCGCCAAGAGCTACGTAGTTCCATTGAAATGAAATCAGCGTAATAACAAAAAGGACTACCGTTAAAAGCCAGCCTGCGGTACCGAAGTGTGCTGGCCATAACTGTGGACGCGGATCGAAATTTTTAAGAATAATGCCAGCCGCGAGCAAAGCGAGAAGAGTCGAGAGCTCTAGCATGTGGGTAATCGCAATGGCTAGTAGTACGAGTCCAATTAAGATAACAAACGAATGCTCATCTTGTAAATTGACCCGCCGACAGCTACGCGCAAGCACATAGGCTACCGCGAGTGAGCCTACGATAAGATACAAGGGCTCAGTTAGCGTAGCAAATAGATTGCCATAGTATTCTTGGTGCATCCAAGTTGATACAAGTTCTAATAGGACCACCGCATACATACTATTTAGCGCGGTCAATGCGAGTAATCTTTCGGTAACTTGTCCCTCGCTTTTAAGTTCATTTTTTAACTGGATGACCATTGTAGGTGAAGTTGCAATTGCAATAGACGCGATCACTGTTGTTGTCATCAGTGGAACACCTATCAGTTGCAATACGATCATCACCATAGCGAAGGTTAAGGTGGCTTCAGCAAGGCTGGTTGCAATCAGCCATGGATTCTTACGAATCCATCGTAAGCTAAGCCGGCTACCTAATTCAAAGAGCAGCATGCCAAGCGCAACATCCATTAAAAATCGCGCATCATTGGCTAGCGCACTATCAATCACGCCAAAGCCTGCCGAACCTGCAAGCAAGCCGATAATGCTATAGCCTGTAATGCGTGGCAGACGCCATGCTTTCCAGCACAATTCACCACATAAACCTGCTGTTAGTAGAGTCAGCCCTACCCAAAACACTGCATCTGGAACCAGTGGCCAATGAGGCAAATATGAGAACGCCGATTTCATTAGTAACTTTCCTTGGTTAAACAATGTTGCAGAAGTTGGATCTACGTACTTGCATAGTGCTTGATACGGATACCTATCAATGCACATTAGTTGTTCTACGAGCTAAGCGAATGCATCAAAAGGCAATCGCCCTCTTACTATTTTTAGTGAACAGAGTGGCTTGATACATTTGGAGAGCCCTTATTGTGCCACAGCTTTTGGGAAGATTTTCATTTGAAATCAAGATAAGTATTTAGCGTTGGAAGGCGAGTTGTCTAGGTTTACTGGTTTTTATAATAGCTTTATATATACAAATAGTAGTAACAATAAGCCTCCAAGATTTCTGTGGAAAAGTAGATTTTTCGCTTTGAAATCAAGTGGATAGAAGATATATAAGCGCTTGTAAAAATATCGTATTGGGAAGTGGATAAAGAGGATAACTTTTTTCTTAAGTTGAAAAAGAAGGAGTTATCCAGAATGCGCCCACATCATTTCCTCAGGATTAGAGTCTACTTATCCACAGCCTTGTGTGGATAAGTAAGATGAATTGTTTAGGTCAATGAGTAGAAATTGTTTCACGTGAAACAGCCATCAAAAAACATTATTTATGTGAAGTCTTTAACCGTTATAATTAAAGACCAAAAATTTTGAAGGTTCACGCGACAACGTGTGAAATGCAATGCTTTATCCAACAGAATTCGATGTCATTATTGTCGGCGGTGGCCACGCTGGTACAGAAGCGGCTTTAGCTAGCGCTCGTATGGGTTGTAACACACTGCTGTTAACCCATAATATTGAAACTTTAGGCCAAATGAGCTGTAATCCGTCAATTGGCGGAATTGGCAAGGGACATCTGGTTAAAGAAATTGATGCGTTAGGGGGAGCAATGGCCCTAGCAATAGATGAGGCGGGCATCCAGTTTCGTACACTTAACTCATCAAAAGGCCCAGCAGTGCGAGCGACTCGGGCTCAAGCCGATCGCGTGTTATATAAACAAGCGATCCGTCATCGTTTAGAAACTCAGCCTAATTTGCATTTATTTCAGCAAGCTGTGACTGATTTAATCGTTCAAGGTGATCGAGTAACTGGTGTTCAAACCCAGTTAGGTATCCATTTTAGCGCGCGATCAGTGGTGCTCACTGCGGGTACGTTCTTAGATGGAAAAATTCATGTTGGATTAAATCATCATTCTGGTGGTCGCGCAGGCGATCCAGCCGCAGTTCAACTTTCTGCACGTCTTAAAGAATTGAAGCTTGCGCAAGGACGGTTGAAAACAGGAACCCCACCGCGGATTGATGGCCGTACTATTGATTTTTCAAAGCTGCAAGAGCAACCAGGAGATAACCCGACTCCAATTTTTTCTTTTATCGGACATGCTCACCAACACCCTGCTCAATTACCATGCTGGATAACCCACACTAATCAGCGCACGCATGACATCATTCGTGCAAGCTTGGATAGATCACCGATGTATACAGGAGTGATTGAAGGAACTGGGCCACGCTACTGTCCATCCATTGAAGATAAAATTCACCGTTTTGCAGATAAAACTGCGCATCAAATTTTTCTTGAACCAGAAGGATTGTTGACGCATGAAATTTACCCAAATGGAATTTCCACAAGTTTGCCTTTTGATGTTCAATTAGAACTTGTACGTTCGATGTCTGGACTGGAACATGCGCATATCTTGCGGCCAGGCTATGCGATTGAATATGATTATTTTGATCCGCGTGGCTTAAAAGCATCATTAGAAACAAAAGCTATTCAAAATCTCTTCTTTGCTGGCCAAATTAATGGCACAACTGGCTATGAAGAAGCGGCTGCACAAGGGCTTTTGGCGGGGATAAATGCAGCGCTTAAAGTTCAAGAAAAATCGGCCTGGGTTCCACGCCGCGATCAAGCTTATTTAGGCGTATTGATTGATGATTTAGTGACACGTGGTGTCTGTGAGCCTTATAGAATGTTTACTAGCCGGGCTGAATATAGACTCAGTTTGAGGGAAGACAATGCTGATATGCGTTTAACTGAAATAGGCTGGAATTTAGGTGTGGTTGATAAAGTTCGTTGGGAAATTTTTAGCCGTAAGCGCGAAGCTGTTTCACGTGAAACAAAAAGACTAAAATCAATTCGTGTGACTCCAAAGACGCTATCAGCAGAAGAGGCAACTTCATTATTAGGTAAGCCTATTGAGCACGAATATAGCCTTGCCGATCTGCTGCGACGCCCAGGTATTAGTTATACGGCGCTTATGGTTATGCAAAATAGTGTTTATGTCCCTGCGGAAGCGCTTGCGGATGATGAGTACCTAAGGCAACAAATTCAAGAGCAGGTAGAAATTAGTCTTAAATACGAAGGGTATATTGAGCGTCAGGCGAACGAGATCGAACGGAATGAGGCACATGAAAATACCAGCCTACCCAATAAGTTTGATTACGCTAAGGTTCGTGGCTTGTCGGTTGAAGTGTGCCAAAAATTAAATCAATATCAACCGGAAACCATAGGACAAGCTTCACGAATTTCCGGCGTGACGCCTGCCGCGATTTCACTTTTGATGGTTCATTTGAAAAAGAAATTTAATCAAAATATCCAGTTAAATTCTGCAGAAACAAATGATAACCAACAATCGAAGACCTGATAAATTGAGCTATATGGTTCAATTGATTTCGCTTTATTTAAAAACAATATGCAAATAAATTCACGGTTGCTTGCCAATACGCTTAATGAAGGCGCTATGGCAGCAGGTGTTGTACTGAATGACAACCAGCAAACGCGTTTGCTGGCTTATCTTGAATTACTTACGAAGTGGAACCGGGTCTATAATCTGACCGCGATCCGTGACCCGTATCAGATGTTAGTCCAACATTTACTGGATTCATTAGCCATTTTGCCCCACCTTAGCCGGTGTGCCCCATCAAATTTGCTTGATGTTGGCTCTGGTGGTGGATTGCCAGGGGTTGTCTTGGCGATTGCGCAACCCGCTTGGAAGGTGACATTGAATGATATTGTTCACAAGAAAACGGCTTTCTTGCAGCAAGCCAAAGTAACGCTCGCCTTGCCAAATGTTGCCGTTGTAACAGGCCGGGTTGAGTCATTGCAACCAGGCGTTGAGGTTGAGCGGCCGTTTGATATCATTCTTTCCCGTGCTTTTGCTAAATTAGCGGATTTTGTCTCACTTGCTCGCCATTTGTTAGCCCCAGGTGGTTCAATCTGGGCAATGAAAGGCACCCAGCCGGCAACAGAAATAGAGGCCTTACCGGCTGATGCGAAGGTCGTCAATATGATTGAGCTTGCGGTTCCGTTCCTTGATGCGAAGCGGCATCTTGTTCAAATCAAGCTTGGCGCTTGAAATAAAAGGCTAGATAATGGTTAAAATATTTTGCGTTGCAAACCAGAAAGGTGGGGTTGGTAAAACCACCACCACGGTTAATCTTGCTGCTAGTCTAGCTGCGCATAAGCAGCGCGTCTTGTTAGTTGACCTTGATCCGCAGGGCAATGCAACGATGGGTAGTGGTATTGACAAGACGCAGTGTGAATCTACGCTTTATGATGTTTTAGTGGATGGCACAGCCTTTGCCGAGGTACGCGTAAAATCAGCAGCAGGCTATGATGTGCTACCTGCTAACCGTGAGCTCGCTGGTGCTGAAATTGAGCTTGTTAACCGTCCTCAAAGAGAGCGACAACTTAAAAATGCGATTGCTACGGTTAGTGCGGAATATGATTTCATCTTAATCGATTGTCCACCTGCATTATCATTACTTACGCTCAATGGCTTATGTTGCGCTAATGGCGTAATTATCCCAATGCAATGTGAGTATTTTGCGCTTGAGGGTCTTTCTGATTTAATCGACACGATTAAGCGTGTGCATGCCAATCTCAACCGTGAGCTGCAAATTATTGGTTTATTACGGGTCATGTTCGATTCACGGATTACGTTACAACAACAAGTATCCGATCAACTCGAGCAGCATTTTGGCGACAAAGTGTTTAATACCATTATTCCGCGCAATGTGCGGCTAGCAGAAGCACCTAGTCATGGCATGCCTGGCGTGGTTTTTGATCGAAACTCCCGAGGCGCACGAGCTTATATGCAATTTGGCGTCGAGATGATTAAGCGTATTCGAGCAAAATAGAAACGAAAGAGAGCAAAATGAATGCAGTAAGCAGAAAAAAGGGTTTAGGACGCGGACTTGAAAGTTTGCTAGGCGCGGCAGTTCATGTGCTCGATAGCGCACCTCAAGAAGGCCGTCCAACCACATTACGACTCGCGCAATTGCAGCCCGGTAAATATCAGCCGCGTACCAGAATGGACGAAAGTGCATTGCAAGAGCTTGCAGCCAGTATTCGTGCCCAGGGTTTAATCCAGCCGCTTTTAGTACGTCCACTTACAAACAGTGACAACTATGAAATCATTGCGGGTGAGCGACGCTTTCGGGCGGCAGGCTTGGCAGGACTGAGTGAAGTGCCGGTCCTGGTCAGGGATGTTCCTGACCAAGCTGCTGCAGCCATGGCCTTGATTGAAAATATCCAGCGTGAAGATCTAAATCCGCTGGAAGAAGCACAAGGGATTCAACGCCTATTAAATGAATTTGATTTTACTCATGAACAAGCGGCGCAAGCGGTTGGCCGCTCGCGTAGCGCAGTGTCAAATTTATTGCGCTTACTTAATTTAGCGCAGCCAGTGCAAGTCATGCTAGTTGCTGGAGATCTGGATATGGGGCATTCACGAGCGCTGTTGGCCGTGGATGCTGCTGCGCAGATCACACTTGCTAACCAGATCGTTAATCGACGGCTGTCTGTGCGTGAGGCTGAAAAACTGGTAACGGCCTCGCTTAAATCGACCCTAGCGTCACCTAAACGGGCGCATGAAAAAGGACAAGATCTTATGCGGCTTGAAGAAGAACTCTCTGATGCGTTAGCGGCAACAGTTAAAATCAAGTTAAAACGTAAAGGTCAAGGCCAGTTAACGATTGATTTTGGTGGACTTGATGCGCTTGAAGGCATTATTGAGCGTCTACGTGTTCATCAGGACTAGAGAGTTACAAAAACTTCTCTCTTGATTAAAAAATCACTTAATACAAAAACTTGAGCTCTGACACAGAATCGCTTACAATTGCCCGCGCTGTTTGTTTATAGCGTGCGATCTCGCTTATGCCAGCCTTGTAAAAGTGGCAAACAGATGAGGATCCTTTTGTTCTTCCGCTTAGCGGTTTAAATGAAGCGCTCAATGCGGATCACTCCATTCAAAGTTGTGCAGGCGCAAATAGCTTTGTCTGTTACGATGGCCGTGCTATTTGGAGCGTTTGCTAGTAAGCCAGGCAATGCCGTGCTATCTGCTTTAACCGGCGGAGCAATCGGCTGGATACCCGCGGCTTTGTTTGCCTTGCGCTTAAGTACACGAGTATCGGCGGCAAGCTGGGTGGTGGGCGAGGTAATGAAGATTGGCCTGACCATTGCGATGTTTGTCGCAGCAGGGGTTTTTCTTCCCGCGATAAATTGGCTGGCTTTACTGGTGACTTACATTGTCGTGCTTAAAGTATATTGGGGCGCGCTGATTTTGCGGTGAAGGTAACGCAAATGCGGATAATCGCACAGAGAATTTTGTTGAATTGAGTTAAAAACGTAAATTTGAGATATGACGGCCGATACAGCAACTCATACCCTAAACCCCTCTGGGTACATTGGGCACCATCTGCAGAATTTTTCGAATAAGCCACAAACTTCAATTGTGGATTTTTCAGTATGGCATATAGATACCCTATTTTGGTCGGTGCTAATGGGTTTGGTTACGATTGGCGTGCTTTATTTTGCAGCGCGGCGTGCCACCAGTGGCGTGCCATCCCGCTTCCAGTGTGCTATTGAAATTCTGGTTGAGATGGTCGAAAGCCAATCGAAATCAATGATTCATGGTAGCCGCCGCTTTATTGCGCCACTTGCCTTAACGGTATTTCTTTGGGTCGCGCTGATGAATGCGCTAGACTTGCTGCCCGTTGATTTACCAGCGAAAATAATTGGCTGGCTTGGCTTAGCCAGCGTGATTCCTAATCACCGTATTGTCCCGACCGCTGATCTAAATGCGACCTTAGGGATCGCCCTAGGGGTATTGCTTTTAATGTTGTATTACAGTGTTAAAGTAAAAGGTCTGGGTGGCTTTACACGTGAACTGCTGTCGGCGCCTTTCGGTAAGCACCCTGCACTATGGCCTTTTAACTTATTGCTCAATGTTATCGAATATCTTGCTAAGACCATTTCACTGGGTATGCGGCTCTTTGGCAATATGTATGCTGGAGAGTTGTTGTTCTTGTTGATTGCCCTGCTTGGTAGTTTGTGGAGTTTCAGTTTAGATGCTTCCATTTTTGGTTTTGCTGGTCATGTGCTGGCCGGAAGTTTGTGGGCAATATTCCATATCTTAGTTGTGTTGTTGCAGGCATTTATTTTTATGATGCTGACGCTGGTGTATCTGGGTCAAGCACACGATAGTCATTAATTTTTGTTTTAAATTTTAAATCAAGGAGTTGTCATGCAAGCTTTTATCTCCAATATCCAAGGACTTACTGCGATAGGGATCGGCATTATTATTGGTCTAGGCGCAATTGGCGCATGTATTGGTATTGCGTTGATGGGCGGTAAATATATCGAGGCTTGCGCACGTCAGCCAGAATTGATGAACCCACTGCAAACTAAAATGTTTTTGCTAGCGGGTTTGATCGATGCGGCCTTTCTGATTGGCGTTGGGGTTGCAATGTTGTTTGCTTTTGCTAATCCATTGCTTGCGCCATTGGCAAGCTAAAGAACCCAGTGTATTTTCAGAATAAGGGCACATCGTGAATATTAACGCAACCCTCGTTGCGCAAGCGATGGTGTTTTTGATCCTCGCATGGGTTACGATGAAATTCGTGTGGCCTCCGTTGATCAATGCACTGGATGAGCGCACTCAGAAAATCGCCGACGGCTTGGCCGCGGCGGAAAAGGGCAAAGCTGAGTTGGCCGTGGTGAATAAGCAGGTTGAGCAGACCCTTGTGCAAGCGCGCGAGCAAGGTCAACAACGTGTTGCTGAAGCCGAAAAGCGGGCCCAGGTAGCCGCTGAAGAAATCAAGCGTAATGCGCAAAGCGAGGCGGCGCGCATTGTGGCGCAAGCCCAGGCGCAAGCTGAGCAGCAATTTGTGGCTGCCCGGCAAGCATTGCGCAATGAGGTTGCTGAGCTCGCAGTTAAGGGCGCCGAACAAATTTTACGGCGCGAAATTGACAGTAAAGCGCATGCTGCATTATTGCAGCAACTCAAAACCGAGCTTTAACTATGGCGGAACTCGCTACACTCGCTCGCCCTTATGCTGAAGCGCTTTTTCAGGCGGCGCAAGGCAGTAACCTTGCCGCTTGGTCTGGCTGGTTGCAGCAATTGGCGCATATCGCTAGTTTGCCTGAAGTGCATGCCGTGGTAACTAACCCTAAGATAGAGCGTGCGCAAATTTACGAATTGCTGCTGTCGGGGGTGACTTTGCCTGCTGCTGCTGAACAAGCCGGGCAGCTTAACAACCTTGTGCAAATACTCACTGATATGCACCGGCTTCATGTTTTAAATGAAATCGCGACACAGTTTGATGCACTGAAAAACGCCAGCGAAGGCGCTGCAGATGCGCTGATTACCAGTGCTTTTGAGCTTAAGGGCGAAGCGTTATCAACATTGCTGGTCGCGCTAGAGCGCAAATTTGGCTGTAAGCTCAAGCCGCATGTGACAATAGATCCGGCTCTGATTGGCGGGATTTGCGTCACGGTTGGCGATAAAGTGCATGATACGTCAGTGCGCACACGGTTAGCGCAGATGCGTTCAGCGCTCACAGCATAGCAGATGGCTTTCACAGAATTGAATGATTAGGAGCAAAATATGCAGCTTAACCCTGCGGAAGTAAGTGAACTTATTAAGACGCGGATTCAAGGTCTTACAGCTGGCACTGAGCTTCGCAATCAGGGAACCGTCTTATCCGTAATGGACGGGATCTGTCGCATTCATGGACTTTCTGATGTGATGCAAGGCGAAATGCTTGAATTTCCTGGGCAGACTTTTGGCCTTGCGTTAAATCTTGAGCGTGACTCAGTGGGCGCGGTTATCTTGGGCGAGTACACGCATATTTCTGAAGGCGATATCGTAAAGTGCACGGGCCGCGTTCTTGAAGTGCCTGTTGGGCCAGAGTTGATTGGCCGCGTAGTAGATGCGTTGGGTCAGCCAATTGACGGCAAGGGCCCGATTAATACCAAAGAAACCGATGCAATTGAAAAGATTGCGCCAGGCGTGATTTGGCGTAAATCTGTTTCAGAACCTGTGCAAACAGGGCTGAAATCAATTGATGCAATGGTGCCGATTGGCCGTGGCCAACGCGAATTGATTATTGGTGATCGCCAAACAGGTAAAACTGCAGTCGCAATCGACACCATTATTAATCAAAAAGGTAAAAACCTGACCTGTATTTACGTTGCGATTGGTCAAAAAGCAGCGTCGGTGATGAATGTAGTGCGCAAGCTTGAAGAGCATGGTGCGCTTGAATATACCATCGTTGTCAGTGCTGCAGCCTCAGATTCGGCTGCGATGCAATATATCGCGCCTTATGCAGGTTGCACGATGGGAGAATATTTCCGTGACCGTGGTCAAGATGCATTGATTATTTACGATGATTTAACTAAGCAAGCCTGGGCGTACCGTCAAATTTCGCTGCTATTGCGCCGGCCACCTGGCCGTGAAGCCTACCCCGGTGATGTATTTTATCTACATTCGCGCTTGCTTGAGCGGGCGGCAAGGGTTAGCGAAGCCTACGTTGAGAAATTTACCGAAGGCAAAGTAAAAGGTAAAAGTGGTTCACTGACGGCGCTGCCAGTGATTGAAACCCAGGCGGGTGACGTAACCGCCTTTGTGCCAACCAATGTTATCTCGATTACTGATGGTCAGATCTTTTTGGAGACCGATCTCTTTAATGCGGGCATTCGGCCGGCGATTAATGCGGGGGTTTCGGTCTCACGTGTTGGCGGTGCCGCACAAACTAAGATTATTAAAAAATTGTCAGGCGGGATTCGAACCGATCTCGCACAATATCGTGAGTTGGCGGCGTTTGCACAATTTGCGTCTGATTTAGATGAAGCTACGCGCAAACAGCTTGAGCGTGGTCGTCGGGTGACGGAGTTGCTTAAACAGCCGCAATATAATCCATTACAAGTATGGGAGCTGGCGGTTGCGCTCTTCGCTGCAAATCATGGCTATCTTGACGAGATTGAAGTCAACGCAGTCGCTAGCTTTGAAAAAAGCTTGCGCGAACACCTCAAAATTAGCCATGCTGATTTGGTGCAGCGTATTGAGCAGAAAAAAGAGCTCTCCGCAAGTGATGAAACGGCGCTACACGCAGTGCTTAAAGATTTTAAACGGTCAATCGCTTGAGGTCTCTGATGCGCAAAATGCGGAGCATAGAAGGCTGGGCGCACGCAAGAGCTGGCTTTCAAAGCAAAATCAGGAGTGATGAATGGCGGGCATGAAAGAAATTCGCGGCCAGATCAAAAGTGTCCAAAACACGAGTAAGATCACCAAAGCGATGGAAATGGTGGCGGCCTCAAAGATGCGCCGGGCGCAAGAGCGTATGCGCGCGGCTCGTCCCTATGCTGAAAAAGTACGAGAGATTGCGGCTCATATGAGTCAGGCGAGTCTCGAATACAAGCACCCGTTCATCACGCAAAATCAAGCTGCCAAGCAAGCCGGCGTCATTCTGGTGACAACCGATAAAGGGTTGTGCGGCGGTATGAATACAAATATTTTGCGTGCCGCGATGGCAAAGTTTAAAACGCTTGAAGCGCAAGGTTTGCGGATCGAAGCAACTGCAATTGGTGGCAAGGGCTTTGGTTTTTTGAGCCGTATGGGTGTCAAAATAACCTCGCATGTGGTGCAGTTGGGCGACACCCCGCACCTGGAAAAATTAATTGGCGCGGTTAAAGTACAGCTTGACGCTTATGCCCAAGGCAAGCTCAATGCAGTGTACCTAGCCTACACTCGTTTCGTTAATACAATGAAACAAGAACCGGTGATCGAGCAGTTATTGCCGTTGGCCGGTGAGCGCTTTAGCCAGCGTAGTGAGCATAATGCGACGCCGCTTACGGCGCGGCATGTTGCGCAGGCTAGTCAGCCTCATGCATGGGACTACCTTTACGAGCCAGACGCGCAAGCGGTGGTCGATGAATTGCTGCTACGTTATGTCGAGACGCTAGTTTATCAAGCCGTAGCGGAAAATATGGCATCTGAACAGTCGGCCCGCATGGTTGCGATGAAAGCAGCCTCGGATAATGCTAAGACGGTGATCAACGATTTGCAGTTGGTCTACAACAAAAGCCGCCAAGCCGCCATTACGAAGGAATTGTCCGAAATTGTAAGTGGTGCGGCAGCGGTTTAACGGTCTTTTGTAATGGCCCAAAACATGATCTGATGGGCAAGCAACCCATTCTAAAATCTTTAAAGATAGCTAAAGGAAAATTGATGAGTACCACGATGGCAGAAGGCAAAATCGTACAGTGCATCGGTGCGGTGATTGATGTCGAATTTCCGCGCGCACAGATGCCTAAAATTTATGATGCACTGATGCTAGAAGGCTCCGAACTCATTCTTGAGGTGCAGCAACAGCTTGGTGACGGCGTCGTGCGCACGATCTGCCTAGGCTCATCTGAAGGTTTGCGTCGCGGTCTGACAGTTAAAAATACCGGTAACTCGATTCAAGTACCGGTCGGTAAACCAACGTTGGGCCGCATTATGGACGTGTTGGGTCGGCCGATCGATGAGGCGGGTCCAATTGATAGCGAGCATCAGCGTTCAATCCATCAAAAAGCCCCTAAGTTTGACGAACTCTCTCCGTCCACTGAATTGCTTGAAACCGGCATTAAAGTGATCGATTTAATCTGCCCATTTGCCAAGGGCGGTAAGGTCGGACTATTTGGTGGTGCTGGGGTCGGCAAGACGGTTAATATGATGGAGTTGATTAACAATATTGCGAAAGAGCATGGTGGTTATTCCGTCTTTGCCGGGGTTGGCGAGCGGACTCGTGAAGGTAATGACTTTTACCACGAGATGAAAGACTCCAACGTGCTTGACAAGGTTGCGTTAGTCTATGGTCAAATGAACGAGCCGCCAGGCAATCGCTTGCGTGTAGCCTTGACGGGTTTGACCATGGCCGAGCACTTCCGTGATGAAGGGCGTGATGTCTTGTTCTTCGTCGACAATATTTACCGCTTCACGTTAGCCGGTACTGAGGTCTCCGCTTTACTTGGCCGGATGCCATCCGCCGTGGGTTATCAGCCAACCCTGGCCGAAGAAATGGGCCGCCTACAGGAGCGTATTACCTCAACGAAGAAAGGCTCGATTACCTCGGTGCAGGCAGTGTATGTGCCCGCCGATGACTTGACCGATCCTTCGCCGGCTACGACCTTTGGTCACCTGGATGCGACGGTTGTGTTATCCCGCGACATCGCTTCATTGGGTATTTACCCGGCAGTGGATCCACTCGATTCAACTTCACGTCAGATTGATCCAAACGTGATTGGTGAAGAGCACTATACGATCACCCGCCGCGTGCAAGCGATTTTGCAGCGCTATAAAGAACTGCGCGACATCATCGCGATTCTTGGCATGGATGAGCTTGCACCAGAAGATAAGTTAGCCGTTTCTCGCGCGCGTAAAATGCAGCGCTTCTTATCGCAACCGTTTCATGTGGCGGAAATCTTTACCGGTGCGCCAGGTAAATATGTGCCACTCGCCGAAACGATTCGTGGCTTCAAGATGATTGCTGATGGTGAATGTGACCACTTGCCTGAGCAAGCATTTTATATGGTTGGCACGATTGACGAAGCGTTTGAAAAAGCCAAGACAATCCAGTAAAGCGGGTTTCACGCAGGAATTTATATGGCAACCATCAAAGTAGACGTCGTCAGCGCCGAGGAGCAAATCTTCTCGGGGCAGGCGCAATTTGTTGCGCTTCCGGGCGAAGAAGGCGAGTTGGGTATTTTGCCTGGCCATGTACCATTACTGACCCGGATCCGCCCTGGCGCAGTGCGGATTGAGTTGGAAGGCGGCGCTGAAGAGTTTATCTTTGTTGCTGGCGGCATACTTGAGGTTCAACCGGGCGTGGTGACTGTGTTAGCTGATACAGCCATTCGCGGCCAAGACCTTGATCAAGCAAAAGCTGAGCAAGCGCGCCGTGAGGCTGAAGAGGCCCTACAAAATACGGGTTCAAACGTTGAATATGCGACGGCCCAAGCGGAGCTGGCTTATGCAGCAGCTCAGTTGGCCGCTATTCAGCGATTACGTCGGAATCGAAGTTAGCTTGCATATCTCTCAATCTTGGTTTAATATTAAATCAACGAGTTAAATTCTTTGTCTATCCATATGAGCGACAGCAAATCTTATATGAGTTGAAAAATGCTACATACACTAGATTTGAGAGATTTAAGAGAACTAAGGAAGGTTGCTATGACGCTTGCCGCTTTTGACACGCTGAAATTCGTTAAACGCCTCCAAGGTGCTGGCGTTCCTGTTGCCCAGGCTGAGGCAGAGGCTGAAGTTTTGGCTGAGATTTTTGAAAGCAATCTGCAGCAGTTGGCAACTAAAGAAGATCTGCAGCGAGAAATTGGTATCTTGCGTAACGACATGGATGGCAAACATGAGCTGTTGCGCAAAGACATGGACGCTAAGCATGAGCTGTTGCGTAAAGACATGGATGCCAAGCATGAGATGCTACGTAAGGACATGGATAATAAGCATGAATCCTTGCGTAACGATATGCATACGATGGCGGAGCGTTTTGACGCTAAGCTCGATAAACTTGGACTCACTCTAACCATTAGACTGACATTCATTATGATTGGCGTAATGAGCGCTGCCGTCACGCTCAATAAACTCTTTTGAATAAGTTTGAAGCCTTTTGAGTCGGTATATAATGTTCGGCTTGTTCTTCTTAGCCGTCCAGACTTCCGCACATGAAAGAAAAAACTCGCATTGAACGTGACACATTTGGTGACATCGCTGTACCTGCAGCTCGCTTATGGGGCGCACAGACGCAACGCTCACGGCACAATTTCAAAATCTCAAATGAAAAACAAGCGCCTGAATTGATTCGAGCGCTCGCCCAGGTTAAACGCGCAGCCGCCACCGTGAATCATGCGCTTGATCTATTACCTGCTGATAAAACGAATGCCATTGTTCAGGCTGCTGACGAAATCATCGCCGGCCTGCACCCTGATGAATTTCCGTTGGTGGTCTGGCAAACGGGTTCAGGTACTCAGACGAATATGAATCTGAATGAGGTGATTGCGAACCGTGCGAGTGAATTAACGGGCGGCGAGCGCGGAGAGGCGCGTAAGATCCATCCGAATGATGATGTCAATCGAGGACAATCGTCCAATGATGTCTTCCCAACCGCGATGCACGTTGCGGCTGCGGATGGGATTGCGAATACATTATTGCCGGCCTTAAAAACGCTGCGTGATACATTGGCGGCGAAGGCGCAGGCTTTTACAGATATCGTTAAAATCGGGCGCACCCACTTACAAGATGCGACGCCGCTTACGCTTGGTCAAGAATTTTCTGGTTATGTGGCACAGCTTGAGCAGGGAATGCGCCATTTGGCGGCGGCTCTGCCTCATTTGTATGAGCTCGCTTTGGGCGGTACCGCCGTTGGCACTGGCCTCAATGCGCACCCAGCTTTTGCCGATAAAGTTGCCGCAGAAATTAGCTCACTTACCGGCCTTCCCTTTGTCAGCGCACCCAATAAATTTGAAGTCATGGCGGCGGCTGATGCACTGGTGCATGCGCATGGCGCGCTGAAGACAGTGGCTGCTGGTTTGATGAAAATCACCAATGATATCCGTTGGCTAGCGAGTGGGCCGCGTTGTGGCTTGGGTGAATTGTTGATTCCAGAAAATGAGCCGGGTAGCTCAATCATGCCGGGCAAAGTTAACCCAACCCAGGCAGAAGCCGTGACCATGTTGTGCTGTCAAGTATTTGGTAATGACGTGGCAGTCAACTTCGGTGGCGCGAGCGGTAATTTTGAATTGAATGTATTCAGGCCCATGATTGCGCATAACGTGTTGCAATCGATTCGGTTACTCGCAGATGGCGCGCAAAGCTTTAACGACCACTGTGCCATTGGCATTGAACCAAACCGTGACCGTATTGATGCGTTGTTAAACGAATCCTTGATGTTGGTGACCGCGCTAAACCCACATATCGGCTATGACAAAGCAGCACAAATCGCGAAAAAAGCCCACCGTGAAGGCACCACTTTAAAAGTCGCGGCGCTGGCTCTTGGCCATGTCAGCGAGGCTGAGTTCGATGCCTGGGTACAGCCACGCAAGATGGTTGGCAACAAGCATTGACTAGAATAAAAAAAGCGGGCCCAAGAGGCCTGCTGAAACCGTTAGTGGCATTCTGGTGGATTTAAGCGGTTTTAGGAGTAATAAAATGTTGCAGTCTGTATCAAACGATACGTTCTTACGTGCGCTTAAACGCGAGCCTACCGACCATACGCCGGTTTGGTTAATGCGCCAGGCGGGTCGCTATCTGCCTGAATACAACCGCATACGCGCCCGCGCTGGCAGTTTTCTGGCACTGGCGAAAAATCCTGACTACGCTACTGAAGTGACATTGCAGCCACTAGAGCGTTATCCTCTTGATGCAGCGATTCTTTTTTCGGACATTTTGACTATTCCCGATGCGATGGGGCTTGGTCTAAGCTTTGAAACCGGTGAAGGCCCGCGTTTTGCCCGTCCGCTGCGGACCGAAGCTGATATCGCGCGGCTGGCGGTACCGGCAATTGATTCGACCCTGTCTTATGTGACCGATGCCGTTACCCAGATCCGGCGCGCGCTGACCAATGCCAATGGCCAACAGCGTGTACCGCTGATAGGTTTTTCTGGTAGTCCGTGGACGCTTGCTTGTTACATGGTCGAAGGCGGCGGCTCTGACAATTTTCGCCTGGTTAAAGCGATGCTCTATCAGCATCCGGCTTGGTTGCACCGCATACTTGAGATTAATGCGCAGGCTGTCGCGGCGTATCTCAATGCGCAAATCGACGCGGGTGCGCAAGCTGTGATGATCTTCGATACCTGGGGCGGAGCGTTGGCTGATGGTAAATTTCAGCAGTTTTCTCTGGCCTATACTAGAGCTGTTATCCAAAACCTAAAGCGTGAACATAATGGTGAGCAAGTACCGGTGATTGTGTTTACTAAAGGTGGTGGCCAATGGCTAGAGGAAATTGCGGCGATTGGTGCGCAGGCGGTTGGTCTTGACTGGACGGTGAATCTGGCCCACGCTCGTGAGCGTGTTGGCCACCGTGTGGCCTTACAGGGCAACCTCGATCCAACGGTGCTATTTGCCTCGCCGGCTGCCATTCGTGCCGAAGTGCGTTCAATCTTGGATAGTTATGGCAATCAAGCTGGCCATATTTTCAATCTTGGCCATGGTATCTTGCCTTTAACGCCTCCTGAGCATGTGGCTGAAATGGTCGATGAAGTTCATTCTTATAGCCGCTCATTGCGCGTGCAGTCGGCCCCCGAGCCTAAGTCTTGAGTGAGTACTCGGTCGGTTCCTAGGTAGATTCTATCAGGGGGATAGGCCGATTGGCTAAGTGCGCGACTTATACACAATTAGCCCGCCTATTGCAAGAGGTGGGTCAAATTTTTTATAAATAGCAAAAGAGTACCGTTGTCTTTTTCTAAGTGGTTGATTAATAAGGATTTGTGAAAATTGCTTCGAAACTGGGCAAACTAAGGTAAAGCCTTTGTCTTGGCCTTTTCAGCGGCTAAAGAGCGAGTTTTCAACAAAGTTATCCACAGGATTTGTGGAAAGCTAAAAAAAAGCCAAGAAATCCGGTAGTTAGCTGTTTATTGTATGCATTACTTTAAATTTGATCTGTTGATTTCGTATATCAAACGCGTCGTTTTGGAGATTGCGTGCAAACGTCTGTAATGAGTCGCTTAATTGTTCGTGTCGCCTTAGACCACCCTATCCCAACGCTGTTTGATTACCTTTGCACTATTTTGCCGGCGCCTCAACCCGGTCAGTTGGTGTCTGTACCGTTTGGTAGGCGGTCCTTAGTCGGATTAGTGTGTGAGGTGGTCGAGCATAGTGACATACCCACTGAACGCTTACGTACGCTCGAGGCTATTTGGGCTGATTGTCCGCCGCTGTCAACTCAATGGTTGGCATTATTGGCCTTTGCCGCTGATTATTACCAACGCTCACTAGGTGAAGTCGCATTACCATCGCTGCCGCCAGCGCTACGCAATGCAAAACGCTGGCCGCGGCTGTTGATCCCGGCTTCTCCCGTACCGTTAAGCGGTGAGCCTAAGGCTAGCGCGCTGGCCGTTCTCCCCATCATGGCGGACACCCAAGCACCGCTGATTGTGGAGCGGACTCTAACCCCTGAGCAAACGGAGGTGTTGCGCACGCTAAATTCAGCGCGAGGTTTTTCTCCTTTTTTACTATATGGGATAACGGGTAGCGGTAAGACGGAAGTCTACTTGCAAATGGTGGCCGGTTTGTTGGCGCGTGACCCTTTGGCTCAGGTGCTGGTGTTGGTGCCTGAAATTAATCTAACGCCCCAATTTGAAAAGACCTTCCGAGCGCGCTTTTCGGCTTGGCCTGCGCAAGCCATTGTCACTTTGCACAGTGGTTTAGCCGAAGGTGTGCGTGCGCGGCATTGGCTGGCCGCACATACAGGGCAGGCGCGTATTGTGTTGGGGACTCGGCTAGCTGTGTTAGCGTCGTTGCCAAGGCTGTCGTTAATTGTCGTGGATGAAGAGCATGAAGCGGCTTATAAACAGCAAGAAGGGTTGCGTTATTCTGCGCGTGATTTGGCCGTTTGGCGTGCGAAACAACTGAATATTCCAATTGTGCTGGGCTCGGCGACACCGTCGCTTGAAAGCTGGCAGCAAGTTGCACAGGGCCGCTATACCCGGCTAACGCTGACGCAGCGCGCGCATACCGAGGCAGTGCTGCCAACGGTGCGCTTGATCAATATGGACGGTAACAGTCACACGGCTCATGCCCCAAACTCAGGGCTGTCATCCTCTCTGGTTAAGGCGCTGCAGGAACGCTTAGTACGGGGCGAGCAAAGTCTGATTTTTTTAAACCGGCGTGGCTATGCGCCCGTACTTGCTTGCGATGCATGCGGCTGGGTCGCCGGTTGCGTGCGCTGCAGTGCTTATACTGTGCTGCATAAGCTTGAACGGAAATTGCGCTGTCACCATTGCGGTTGGCAAGCCCCTATCATGCGTGCTTGCCCGGATTGTGGCAATCTTGATTTAGCTCCGCTTGGGCGAGGCACACAAAAAATTGAAGAGACTCTCGCCGCGATTTTGCCGACAGCTCGGATTTTACGCATTGATGCGGATAGTACGCGTCGCAAAGGAAGTGCACAGGCGTTATTCGCAGAGGTACATGCAGGTGAGGCAGATATTCTAGTTGGCACGCAAATGATCGCAAAAGGACATGATTTCAAGCGGGTGACGCTGGTGGGCGTATTGAATACGGATGCTGCGCTGTTTTCGCATGATTTCCGAGCGAGCGAGCGGCTCTTTGCCCAGTTAATGCAAGTCAGCGGACGGTCAGGTCGCACCGGTCAAGGTGAGGTCCTGCTGCAAACGCGTTACCCGCAGCATCCTCTGTATGAAGCGCTGGCCCGGCATGACTATGCGGGTTTTGCTGCGACGACCCTTGCGGAGCGGCGGCAGGCGCGTTTGCCGCCCTTTGTTTACCAAGCGCTACTCCGTGCTGAGGCCCGTACCTTAGAAGCCGCACAGGCTTTTCTGATGCAGGGGATAGAATTATTGAATGGTTTGTCTGGCGCTGAACGGGTAACATGTTATGACCCTGTACCCATGGCCGTAGTTAAAGTCATGAATGTACATCGGGCTCAATTGCTGCTGGAGAGCCCATCGCGCATCGCGCTGCAAAGCGCATTACATTTATGGCAGCCTCATTTGCGTACGCTCAAAGTCAAAGGGATTGTGCGCTGGTCGCTCGAAGTCGATCCGCTTGATATCTAAATTAGCTCAGAATTGTTTCCTGATCGGGAAATTTTGTTGCATTGATTGAGATTTAGGCAGATAATTTCCCGAACAGGAAATTATTATGGCTGTTATTCATACCTCGGTAGATTTGGGCGCTGCGCTACGCCATGCCCGCAAACAACTTAAATTAACGCAACCACAACTGGCGTTAGTCGCCAATGTGGGGGTGCGTTTTCTGGTCGAACTGGAGGCGGGCAAGCCGACTATCCAGCTTGAGGGAGTATTACGGGTTATCCAGGCTTTAGGTAGTGAGCTGACTTTGACTATGCATCCTAGCTTAGAGAGTGATAACAATGACTAAACATACACTGGCCTAACTTTGCTTCTCATTCAAGAAACAAAAAAAGATGCTGACACCTCTCAAGCAACCTCAATCGTCACTACGCGCAGCAATTACAGCTGCCTACCGGCGCCCAGAAGCTGATGCCATTATCCCTCTTATTGATGCAGCCCATTTAACGGCTGAGCAAAGCGTTACGGCGCGTACGCTTGCCGGTGAATTGGTTAAAGCGCTGCGCACTAAATCTGTGGGCGGCGGCATTAAAGAATTGCTTCACGAATTCTCCTTGTCGAGTCAAGAGGGGGTGGCTTTGATGTGCTTGGCCGAAGCGTTGCTACGTATTCCTGATAGCGCTGTGCGTGAAGCATTGATTCGAGATAAGATTAGCCACGGTGACTGGAAATCGCATATCGCTCAAAAATCTTCATTATTTGTGAACGCGGCGGCTTGGAGCTTAATGCTGAGCGGCAAATTAGTCGCGAGTCATAGTGAGATAGGTTTGTTTGCTGCGCTTTCTCGACTGATTGGTAAAGGCTGTGAGCCATTGGTTCGCAAAGGCGCGGAGTTCGCCATACAACTGATGGGCGAACAGTTTGTGTGTGGTGAGACAATCGCTCAAGCACTGACCAACAGCCGCAAACTTGAAGCGCGCAATTTTCTTTATTCATATGACATGCTGGGCGAGGCGGCGCTCACAGACGAAGATGCCCAAGCTTATTTTATGGCTTATAAACAAGCCATTCACGCCATTGGCAAAGTAGCTGGGGCGCATGATATTTATGCTAAACCCGGTATTTCAATCAAATTGTCTGCGCTGCATCCGCGCTATGCGCGGGCGCAGAAAGATCGTGTTATGGCTGAACTCTTGCCACGCGTGCATGCTCTCGCAGCGCTTGCTCATCATTACAATATTGGGTTAAATATCGATGCCGAGGAAGCAGATCGATTGGAGCTGTCTCTTGATCTGTTAGAGGCGTTGTGTTTTGATCCGGCGCTCGCAGGCTGGAATGGTTTAGGCTTTGTGATCCAGGCGTATCAGAAACGTTGCCCGTTTGTGATTGATTACTTAATTGATTTAGCCGTGCGCAGCCAACGCCGGTTGATGGTGCGTTTGGTTAAAGGGGCGTATTGGGACAGCGAGATCAAACGCGCGCAAATTGACGGGCTAGAGGGATATCCGGTTTATACGCGTAAAATCTATACGGATGTTTCTTACCTTGCTTGTGCCAAAAAAATGCTCGCCGCGCCAGCCGCGATCTACCCGCAATTTGCCACCCATAATGCTCATACACTGGCGGCCATTTACCATTTGGCCGGCCCGGATTATTACGCGGGCCAATATGAGTTTCAATGTCTACATGGCATGGGTGAGCCACTTTATGAAGCGCTCCATAACCGCTGTGGCATAAAACGCCCATGCCGGATTTATGCGCCGGTGGGCATGTATGAAAGCTTACTGTCCTATTTGGTTAGGCGTTTGCTAGAAAATGGGGCCAATACTTCATTTGTTAATCGCATCGCGGATGAAACAGTGACCCTTGATGAACTTATTGCCGATCCGATTGAAGAGGCTTTAAAGGTCACCCCGCTAGGGGCTGCCCACCCGAAAATTGTGTTGCCGCGTGATCTCTATGAGAATGAGCGTGTTAATTCAAGTGGACTGGATTTATCGGACGAAAATCAGCTAGCTCGGCTATCTTCTGTTTTGTACGCCAGCATGAATATGAAATGGCAGGCAGCGCCTATCCTGGGGGCGGACATAGAGATGGACGGCAATAGCCCAGTACGCAATAGTTTTAACCCCGCTAATAAAGGTGACATTGTCGGTACGATAATTGACGCTAGCGTAGCTGAAGTGAAGGCTGCTTTGGCGATTGCATGTGCCGCAGCGCCTGGTTGGCAAATGACGCTGCCGGCAGCGCGTGCAGCGTGTCTGACGCGGGCGGCCGATCTACTTGAAGCGCAAAAATATACGCTGATGAGTTTACTGGTGCGAGAAGCCGGTAAATCGCTGGCGAGCGCGGTGTCCGAAATACGCGAAGCGGTTGATTTCTTACGCTATTATGCAGCGCAAATCGACCATGAATTTTCTAACCAAACGCATCGCCCGCTTGGGCCAATCGTTTGCATTAGCCCGTGGAATTTTCCGCTGGCAATTTTTATGGGACAAATTTCTGCTGCCTTGGCAGCGGGCAATCCGGTGCTGGCAAAGCCTGCTGAACAGACGCCGCTGATTGCGGCGCAGGCGGTTCGGATCTTGCACGAAGCGGGAGTGCCGATTGGCGTCGTGCAGTTGTTGCCAGGCGCAGGCGAGACAGTGGGGGCCGCGCTGGTTGCTGATGAGCGCATTAGTGGCGTGATGTTTACCGGTTCAACAGAAGTGGCGCGGCTGATTGCGAGAACACTGGCTACTCGGCTTGATGGTTATGGTAAACCGATTCCATTGATCGCAGAAACGGGTGGGCAAAATGCCATGATTGTGGATTCATCTGCGCTGGCCGAGCAAGTCGTCGCCGATGTTCTGGTGTCGGCGTTTGATTCGGCGGGCC
Organism: Mycoavidus sp. SF9855; assembly: GCF_024582735.1. Taxonomy (NCBI): domain Bacteria; kingdom Pseudomonadati; phylum Pseudomonadota; class Betaproteobacteria; order Burkholderiales; family Burkholderiaceae; genus Mycoavidus; species Mycoavidus sp. SF9855. The sequence goes on from NZ_CP102085.1 coordinate 55,944, forward strand.
AGCGTTGCTCTGCCCTGCGGGTTCTATGCGTGCAAGAGGAGGTTGCTGAGCGCATCTTGACGATGCTCAAAGGGGCCATGCAAGAGTTGGTGATCGGCAACCCGGGTTATCTGGCGACGGATGTTGGCCCAGTGATTGATGCGGCGGCTAAAGCGGCGCTTGAAAACCATATCGAGACCATGCGTGCCAAAGGGCATAAAGTGTTTCAGCCACGTTTGCTTGACGCATCGGCCACTGGTGGTTTTTCTAATGGCACCTTCGTCTTGCCAACATTGATTGAAATTGAATCAATCAATGAATTAAAGCATGAAGTATTTGGCCCCGTGTTGCATATTATCCGCTATCGCCGTCCGGCTCTTGATCTCTTACTTAAGGCGATTAACCGCACGGGCTATGGCCTAACGCTTGGCCTGCATACGCGGATTGATGAAACCATTACCTATGTCAGCGAAGGTGCGCGGGTTGGCAACCTCTACATTAACCGTAATATGATTGGTGCAGTGGTTGGCGTACAGCCATTTGGTGGCGAAGGTTTATCGGGGACCGGGCCCAAGGCGGGAGGGCCGCTTTATTTGCTACGTTTGCTGTCGCAACGGCCCTTGCAAGCACCCGCTAGGTTGACGTGGCGGCAAGCTCCGCGCAACGGGAGCTTAGTCGAGACGGCAACGACTCATGCTGCGGTGGCGAGATTGACTGCATACCGTGATTGGCTGACCGCACAAAATGATGCGCTGACCGCGCTGCGTTGCGAGCGCTACTTAAAACAAATCATCGTTGGCTCGACCTTTATCCTACCTGGCCCAACGGGCGAAGAAAACACCTATTCGCTGAAGTGCCGCGGGACCGTAAGGTGCGAGGCAGCTACGCTAAGCGGAGCGCGCGCACAACTAGCTGCCGCGTTAGCTACGGGAAATCATGCGCTGCTTGCCCCAGGCATCACGCAGCATCATGCTGAGCCTAGCCACAACCATCCTGATATGGCATGGGTTCAGACTCTTCCCGCAATCCTCAAGCACCATGTCAGCGTAGAGCGCTCTCTTGAAGATCCGTTTGATGCAGTATTATTCGAGGGGGAGCGGGCGCTGTTACAAACGCTTGTTAAGCGCATTGCGGCGCGCCCGGGTCCGCTGATTGGCATACAGAGCGTGGCGACTGGAGCACTGGCTTCGAATGAAGACGATTATATCCTGGAGCGGCTTTTAAGCGAAAGCTCGGTTAGCCTCAACACAGCGGCCGCGGGGGGTAATGCAAGTTTGATGACGATCACGTAATTGAGTTTAACGAAACTTAACCAGCACCTTTAAAACAGGCTCGGTGATAGACGAGCTAATATCGCTTTGACCAATCAAAACACAGAGGGACCAATGGAACGAATGATTAAGCAAGTAATACGCATGATGCTAGCAGGGTTGTGTATGGGCATGATGGCTTTTGCACAGTCCGCCGAGGAGGTAAAAATTGGGTGTGCGGCACCGCTGACGGGGGCGCAAGCACATTACGGCCAAGATTTCCAGAATAGCATCCTACTTGCGGTAGAAGATTTCAATGCAACTAAACCCACAATTGCGGGTAAGTCGATTCGGATCGTGCTGAATACGGCAGATGACCAGGCGGATCCCCGCACGGGTACTACCGTAGCGCAAAAGCTTGTCGATCAGGGCATTAAAGGGATGCTAGGTCATTTCAATTCGGGGACTACGATTCCAGCGTCTCGTATTTATGCCAATGCAGGCATTCCTCAAATCGCGATGGCGACTGCGGCCGAATATACCCAACAAGGTTTTAAAACAACCTTTCGTATGATGACTTCGGATACTCAGCAGGGGGCGGTGATTGGCGCTTTTGCAGTCAAACATCTCGGCTTTAAAAGGATTGCTATCGTTGATGATCGCTCGGCTTATGGTCAAGGTTTAGCGGATCAATTCGAAAAAGCGGCTAAAGCTGCGGGTGCCAAAATCATTGGCCGTGAATATAGCAGCGATAAAGCCGTTGATTTTAAGGGGGTTCTAACCAAGCTCAAGCGCGTCAAGCCGCAAGCAATTTTCTATGGCGGCGCTGATGCCCAAGCGGCACCGCTGGTTAAACAGATGCAAGCGCTTGATATAAAAGCCGTATTGATGGCCGGCGAGATGGTTAAATCAGAGACCTTTTTAAAGCTTGCCGGCAAAGCTGCCGAAGGTACTGTGGCCTCATTGGCAGGGCAGTCTCTTGACGAAATGCCAGGTGGTAAGGAATATGCTGATAAATATAAAAAGCGTTTTAACGAAAATGCGCAAACCTATGCGCCTTATGCCTACGATGGTGCGATGGCAATGTTTAATGCAATGAAAAAAGCTGACTCAACCGAGCCGGCAAAATATTTACCTTTGCTGGCTAAAACTGAAATGCCGTCAATCACCATGAAAATGCTCGCTTATGATGCACGTGGCGATTTGAAGCATGGCGATATTACGATTTATAAAGTGGTGAATGGACAGTGGCAGGTATTGTCTAGTATTAAATAGAGCTTTCACCCTGTAAATGCTCACTGAGCAACTTGTCCGTATAGCATCGCTGGGCAAGTTGCCGAGAATAAAAAATGAAGCGTGGTCGTCAAGCCACTGAGCACACTTTCTAAATTGCGCACTACAATTGCCCTATGCAGGCTAGTGCCAACTGACAGGAAGCGTGAGCCGCTTGATCTTTCCTGAAGCCAATGCAGTCCCTGCCAAGATAGTGATGCACCCTACCACCATAGAGGTTGTTAGCTGCTCTCCTAGAAAGTACACGCCCCATAATGTCCCGAAAATAGGAACCAAGAAAGCGACCGACATTGCATACGATGCGCCGGCATGAGCGACGAGTCGAAAATAAAGTAAATACGCGACACCGCTACACAAGATGCCAAGCGCGCCAACCGCATGCCATGTACTGAGGGCAATCGGCTGCTCTGGCCAAGTGAGTAACGCTAGCGGCAAGAGTGTGATGGCAGCAAAAAACTGACTGCTAAAAGCGACTACGCCTGGTGATACGGCGGCTAGTCGCTGTTTAGAATAATTTGTAGCAAAGGCATAAAGTAAAGTGGCGCTCAGCACCGCCCCAATCGCAAGGGTGAGCGGGACACCGTGTTCGGTTGTCTTTTCCCCTTCATGCATTCTGCTGACGACCAGGATGATGACACCAGTAAGCCCGACCGCTAAGCCTAATATCTGCATTTTGGTCAGTGGCGTGCGTAGCCATAAATAAGCAATCAACGCACCCCAGAGCGGGGTCGTGGCGTTTAGGATCGAATCAAAGCCTGCGTCGAGCGTAAGCGTTGAATAAGCAAATAAACAAAACGGCACAGCAGAATTGGTGATGCCTACAATGAAGAGGGGCCATATAAACTGGCGCAGGTGCGCGCGGGCAAGGGCGGTGCGTAATACCGGCAGCAGCACGAGCGAACCAATCCCAACCCGCAATGCAATCAGCGCAATTGGACCAAACTCAGGCGTGCTAATACGCATGAAGAGAAACGATGAGCCCCAAATAGCGGCCAAAATAATCAATTCGATGAGATTCATGATACGCGCAATGTGGATTTTTATTTTGTGGACGTTCCTGGATGGCGTATTATCGGTTTGCCGTCGAGATCAGTGTTATAGCGCATGGCACGTGCGCGGTAGCGCTGCGCCAGTAAAGAGCCTACCATTAACTGCATTGGATGAAACAACATTAAGGGCAAGATGGCGACACCTACTGTATAACCGGCAAAAACGATTTGTGCAATGGCAACTCCTGAGGCCAAGCTTCTTTGTGATCCGCAAAATATAACGGCAATCTGGTCAGCTTGGTTAAAACCAGCAAGCTTGCTCAGAGATTTGGTGATGATCAGTGCTAGTGCTATTAGTACTCCATTCACAATGATCAGACCCATGAGTGAGCGTGGTGGAACCTGCAGCCACAAACCTTGTACCACCGCTTCGCTAAAAGCAGTATAAGCAACCAGCGGAATCGCGCATTGTTCAATCAATTTCAGAATACGCGTATTACGTTCAAAACATGCACTGAGCCAGGGGCGGGTAATTTGGCCGATGATAAAAGGCACCAGTAAAAGCAATGTGATTTGCTTCACGGCAGACAGCCATAAAGTATTGCTGAACCCCTGTTGGCTGAGCAGTAAGCTGGCAAGTAACGGAGTGATAAGAATGCCGATCAGATTGGAGGCCGGGGCAGAACATATCGCCGCGGCTACATTACCCTTTGCGACTGAAGTGAAGGTAATCGATGCCTGTACGGTAGAGGGCAACATACATAGAAACAAAACCCCCGTATATAAAGCTGGCGTAACCAGCGGTGAGAGAATGGGCTTGAGCGTTAAGCCAAGCAATGGAAAAATCATAAAGGTGCAACTGAAAATCAGCAGATGCAAGCGCCAATGGGTGGCGCCTGCTAGTAATGTTGCGCGTGGCAATTTGGCGCCATGCATGAAAAACAGGATGCTAATCGCGATATTCGCAGCCCAACCAAAAGCCATGGCCGCTTCACCCTGGCATGGCAGTACATTAGCCAGGACAACTGCGCTGAGGATAGATACGGTGAGAAAATCTGGTAGAAACTTTGGGCGCATCATAGAGGGAAGTTAAATTGTCTTCGAGCTTGATTGTATTCGTCTTTTAAGCGTGTCACGAGCTCTACTACAGAAGGGCTATTCTCTATCAGTCCGACTCCTTGACCTGCTCCCCAAATATCTCGCCACGCTTTGGCCTGGTGGTTGTCAAAAACCATCTTTGATTTGTCCGCAGTGGGTAATTGATCTGGGTTTAATCCAGCATTAAGAATGCTTTGCCGAACATAGTTGCCGTGCACACCGGTAAAAATATTGGTGTAAATAATATCGGCTGCATTCGCCTCAATCAGCGCATTTTTATATTGATGGCTTGCATTGGCTTCCTGCGTGGCGATAAAGCGAGTGCCAATATAAGCAAAATCGGCGCCCATGGCTTGGGTTGCAAAAATAGCTTGGCCCGTGGTGATCGCGCCAGAAAGGACAAGTGGCCCCTCAAAAAAGCGCCGTACCTCGCCAACTAATGCAAAGGGTGACAAAGTGCCGGCATGGCCACCTGCACCTGCTGCTACCAAAATTAAACCATCAACCCCAGCTTCTAGTGCTTTGTGCGCATGCCGGATACTGATTACGTCGTGTAATACAATGCCGCCGTAGGCATGGACTGCGTCTATGAGCTCTTTAATTGGCTCGCGCAAGCTGGTGATAAAAATGGGCACCCGATGTTCAACGCAAACCCGCACATCGTGTTCAAGTCGCTCATTTGTGCTGTGCACAATCTGATTGACCGCAAGTGGGCCAATACACGCGTTGGGGTGTGACGTCCGGTAACTATCAAGCGCTTGCTCAATGCTCGTAAGCCAAGTATCAAGCAAGCTAGCAGGCCGCGCATTTAATGCCGGAAAAGCCCCCACAATGCCAGCTTGGCATTGTGCAAGCACCAATTCTGGGTAGCTAACGGCGAACATTGGTGCTGCAATAACAGGCAGAGCGAGGTTTTGCAAAACTGAGGGTAGAGCCATTACATTTCCGCTTTTGAGGAATCACGGCACAGCGTGATTGATGTATTTGCTGGAAAGAACGCGTACTTTACACACCCGGCACAACCTTATTCTTTTAGAGGTTACCTGCAAACGTCCCAACGGATGCTGACCTTACGCTGAAAATTAAATTTCCATCCTTGCCGGCGCGGCTTAACGAGTTGCTAGCGAGAGCATGATCAAGCCGCACAGTCTGCATCAGCACGCATCCCTAGCCGTGTGAGTAGAGCGCGGTCGGCTTCTGCTTGTGGGTTTGCCGTGGTTAACAGTTTTTCGCCGTAAAAAATTGAATTTGCACCAGCGAAAAAACATAACGCTTGTAACGCCGAATCCATCTGTTCGCGGCCTGCCGACAAGCGCACCATCGCGCGTGGCATGGTGAGGCGTGCTACCGCAATCGTGCGCACAAATTCAAATGGATCTAGCGGCTCAGTGCCGGCTAACGGCGTGCCTTCAACTTGCACGAGATTATTAATCGGTACTGATTCTGGATAAGGGTCTAAATTAGCGAGTTGGGCAATCAGCCCTGCCCGTTCGCGACGTGACTCACCTAGGCCGACGATGCCGCCACAACACACGTTAATCCCCGCTTCGCGCACATGTTCAAGCGTATTCAGTCGCTCTTGGTAGGTGCGAGTGCTGATGATCTGCCCATAAAACTCAGGGGAGGTATCCAAGTTGTGGTTGTAATAATCAAGGCCCGCGTCTTTAAGCGCTTGCGCTTGCGTTTCTTCGAGCATGCCTAGAGTGACGCAAGTCTCAAGCCCTAAAGCTTTAACCCCGCGAATCATCTCCATCACCGGTGCCAGATGTCGCTCTTTGGGGCTGCGCCAGGCCGCGCCCATGCAAAAGCGGGTGGCGCCATGTGCTTTAGCCGCCTGTGCTGCCGCTAGCACTTCATCAAGGGGCATTAATTTATCGGCGTCAACGCCAGTATCATAGTGTGAAGATTGCGGGCAATACGCGCAATCCTCTGGGCAGCCACCGGTTTTGATGGAGAGCAAAGTGGACAATTGCACGACGTTTGCATCGAAATGAGCGCGATGGGTTTGTTGCGCGCGAAACAACAAATCATTGAACGGTAGCTCATATAGCGCAAGGATGTCGGCGATTTTCCAAGGAGCTGCGTTAGTCTCATTAGTCGCGCAAGCTAAAGGCGTCAGGGCCGTGGATGGAGCAGTGTGCTCCGCACAAGTCGCTTGTGTCATTTTTTCCTCTATCAAAGGCGCTTAGCGCAGAGCGCGAGCAGTGGATCAATATTTAAATGAAGCGCGGCGGCCGCAGCCGACGGAGATTCCAAATATGGAATTTTACCTAATAGTGGCGCGTTGTATTGCTGCTCAAAGCGCATGCGCAGTGTAGCAATGTTTTCATCAAGGTAACGCATAGTCGGATCAATTTGATTGGCGACCCAGCCAACGAATGTGAGCCCGCTCGCACAAATTGCCGCGGCACTCAATAATGCGTGATTTAAACAACCAAGACGTAAACCCACCACGAGCACTACCGGCAGTTTTAACGCGCAAGCAAGATCGGCGGTATCATAATGGTCATCAAGCGGTACTCGAAAGCCACCTACGCCCTCAACCACAACGCAATCAGCTGCTTGAGCTACTGTAGCATAACATTGTCTGATCTGCTCAATATCGAAGCGGATTCCTTCTTGCTTGGCGGCGAGATGCGGGGCACAGGCTTCTTTGCATAGGTAAGGCGTGGTCAAGGTACGCGGCAAGGTAACGTTTGCTGCGTGCGCAAGAAAATCAGCATCTTCATTATGCCAAACGCCATTGCGGTATTCTGCACCTGCTGCAATTGGCTTCATGGCGGCTGTGCGTAGACCGCGAGCGCCGAAGGCACTCAGTAATGCGGCCGAGGTAAGCGTTTTGCCGATCTCAGTATCGGTGCCGGTAACAAAAAAAGAATAGGATGGATTCATCAAATTTCAGGGGTCAGTAATGCAGCGCTGAGTTGCTCAAGGTCGGCCGGCGAGTGATTCGCCGACAATGAAATGCGTAATCTTGACGCACCTGGTGCGACCGTGGGGGGGCGGATGGCAGGTACCCATAGTCCTTTTGCGTCAAGCTGCGCGGCGAGGGTAAGAGTCGGTGCATTCTCACCGATAATCAATGGTTGGATCGCGGTTATAGAATCGATTGATTGCCAATCGGTGTTCTGTAATAACGTGCGGGTTTGCGTGATCCGCTGTTGCAGCTGTCGGCGTCTGGTTTGCCCTTCGCTGCTGGCAATCAGAGTCAGGCTAGTAGACGCCGCGTGAGCGACAGCTGGCGGTGAGGCGGTGGTGAAAATATAGGGCCGTGCACGTTGTATCAGCCATTCAATCACAGTGTCGTGCGCAATCACAAAAGCGCCCGCTACGCCGGCTGCTTTACCGAGCGTGGCAACATAAACCAGGCGCGGTGAGCGTAGCCCAAATGCTGATACTGTTCCGGCGCCATTGCTTCCCAGTACGCCAAAGCCATGGGCATCGTCTACCACCAGCCAAGCATGATATTTTTCAGCCAAAGCAAGCAGCTGATCAAGCGGTGCAATATCTCCATCCATACTGAAAAGAGCATCTGTTACAATCAGCTTCAACGGAGTTTTGCAAGCGCTTAATAAGGTTTCAAGGGCGCTCGTATCTACGTGTGGGTAGATTTGTACATTAGCCCGCGAGAGGCGTGCCCCATCGATTAATGAAGCGTGATTAAGGGCGTCCGAAAAAATGGTTGCCGTCGGTTCAGGTAAATTTTTGGTCGGGCTTGCGAGCGCAGACAGCGTAGCAAGATTGGCCATATAACCGGTACAAAAATAGAGTGCGCGCGGCCTATCAATAAATCCACCGGCGAAGGCAGCAAGTTCATCTTCAAGCGCGGCGTGGGCTCGTGAATGCCCTCCCAACAAATGTGAGCCGCCGCTGCCTACGCCATAACGCGCGGCGCCCTCGACAAAAGCCGCAATCAACTTAGGATGACTGGCCAGTCCTAAATAATCATTGCTTGCAAAGTTGACCATAGTCCGCCCATCAACCTGCATATGCGTGGCACAGCCTGTTTCAGTGCAGCGCCGCTGGCGGCGCAAAGCCTGTGCGTCAAGGTCCTGTAGATTGGTTAAAAGGGTCGTCAGGGATTCCATTTTTAGGCCTGTTCAGCGAGCACTTGCTCTAGCGTGGCGCAGGTACGTGCGGCCAGCAAGGTGATTTCCTCGCTAGATAAGATATACGGTGGCATGAGATATACCGTGTTGCCGATTGGACGTAGCAGAAGCTCGTTGTGCAAGGCAAGCTCAAAGAAACGACGTGCAAAAGTCACCGGTGGCGTAGACGTTTTGTTTGAACTCTTATCAAGAGCCTTAGCCGTAGTGACGGTTTTGGGTATTACATCAAACGCAATAATTGTTCCACAGCGGCGTAGATGGCGCACTTGCGGGTTGGCGGCTAGTGGTGCCAAAAGGCCGGCAAGAGTCTCTGATTTTGAGCGATTACGCGTCAGCACATCCTCTGTCTCAAACAAATCAAGTGTAGCAAGGGCGGCTCGACATGCGAGCGGATTGCCGGTGTACGAATGTGAGTGCAAAAAGCCGCGGGCGGTGTCATCGTCATAAAATGCAGCATAAATTGTCTCACGTGTTAAGACCGCGGATAGCGGCAAATAGCCTCCACTAATGCCTTTTGATAAGCACAAAAAATCAGGTTGGATGGAAGCTTGTTCATAAGCAAAGAAAGTGCCGGTGCGCCCGCATCCGACGGCAATTTCATCGGCAATCAAATGCACTTCATAGCGATCGCATAGAGTCCGTAATTCCGCGATAAAGCATGGGTCATGCATGGCCATTCCCGCGGCGCATTGCACGAGCGGTTCAATGATGATTGCCGCTATATGAGTGTGCCGCGCTTCTAGTAATTCAGTTATGGCAGCAATGCTACGCCGAGCGACATCAGCGGCTGATTCACCTGCGCGAGCTTGACGTGCGTCGGGTGAAGGGGCAACATGAGCGTGCCGCAAAAGAGGATCATATGCAGTCTTAAAGAGTGCCACATCAGTGACGCCAAGTGCGCCGATGGTTTCACCATGATAGCCATTGGCGATGCAGACAAACTCCTGTTTGCTTGGGCGCATGGTATTACGCCAATAATGAAAACTCATCTTCAGCGCAATTTCGACGGCGGATGCTCCATCAGAGGCAAAAAATGCATGACCCAGCACGCCTCCTGTGAGAGCCGATAAGCGCTCTGCCAATTCAATTGCGGGTGCGTGGGTGCAACCTGCTAGCATGGCATGCTCAAGGGTATCAAGTTGCGCTTTGATCGCATCATTGATGTGCGCATTGGTATGGCCAAACAGATTGACCCACCATGAGCTAATGGCATCAAGATAGCGCTGTCCATCAACATCGTATAACCATGCCCCTGCGCCACGTGCCAGAGGTACCAGCGGTAGTTGCTCATGGTGCTTCATTTGCGTGCAGGGGTGCCAGACGGCGCGCTGACTGCGCGTAATCCATTCGTTTGAAAGTTTCATCTTGCCAGTATTCATCATGCTTTTAATTATAGGTGTAGTGTATCGTGTTGGGCTCGAGGCTGATTTTATAACCCTAGCTTTGCTTGCGTAAAGAGCGTAGTAAAAAACGTGCTGGATCGAGCGCGTCGATGAGTGAGCGTTCAATCGGCATCGGCTCGCCATCAAGTTGCGAGGCAATCAACTCTGCACCAAGCGTGGCCCACAGTAAGCCACGAGAGCCATATGCAAATGCGCCAAATAAACCGGGTGCGCGTGGCATGTCTAGTAAATGAGCACTGATAAATTGAGGGGCATGTATTTGCGTCATAGCTTCATCGGCTAAAGCGCCGATGAATGGCATGCGGTCGCTGGCAACGCACCGGAAGGCAACATGTCCGGCCAGTTTATATGGATCAAAACAGCCGGCTAGCGATGGTGCAAGCCGCGCTAATTGGTTGAGGTTGTGTTGATGACTCTCGATAGATGGCGTGAGATTGGGGTCATCGAAATCATAACTAGCGCCGGTTAGCATACTGCTTGAGGTTAAAGGGGCTAAGTAGCCATTGCCAGTGACGGGCAGATGTAAACTCGTAGAGGGTGGGACGATTGCCGTGCTAGAAGCCGCAGCATGGTCGGTATCGCTGGCGTCGCTCGCGGGTGTTGGCAGTATCGTTAATTGACCGCGTATGCAATGGGTTGGCGCATAACGTAAACCGGCAAGGCTGGCGGCATCGTTTGCATTCGCTAAGATGGCGACGGGGGCTGCGACGATGCTGCGGCCAGTTTCGTCCAAAGCGTGCCAGAGATTTTCACGATAAACGAGTTGCTTGATTGGCTTGCCGAAATATCGCGTAACCGCCGTGTCCGCCGCTATCAGTTGCGCCTGGCATAGTGATGCGGGGTTGAGCCAGCCCCCTTTAGGGAAATGCCAGCCCCCTTGTGCCAGCTCAAGCCCCGCTAGCGTGCTGGCTTCAGCGCGGGTGACAGAACTCACCATTTCTTTTGGATAGGCTAAATGATCGAGGGTTGCTCGCATTGCATCGAAGGCGGCCTTGTCCGGTGCCATTTGTACTAGGCCGGTGGCGCGCCAGATAAACTTCTCTATATGGCTAAGCGCTTGCCAGCGCTGCAACGCATACAGAAAACCTGCGCGCGAGGCGCGGGCCGCGATATTATCATCGCGTGAAATGAAAGGATGAAACACGCTGACAGGATTGCCGGAGGCGCCGGTTGCGCATGTTTTGCCTTGCTCAATTAATGAAACATGCCAGCCGCGTGCTGCTAGCCGCTCAGTGAGTGCGCAGCCGGCGAAACCGGCACCAATCACAAGCGCATGCCGTTCAGGTACAGCATAGGCGGTGGGTGGCTCATGCCGCCGGACACGCCAGCGAGGCGTGAAACGGCCAATTAACATTTTGCGTTTCATCCAAAAGCCTTGCGCCTTATGGACTTCAAAACCTGCTGCGGCAAGCCCTTGAAGTACAGCGCCTGCAGTCGTATAGGTGGCGAGCGTTGCGTTTTGGGTTGCGAGGCGGGCAAGCGCTTTGAAAATAGATGCGTTCCACATCTCTGGGTTTTTTGCAGGGGTAAAACCATCCAGATAAAATGCATCGGCGCGCAACCATAGCTGTGGCAGTAAATCGCTAATATCTCCCAAAGCCAAGGTTAGGATGACACGCCCGCCCTCAAACTCTAAACGATGCAACCCTGCTGTCAAAATAGGCCATGCCTCACACAACTGCTTAGCAAGTGGTGCGAGCGTAGAGAAAATAGGGCGCCTATACAGCGTATGTAAATCCTCGCGCGTAAACGGATGTTTTTCAATCGAGACAAAATGCAAGCGAGCGCAACGCGCAGGATCGTCGCGCCAGGCCGCCCACGTTGCGAGAAAGTTGGCGCCAGTGCCAAAGCCGGTTTCAACAATCGAGAAAATCTGTTGCTCCGCCCAGCGGGCGGGAAGCGCATTGCCCGCGATAAATACATGCTGCGCTTGCGCAAGCCCACCTGCTGCGCTGTGATAAATATCGGAAAATGCAGTTGAATAGGGCGTGCCGTCTTCAAGTAATGTGAGTGGGGCCGGGATAATAGGCATTTTAAGGTGAGGTCTGAGTGTTAGGTGCTCGTTTAGCGTAGCTTTTGCGCCCAAATTCTCTGATTTTTGTGGCCTGAAAGTGGCTTGTTAAATAAGAAACCGCAGAAAACGTTGGCAAAAACCAACGTTTACCTTTTATTGGCAATGGTTTGCGGCAAGATTGAGATGCGGCTTGATACACTGTACCCGTTTTGTGGCGGCGCTTGTAAACTGTTTTAAAGCCGCCCCAGCACTACGTTTGTGGCGCTTTACGCCGGAGCATGCTATGTTACGTTGACGCTGTTGTCGCAAAAAAATGCGATGCAGTGGCGCTATCGTCAGTATTTCTGCGCTGGGCTATATGCTTTCTGTTTTAACTCAACTGTGAAAGGAATTTTATGAATAAGCAAGAATTGATCGATGCTATTGCCTCAAAAACGGAGGCCAGCAAAGTCTCCATCGGCGAAATCTTGAGCACCTATGTGGAATTAGTTAAAAAAACGGTAGCGAAAGGAGACTCGGTCGAATTAGTCGGTTTTGGTAAATTTTCTTCGGGCAAGCGCGCAGCGCGTGAAGGGCGTAATCCCAAAACCGGTGAGAAAATCAAAATCGCCGCAACCAATACAGTTAAATTCACCGCCGGTAAAGCATTTAAAGAAGCGGTTAATGGCAAGGCAAAGAAGTAAAGTATTTTGGTACGTTAGACCCGCTGCAAGCGGGTCTTTTAGTATTCGTTCGCGGTGTTTTATTAAAAGTTTTTTTTAGTCGGCATTCAACGCGGCGGGGAGGTGATGCCCCAGCGAGCCAGAATTTTAATAATTTGGCTCGAATATTTGTCGCGATGCACCGGCGTTTCAGAGTGATAAGCGCCAATTGCTTGCCAAGTATTACCGTGTTTATTCATCTTTTGGCGCAAATGCCAAGCCGCAATATAAACGCTGGTGCAAGGTTCCATCAAAGTATTAGATGAAATGCCATATCCAGATAGCGCTGAAAGATGGATTGAATTAATTTGCATCAAGCCGTAATCGGTTGAGCCATTATCGTTTTTGCGCATGGCGTTAGGGCGATTGCGCGATTCTTGCCAGGCGATGGCGCGCAGAATGATTGGGTTCACATGTTGGTAACGCGCTGCGTCGTCAAAACAATCGGCGTGCGCTGGCAATGTAGTATACGTGCCAATAAAAATGAGTGAGTAAATAATCGGCTTGAGCATTCCGGTACCCGGTTTTTGGCGCTGAACTGGAATTAATAGCATAATAATAGGCTACTTTGCAGTTTGTCGCATCGATGCATACCGTAGCCTATATGAACGAAATTATCTGAGAAATTGTATTGTAATGCGTTATCTAATTTATGTTCTTTTTGCTGCATGGCTCGTGATTCAGCCTGCGCGGGCGCAAGTTACGCTGAATTTTGTGAACGCGGAAATTGATCAGGTTGCTAAAGCGATCGGGGCGGCCACGAATCAAACCATCATTGTTGACCCGCGCATTAAGGGGCAACTTAACTTGGTGTCCGAGCGCTCTGTAAGTGCGGCGCAAGCCCTGAAAACGTTGCAATCGGCGCTGCGTATGCAGGGTTTTGCCTTGGTGCAGGATCATGGGGTGCTAAAAGTCGTGCCGGAAGCCGATGCGAAGCAGCAAGGCGTGCCCGTTTTTATCGGCAATACACCGCAGGCAAAAGGCGACCAGGTCATCACGCAAGTCTTTCAGCTACGCCACGAAGCGGCGAGTAGCTTGGTGCCTGTATTGCGTCCGCTGATTTCCGCCAATAATACAATTACTGCGTATCCAGCAAATAACACGCTGGTCGTGACCGACTACGCCGATAATGTTCGACGTATTGCAAAGATCATCGCCGGAGTTGATACAGCGATTGGCCGCAATATCGAAGTGGTGCCACTGAAAAATGCCAATGCGCTTGACCTTGCTACACAATTACAAAAAATATTAGATCCGGGTCCAGTTGGCAGCGCCGACGCCACTCTGAAAATGTCAGTGCTAGCAGATTCGCGCACCAATTCGTTGATTTTGCGCGCTTCTAGCCAAGCACGGATGAAAGCGGCAAAACAACTGATCGCAAAACTTGATTTACCTACGCAAGAGCTTGGCAATATTCATGTGGTGCCACTACGCAATGCCGATGCAGTCGAGCTTGCTCAAACTTTGCGTGGCATCTTGGGTGAAAAAGGGGGCGCTGCCTCAACCGCCAATAGTGCGCTGAACTCATTTAATTCGAGTGGTGGCGGGTTGGGTGGTATGGCAAGCGGCGCCACCGGCATACCTGGTATGCCTCCTTTGCCAACGGGCAGAGGCAGTAGTGCTGCGCGTAGTCAGTTTGGCGCCCAGGCAAGCTCATTGAGTAATCCATTCGGTAGTTCAGCCAGCGGTGGCGCGAGCAATAGCCGCGACACGGGTTCAGCCAGCGGCATGATTCAGGCCAATGCCGCGACTAATTCACTCGTTATCACCGCCTCAGAGCCGGTTTACCGGAATTTGCGTAGAGTGATTGATCAACTCGATACACGCCGCGCTCAAGTGTACATAGAATCATTGATTGTCGAGGTTTCATCAGGCGATATGGCCCGCTTTGGGATTCAATGGCAGGCTGTGTTGAATATGGGTGGAACGAATGCCTTATTTGGCGGCGCTAATTACACCATGGACAAAGATCCAGGGACCAATATTGTCAAACTGGCAACCAGCCCTTTCATGGCGGCAAAAGATCCGCGTGCGTCGCTGGTTTATCCAGCAGAAGGGTTGAATATTGGTTATCTGCGCAACTATGGCAAATTTTTAGGATTGGGTGGGTTGTTACAAGCGCTTAATTCGCTCGGCAACACGAATGTGCTCTCTACGCCTACGATGGTTACTCTTGATAATGAAGAAGCGAGAATTGTAGTCGGGCAGAATGTGCCTATTTTGACTGGCGCATATTCGCAAACGGCTGGGGCGAATCAAGCCATTACGCCTTTTCAGACTTTTGAGCGGCAAGATGTGGGCGTGACGCTACATGTGAAGCCTAAAATCACTGAAGGGGGGGTGATTCAGCTGCAGATTTATCAGGAAGACTCTGGCGTGGTCGCTAATTCCCAGGATAGTTCAGGTGGGGTGACGCTGAATAAGCGAGCAATCCAATCGACCGTCCTGGCGGACGATGGCCAGATCATCGTGCTGGGGGGGCTATTGCAAGATAAATATAGCGATGGCAATTCTAAAGTGCCTGTGCTTGGCGATATACCTCTGCTTGGATCCCTCTTTCGCTATGAAGGTAAAAGGCGCGAAAAGACAAACCTGATGGTATTTCTACGCCCGGTGATCATTCGCAATGCGCAAGATGCGCAACGTGTCTCGCTTGATCGTTATGACTATATGCGCGCCCAGACGACAAATTTTGGCACGGATAATTGGCTTGTGCGTGATCAAAATACGCCCGTGATGCCAGGCGCGCCGTTGCCACTTAGCGAGGGGGGCGTCGCGGCGCCCGCGCTTAGCCCCCAACAACGAAGCGTTCCCCCATCGGCTCACCAACCGGAGGATTCTTCTGCCTTAGGCGTGCCGCCTAAGGCTCGCTGGCTCAATGATTTACCAGGCATGGATGAGGCTGGGGCGCGGCCGTGACGGTCTCAGATACTCGGTCACACGCCCCGGCGAAACCTGAAAAAGTTTCGCAAATCCAGTGCGATAAACAGATTGGGATAGAAGTGTGGATCAGCAATTAGCTGCACAAGCCAATGTGCAACCAGGGTTTTCCCGCGAAGCCCCGTCGTCTTTGGTGGCGCGGATGATACCCTATGGTTTTGCTCGGGCAGGTCAAATTTTGGCTGCGCATCAACATAGTGACAGCCTTGAAGTTTGGATTAGCGAGCGCACGCTAGCGAGCTCATTGGCCGAGGTGGCGCGTCAATTTGGCGCCTTGCGCCTTGTGCGTGTGGCGGCCGACGAGTTGGTGCAAGCCATTAATCGTGCTTATGCGCTGCAGGATGGAAGCGCGGCGCAAGTCGTGGGCGAGGTCGAAGGCGAGGTCGACTTATCTCGGCTGATGCAAGATATCCCTGAGGTTGAGGACCTGCTTGAATCGGAAGATGATGCGCCGATTATCCGCATGATCAATGCCCTATTTACGCAAGCCGCGCGAGAAGGGGCCTCGGATATTCATATTGAACCTTTTGAGAACGCATCCGTTGTGCGGTTTCGCATCGATGGTACCCTGCGCGATATAGTGCGCCCGCAAAAAGCATTGCATGGCGCGTTGATTTCTCGCATTAAGATTATGGCGCAGCTTGATATTGCCGAAAAACGGCTGCCGCAAGATGGTCGCATCACCTTGCGGGTCGCCGGGCGGCCCGTCGATGTACGGGTTTCGACACTGCCGACTGGGCATGGCGAGCGCGCTGTATTGCGTTTGCTTGAGAAAGATGCGCAACGGCTGAACCTCGATACGCTTGGCATGGCCGCCGCGACGCAAGTGCAATTCGATAAATTAATTGCCCATCCGCATGGCATTGTGTTGGTCACGGGTCCAACCGGCTCAGGCAAAACAACCACTTTATATGCGGCGCTATCGCGGCTTGAGACCGCTAGCACCAATATCATGACAGTTGAAGATCCGATTGAGTACGATCTGTCTGGGATTGGTCAAACGCAGGTTAATGAACGGATTGGCATGAATTTTGCGCGTGCCCTCCGCTCGATCTTGCGGCAAGACCCCGACATTATCATGATTGGCGAAATTCGAGACCTTGAGACAGCGCAGATCGCTGTGCAGGCCTCGTTGACCGGGCATTTAGTGCTGGCTACGCTACACACCAATGATGCCGCCTCAGCTGTCACCCGGCTAACGGATATGGGCGTTGAGCCCTATTTACTCGCGTCCAGCTTGCTAGGCGTGCTGGCGCAGCGGCTGGTGCGCTGCTTATGCCCCACTTGCCGGCTTGAACGCGCTGATGGTTGGCATGCATCTGGCTGTGAACAATGTGGCCAATCGGGTTACCAAGGCCGGCGTGGCGTCTACGAACTGCTCGTACTCAATGATGCAATCCGCACACTGATTCACCAGCAAGTCGCCGACGTTGAATTGCTAGCAGCGGGGCGGGCTAATGGGATGCGCACCTTGCGTGAAGATGCACAACGCTGGCTAGCGGCAGGCGTGACCTCGCTTGAAGAGGTGATCCGTGTTACCGGCGAATAGTGCAACAGCATTAAAAATCGTTCAATCCATCAAGATATAAGGTAGTCTGCCAATGCCAGCGTTTCGCTTTGAAGCCATTGACTCATCTGGCAAAACACAGCGCGGTGTGCTGGAGGCGGATAGTGCGCGAGCTGCTCGCAGCCAGTTGCGTTTGCAGGCGCTTACCCCGCTTTTGGTTGAGTCAGCCGGCAGCCGCACGCGCAGTGCGCGCCATGAGCGGCTTGCCTTCGGGCGCCGTTTATCGCAGCGCGAGCAAGCGATCTTCACGCGCCAGCTTGCCAGCCTATTGACCGCCGGTTTGCCGCTCGATGAAATTCTCGGCGTGCTGGCTGAGCAAGCAGAGCGTGATTATGTGCGTGAATTGGTCGCGGCGATTCGGGCTGAAGTGTTGAGTGGGCAGTCGCTGGCAGGTGCCTTGAGCATACACCCGCATGATTTTCCGGATATTTATCGTGCTTTGGTTTCCGCCGGCGAGCAAACTGGCAAGCTCGATATCGTGTTGGCGCGCCTTGCGGACTATATTGAACAACGCAATACGTTACGGCAAAAAATTCAATTGGCCTTTACTTATCCAGCGATTGTAACGCTAGTCGCTTTTGGCATTGTCGCGTTTTTACTAAGTTATGTGGTGCCGCAGGTCGTGAGCGTGTTCTCCAGTACTAAACAGCAACTACCGTTATTAACGGTGGCGATGCTGGCGTTGTCCAATTTCGTTAAGCAGGGCTGGTGGGGTATGTTGATAGCAGGGGGGCTGATAAGCTGGCTGCTAAGACGTATTTTACGCCAGCCAGGCCCTCGACTGACCTTTCATCGTTGGCTGTTGGATGTGCCGCTGCTCGGCAAACTCGTGCGTGGTTATAACACCGTACGTTTTGCCAGTACGCTAGCCATCTTGACCGCAGCTGGAGTGCCTATTTTACGAGCGCTGCAAGCCGCCGGCGAGACACTTAACAATGTTGCCATGCGTCAAAATATTGACCAGGCAACGGTGCGGGTGCGTGAAGGCGCTTCTCTCTCGCGCGCACTGGCTGGCACACATACCTTTGCCCCGGTGCTGGTCCATTTAATCCGCGCTGGTGAAGCGACTGGCGATTTGACTGCGATGCTTGAGCGTGCAGCGAGTGGCGAAGCCGCTGAGCTTGAGCGCCGCACCCTATTTTTAACGAGTTTGCTGGAGCCGCTGCTGATTCTTGCGATGGGCGGCGTGGTGTTAATGATTGTGTTGGCAGTGATGATGCCGATTATTGAATTAAATCAAATGGTGGGGTGATGATTAGCGCATATAAATAGTCGGCGACTCGGTTGCTGCGGGTAAAAATACTTCGCTTTTAATGCCGCTTTGCTCAATAATAACTGAGCGCGCGCGGACTTCGTTAAGGCGTGTGTTTTGATCAATTGGCTGGCCAACAGAAATCGCCCGCAGGGGCTTGCCCGCTTGCCCGATAATGGCGGCAGCGCCGCCCTCTTGAAGGGCGAGCACGCCGGCCAATTGAAAATCGCTACGGACTGAATTAGCTTGTCCTCCAAATAGCTGGTTGGCATAATCGACTTTTACCGGCGCCCGGCTCGCGCTGGCCGCCGATAGAGGAGTTGTGTGAGGGGAGTTCAACGTAATGAACCAATACGTTGAGGTTGCACAGAAAAGCGCAAATAGCGTGAGTGAAGTAATCCGCACTAAAGCGGAGCTTTGCATAGATATCATGAAAAAAGGTAATAAAAAGCATTAATTAGGAACAGTATAGTGAGTTTACTGCTGTATTGGGTTGAGTGTTTTATTTTTGAGGGTTGGAAATAGTTATGATGAATTGGAGAATGCGCGATTACCCAAATAGGGCCAGCGCTTTAAGCCGCGTTTTACCTTCTCAGCGTGGTTTTACTTTAATCGAAGTCATGGTTGTCATCGCGATTCTGGGTATTCTTGCCGCCTTGGTCGTGCCGAAAATCATGAGCCGTCCAGATGAGGCGCGCCGGATTGCGGCGGTACAAGACATTAAAACGATCGCGCAGGCGCTTAAACTTTATCGTCTCGATAATATCCGTTATCCAACGCAAGAGCAGGGTTTGCGCGCTTTGATCGAGAAACCGTTAACCGACCCAGTACCAAATAATTGGAAAGATGGCGGTTATCTAGAACGTTTGCCAAACGACCCTTGGGGTCATCCGTACCAATATCTCAATCCTGGCGTGCATGATGAGATCGATATTTTTAGCTATGGAGCCAGTGGCTCGTCAGGTAATGATGGGCGCGAGATTGGCTCGTGGCAATAGTTTGGCTAATGCACCTCGGCCCTTATGCATAGCGAGAGGGTTTACCCTGCTCGAAATGCTGGTTGTGCTGGTGATTGCTGGCTTGCTGATTTCTTTGGCGGCTTTATCCATTAGCCGTAACCCGCGCACCGAGCTTGCCGAAGAGGCGCAACGCCTTGCCTTATTGTTTGAGTCGGCGGCGAATGAAGCGCAAGTTCGGGCGCAGTCAATTGCATGGGAGCCAGTGTCAGGAGGATATCGTTTCCTGATACAGGTGGAAAAAGACTGGCGTGTGTTGCGCGATGATCTATTTGCCCCCCGTCAATGGCGTACCCAGCTCAACGCTATAACGATTCGTTATTCGGGTGGACAAGAACTCGCCGAACGGGTCATATTCGGTACGGAAAGCATTGATATAGCCGTCACCGTGACACTTTATTCAAATGCCGCACAGCTTAATGTGGTGAGCAATGGCAATGGCCGTTATGAAGTGCAAGAAAACAAAATATAGCGCTTACGTCGCTGGTTTTACGATGATTGAGGCACTCATTGCGCTCACTATTATCGCGATTGCACTGGCGGCATCGTTGCGCGCAGCAGGGAGTTTGGCGCTGGGCGGGCGCGAGTTGCATGATCGACTATTGGCGGGTTTTAGTGCAGATAATGTACTTGGGCAACTGCATCTAGAACGTGCTTGGCCGCAGCTTGGCGCAATAAATTTTGCTTGTCCCCAGGGGAATGCCGCTTTTATCTGCATCCGCACCGTGTCGGCGACTCCCAATCCGAGTTTTCGACGGGTCGATGTGGTGGTGAAGCGGCCGGGGCTTAACAGTGAACTGGTGCATTTGATGACGGTGGTGGCGAATGAAACGCAACGGCCGTTGTAAGTATCAAGCAGGCTTTACGCTGATCGAATTACTGGTCGCCATTACAATTCTTGCGTTGGTTGCCGTGCTGTCCTGGCGTGGCCTTGATCAAATTGTGCGGACGCGCGATGTGGTGACCGTATCGATGGCAGAAGAACGCGCGTTGGCACAGTTTTTTGACCAGGTGGGGATTGATGTGCGGCAAGCAGCTCTGGAGCGGGAGATTGGTCAGTCGCCGATGGCTTTTGGTGGGGGGCAGTTGCAAATTGTGCGCCAGCTTAATTTGTCTGGGCAGGCGCCGCGTTTACAAGTCGTGCGTTACCACGTGCCGCAAGGGCGAGTATTGCGTACAGCTTCGCCTCCTTTGGCCACGCTTGGGCAGTTGCGCGCAGCCCTGGCTGCTGGTGCCAACATGGAAGGCTGGAGCGTAGTGGAGCTCATGGGTGGAGTGGTTGCGGTGAATCTGCGCGCCTGGGTGCCACAACTAGGTTGGACGGCCAATATGCTCGATGTGCAAACCGCTTTAAATAAAAATTTAAGTCAATTGACTGGGTTGCGAGCGCCTAACGCGCCGCCTGTGCGGAGCATAACAGGCATTGAATTGAGTGTACGCGTGGTGAACGCACAGCACGCGCTCACCCGAATTCTATTGGTAGGGGAGTAAAGATTTGCGTACCGCTCTCCTCTATTCTTCCGGTTATGTTGGCCTAAATCGTGTCCGCGGCGCAGCAATGATTACGGCTCTTTTTGTGGTGACGTTGTCGGCGATGTTGGTGTCTGGGTTGCTATGGCGGCAGCAGATTCAAATTCGCCGAATCGAAAATCAACAGATGATATTGCAGGCCCAGTGGGTGCAGCGCGGCGCGCTTGATTGGACGCGCTTTATCTTGCGCGCGGCAGCAGATACTTCGCCGATTGATTATCTCGGAGGCATTTGGGCGGTGCCTATTGCACAGACGCGGCTATCCGATTTACTTGGACGAGCAGGGGCCGCGGGCGAGGCATATGGGCAAGACACTTATTTATCCGGTTCGATTGAAGATGCACAGGCGAAATTCAATCTACGGAATTTGGTGAAAATGCCCCGCTCCGGACAGTTAGTCTTAGATGTTGTGCAGATTGCCAGCTTTGAGCGTTTGTTAGCCATCCTCAATTTAAAGCCAGAGTTGGCAAAGGTTGTCGCTTTGCAACTGCGCGCGTCGCTGATGCATGCAGGGCAGCTTTTTCCAGAGCGAGCAAATCCTAAGCTGAAAATCTCAGCGGGCAGCGATAACCTAGAGAGTCAAGCAGAAGATCAGTTATTACCAGTAAATTCGGTGGCGGGCTTGCTCGATATACCCGGTTTCACTGCAGAAATTGTCGAGCAGCTCAAACCATTTGTTACGGTCTTGCCGCAGCCAACCACGGTCAATGTGAATACGGTGAGCGCTGAAGTATTGGCATCCATGATTCCAGGTTTTGATGTGGCAAAGGCGCAAATGTTGTTAGCCTTGCGCGAGCAGGTTTTTTTTGTCAACACAGGCGATTTTACGAACCGTTTGCGCACGATTGCTGGGTCGCAGCTTGAGTTTGATACGAGCCAATTTGACGTAAAAACAAATTTCTTTGTCATCCATGGACATGTTCAGTATGATCGCGCGCTACTATTGCGCGATGTGTTAGTGTACCGCCACAGTTCAACGCATAGTACACGCATCATTAGTATGCGTGATGCAATATGATTATTTTGCGAAAGGGATCAACGTTTTGACGACACTCGTGGTTCAATTACCCGCCCGCGACCCAGCACTCAGCCCTGCGCAATGGCAGTTGCCGGCTTTGCCATTTATGCTTTTTGACCGGCGCGACCGCGTGTTACGCGCGGGTAAATCATCCGTCGCGCTCCTGCCTAAAGCACGGGCCACGGTCTTACTGGTTGCCGCACGCGATCTACTCATGTTAACTGTGGCGCTTGCGCCACTGAAGGGTGCACGCTTACGGCAAGCTTTACCCAATGTGATCGAGGAGCATTTAATCCAAGATCCGCAAGCCTGTCATATTGCGCTTGACCCTATGATAGTGGGAAGCAATCAGCGCGTGCTGGCAACGGTTGATCGTGCCTGGTTTCGTTTTGTCTATGAGGCTTTTATCGGAGCCGGACATCGCGGCTTACGCGCGGTACCGATTACGCGTTGCTTGTCTGTAGAAGGTACGGTAGCGGCTGAGGCCACGGTTGAGAGTGCCGCAGATAAAAAAGCCGCGCCTTTATTCGCCATCATCATTGGGCACCCTGAATCGATCGCTTCAGCCTTGCCGTCGGATATCGCGGCGCCCTGCGTTGAGCTTGCTTTGATCCGTGACGGACATGGCCAAGGCCTGATGGTCCCGCTGGATGCGTTAAACGATACGCTAAGTGCGCTGGCCGCGGACGCACCGCTTGCCTTATACCGGCTCACTGACGTGCCAGGTCCGCCATCTTCTACGGCACTGCCGTTACCGTATGCGGATAAGCTGTCACTATCCTTTGAGGCATTGGCGCGGCAAGCGCTAACCTGCCCCTTTAATTTGTGCCAATTTGAATTTGCAGAACAATCATGGCGCCCCAGGCGCGGTACCTTAAAGCACTGGCGTTTGCCATTTGGCTTAGCAGTCGCAACCTTAATGGTGGCGGTGATTGGCGCTAACCTACAGTGGCTGTTGTTGGCTCGGCAGCAAACCGCGCTTAGCACGCAGCACATTGAAGTATTGCTGAGTGCTTTTCCAAAAACAACGGTAGTACTGAATCCCCCTCAACAAATGACGCGCCAACTCGATGCTTTGCGGATAGCCGCAGGCGAGCTTTCGCCCGCTGATTTTTTAAGCCTAGCCGAGGGACTTGCACGCTCGCTCGGGACGATACCTGCTGATGCTATTGTGCAGTTGGATTATCGTAACCGTCTGCTTGAAGTGGGCTTTAAGCCCACGGCAAAGATTGATGAAACCTTTGTGCAGCGGCTCGCTAGCCAAGGGCTCGAAGGACATTTTACGCAAGGCAAATGGATCATTAGGGGGCGTGGATGAAAAGTATTCTGACAACGCTTTGGGGGGATTTCTGGAGTGAGCGTAACCCCCGCGAAAAAACCTTATTAACCGCATTAGGAACGGTACTGGGTATGGTTTTGCTCTATAGTCTGTTATGGGCGCCTGCGCGCACAAGCAGCACACGGCTTATGGCTGCACTGCCGATCATGGAGCGCGAACTAGCGCAGATGCAAGAACAAGCGCGGCAAGCGCGAGAACTGGGGCGCATGTCTGCCAATATAACGCCTATTAACGATAGTTTGCGCGACGCTCTGGTAGCTTCGCTGGCGCAACGTAGCATCGCCAATGCACAGATCTCGGTGCTGAATGGTGTCGTGCAAATTAAGTTGACGAACGTTGCCTTCGCAGATGGGATCGGCTGGCTTGATGAAATACGCAAACGATACAAGTTGCAAGTCGCTGAAGCTCATGTGACAAGCCTTAACGAAGTAGGCCAAGTGAATCTTACGATGTTGTTGCAAACGCCGGTTGCGCGTTAATTTCATGCGTTCATTATTGCAAAAATCCAAAAAGGCGCTGCCATGGAGCTTGGTCGCGCTGGTTTCAATTATGTTCACGGTGCTGGTACTCTTGCCGGCGGCTTGGTTTTCACCGTTAGTGGCGCAAGCAACAGGTGGTCGCGTCAGTTTAGCGGCTCCGGCCGGCTCGCTATGGCATGGCTCAGCAGTGCTGATGTTAGCGGCCGGGCCGAAAGCGAGTGCACCCACCGCGTTAGCGGGGCGCATTGAGTGGCATACAGCATTCGGGCCGCTCTTCTTGGGGCAAGCGAAAATCTCAATGCATGCTAACGAGGCGATGTCCGAGGCGGTCCAACTTATCATGACACCGCGTGGCGCCACCCTTTCCTCTGGACGTTTAGACGTACCTGCAAGCTTATTGGCCGGCTTGGGCGCGCCGTTTAATACCTTTAACTTGCAAGGTGAGGTGCGGCTGCAATGGAGCGATTGGCGGCTTTTAGGGGATAAGCCATTTGGCCAACTTATGCTGAGCTTAAACAACATGTCATCGCGGGTTTCACGCGTGAAGCCGTTGGGCTCCTATCGGGTCGTAATGCAAGCACTCGGCCGTGACGCGACGCTTGAGCTCGCGACAACAAAAGGCCCTCTTCTGCTTGACGGACGTGGCCAGTGGGCCAAGCAAAAGTTTTCTTTTCGTGGTACGGCCCAAGCAGAAGCTACCGAACGGGAAAATTTACGCACTTTGCTCAATTTGCTGGGTAATCGTATTGAGCATGACGTGTACGCGTTGGTTCTAGATCTCTAATTAGAGTTAACGATAACCTTACTGTTCTATTGCTATGGCTGCAAGTCAGGGTAAAAAAATGCAAGCATTTAAAAAATGGTGGCCTGTTGCTGGGCATTCTTCTTTAATCAGATTTATTTCTCACATGACGTTATGCTCGGCCATTGGGCTATTAACGAGTGGCCTAACCAGTTGTGCCGTCGGTCCTAGCTATACGCGTGCCATGTTGGCTGTACCTGAAAAATTTAAGGAGGCGCCTGCTGGCTGGAAAGTTGCGCAGCCGGCTGATCAATTTGAGCGCGGTGCCTGGTGGCAAGTATTCAATGATCCACAGTTAAATACGCTTGCTGACAGAATTGATATCTCAAACCAAACCGTAGCGGTCTATGCGGCAACTTATCAGCAAGCCCGCGCCTTGGCGGCTCAGGCGCGCGCAGCTTTTTTACCCAAAGTGGGCATAGCAGCAGACGCTAAGCGTTTGCGCACACCATCGCGTAAAGCGAACGGTCTGAGTGCCGTGGACACAGCATACTCATTATCGCTTGACGCGTCTTGGGAGCCTGATTTGTGGGGTACGCTACAACGTACAAAGAGAGCTGAACAAGCCCAAGTGCAAAGTGCTGCGGCAGAATTTGCGAATGCGCGCCTATCTGCTCAAGCGACATTGGTGCAGAATTACTTTCAGCTGCGCACGCTGGATGCGATTCAAAAATTACTGGACAATACGGTGCTGGCTTATCGTCAAGCCCTCAAACTCACGCAAAATCGTTATGCCCAGGGAGTTGCTGCGCGTGCTGATGTGCTACAAGCACAAACAGCATTACAAGCGGCGCAAGCCGCCGCATTTAACAATGGCATTGCGCGTGCCCAATACGAACATGCGATCGCCGTGCTGGTGGGTGAGCCTGCCTCAACTTTCTCGCTAGTCATCTCACCATTGCAGATGGCTGCGCCGCCGCGCATACCATTAACGCTCCCCTCAGCATTGCTTGAGCGTCGGCCTGATATTGCTTCCGCTGAGCGCCGTGCCGCTGCGGCCAACGAAAAAATCGGCATCAGCATGGCAGCATTTTTTCCATCATTGACGCTTTCGGCAGCAGGCGGCTCCCGGAGCTCGGTGTTTTCGCAGTGGTTCAATGTGCCCGCACGCGTTTGGTCATTGGGCCCGCAATTAGCGGCTACCTTGTTTGATGGAGGGGCGCGGCAGGCGCAAACAGTAGCTGCGCGTGCGGCGTTTGAACAGGACACAGCGCATTATCGACAAGCGGTGTTGAGTGCATTTCAAGAGGTTGAGGACGCACTGGCGGCCCTGCGTATCCTGGCACAAGAAGCTGCGCTACAGCAACAGGCCGTGCAGTCAGCACAACAAGCGCTGGACATTGTTTTAAATCAATACAAAGCTGGCACGACGATGTATCTTAGTGTCATTTCCGCCCAGGCAACCGCGTTTGCTGCCGAGCAGAAAATGGTAAGCATCAATGGCCAGCGGATGGTTTCTGCGGCGGGCCTGATTAAAGCGCTTGGCGGGGGTTGGGATTTATCGCAGATGGCAGGGCAAAGTCAATAATTGGCCAGTTACAAAGCATCCAGAAGATTCTGCGGATGATTTTCATCCGCTGTGTGGATGAAAATCATCCATTGCATGGACGATTTTCATCCATTAGAATGATGATATGTACACCAGACATATTACCCCTTTGCTGTTAGAAGCATTAACTGACACACCAGTTGTATTAATTAACGGTGCGCGCCAGACCGGTAAAAGCACGCTAGCTCAAGTACCGGGGATCCACAGCTATCGCTATTTAACACTGGACAATCCAGTCGTGCTGGCGTCTGCAAAGAATGATCCAAGTGGTTTTATTGATGCGCTTGATGGTCCTGTTGTCCTAGATGAAGTACAACGTGCCCCGGAGCTCTTCCTGTCGATTAAGGCTGCGGTTGATCGCGATCGTAGGCCCGGCCGTTTTTTGTTGACGGGATCGGCTCATGTCCTATTGCTACCAACGATTGCTGATTCCTTGGCTGGGCGTATGGAGATATTGTCGCTCTGGCCTTTATCGACTGCGGAGTTAGCGGGTATACCAAGTTTTAATCGTGCGGATTGGCTGTTTAATGGTGAACTCAATGCGTTAGCAATTCCCGCTTGCAAACGTGAGCAATTGATTGATACTTTGCTAGCCGGAGGGTTTCCAGAGGCGGTTAGCCGGAATCTAGAAACGCGCCGTTCAACATGGTTTGATAGTTATTTACACGCTATTTTGCAGCGAGATGTACGTGAATTGGCAAATCTCGAACAATTGTCCGAAGTGCCTAATTTACTCCAATTGCTTGCTGCACGCAGCGCCAACTTGCTGAATTTTGCAGAATTGTCACGCTCAAGCGGCTTGCCGCAAACCACCTTAAAGCGCTATTTCAGTTTGTTGGAGATGCTGTTTTTAGTCTATCGGCTACCTGCTTGGCACCGTAATGCAAGCAAACGATTGGTAAAAGCCTCTAAAGTGTTTGTTCTAGATAGTGGTTTGCTTGCTCATCTAAGCAATGTATCTAAGAGCCATTTGATGGCAGGAGCTGGGCTACCGGGCGAGTTGGTTGAAACTTTTGTATTAAATGAGCTGCTTAAACATCTGGCTTTTGCAAAACAAAAAATGACTTTGTGGCATTACCGTACCCAAACTAATTTTGAAGTGGATTTTGTGCTGGAAAATCGGCTAGGTAAAATCACCGGCATTGAGGTTAAAGCAAGCAGCACGGTGACTAGCCATGATTTTAGAGGGTTGCGTCATTTACAAGAGAATGAGCCAGAGGCGTTTCAGCGCGGTATTGTGCTGTATAACGGACAGGAGATCGTGCCGTTTAGTCCCTATTTATTTGCTGTTCCGTTATCGATGTGGTGGGCAAAGGTTAATTAATCCTTTGAAAATAGTAAGTCACGATAGCCGGCTTTGAATCCGTTATGAGCAATTTCGAGTACCGTATCGAGTGATAGCTCGATACGGCTCATCTCGCTGTTAACCTTAATAGCGATAATGGTCTGGCTTATATGGACCGTTCTGATCCACGCTAATATATTTTGCTTGGGCCGCGGTGAGTTCGGTGAGGTGGGCGCCAATTCGCTTCAAATGTAGCCGCGCTACTTTTTCATCCAAATTTTTGGGTAACACATAGACTTTATTGCCATATTGCTCGCCCCGTGTGAATAGCTCAATCTGTGCCAAGGTTTGATTGGTGAACGAATTTGACATCACAAACGATGGATGGCCGGTAGCACAGCCAAGATTAACCAGACGACCTTGCGCTAACAAGATGATCCGCTTGCCATCAGGAAATTCAATATGGTCAACCTGCGGCTTGATATTTTCCCACTTGTATTGACTGAGTGAGGCAACCTCGATTTCTGAATCGAAGTGACCGATATTGCAAACGATCGCCTGATGCCGCATCTTTTTCATATGCTCGTGGGTAATCACGCTTAAATTGCCGGTTGCAGTGACAAAAATATCCACTTTATCAACAGCCTCTTCCATCGTGACCACACGATAACCTTCCATCGCAGCTTGCAAGGCGCAAATCGGATCGATCTCGGTAATCCAGACGGTTGCCCCCAGTCCACGCAATGATTGGGCGCACCCTTTGCCAACGTCACCATAGCCGGCGATTAATGCAACTTTGCCGGCAATCATGACATCGGTTGCACGCTTGATGCCATCAACCAGGGATTCGCGACAGCCATATAAATTATCAAATTTTGATTTGGTGACGGAATCATTCACATTAATCACTGGAAAATGCAGTTGTCCTTCTTTTTCCAGTTGATATAGACGATGTACGCCGGTGGTGGTTTCTTCTGTGACACCTCGGATATGGGCCAGGCGGCTTGAATACCAATGTGGGTCGTGTTCTAAATGCCGGGCAATGGCCGCAAATAACGCAACTTCTTCCTCATTGGCCGGTTGAGCCAGCACGGAACGATCCTGTTCCGCGCGCGCGCCGAGCATGAGCAGCATAGTTGCATCGCCGCCATCATCAAGAATCATGTTGGCATGTTCGCCGTTCGGCCAAGAGAAAATGCGGTGGGTAAAAGCCCAATATTCGTCGAGGCTTTCGCCTTTAAAGGCAAACACAGGGGTGCCGCCTGCGGCGATAGCTGCCGCCGCATGATCTTGCGTGGAAAAGATGTTGCACGATGCCCAACGAACTTCAGCGCCAAGCACTTGCAAGGTTTCAATCAGCACGGCGGTCTGAATCGTCATATGGAGCGAACCAGCAATACGCGCGCCCTTGAGTGGCTGGCTCGCACGATATTCATCGCGTAACGCCATCAAGCCAGGCATTTCAGTTTCAGCGATGAGAATTTCTTTGCGGCCCCAATCGGCTAGATGTAAATCGGCGATGGTATAATCGGAAAAGGTACTTGATTGCTTATGCATAGGCTGTACGGCGGTGTTCATGTCACGTTCCTTTCTTAAAAGCAGAAGATTGAAGACATGAGCGCCGTTTGATACAACCACGCAATGCGTGGCGTCAAGGGTGTTTTGAGCCTGGCGGAGATTCCGTCGCAACGCTCCTCAAAACGGTTCCTATTGTAGCAAAAGTAATCCACAAAGTAACAAGTCGCTACACGCGGGTTATAGTGTGCGCCGATGCGTAATTTGATATTGTGTTTTGATATTGCGTTTCGCTTCAGTGTGAAGTCTGTAATCAGTATGGCAGCGTATTTATTTTTGTGAGCTGTTTTTTTTAACTTACAGGACTGTTGGCTTTGTCAGTGGCAGTCGCAAAAGAGATATCCGATGAGTCTTTTACGCACTAAGAACGTCGAACAGATGATCGCAGCAAGCGCTGCGAATACCGGGCTCCAGAAAACAATGGGGCCGCTCGATCTGACTTTCCTTGGCATTGGCGCAATCGTTGGCACGGGCATTTTTGTGTTAACGGGTACGGGTGCAGTCACGGCCGGTCCGGCGCTGACCATATCATTTATTATTGCTGCCCTAGCATGCGGGTTTGCCGCGCTGGCGTATGCTGAGTTCGCTTCGACTATTCCTGTCGCAGGTTCGATATATACCTATGCTTATGCCACCTTGGGCGAACTGATCGCCTGGCTGATTGGCTGGGACTTATTGCTTGAATATGGGCTGGCGATTTCAGCTGTGGCGGTAGGTTGGTCAGGTTATTTTCAATCGCTGTTAGCCGGCTTTGGCATTGGGCTACCGGCTATTTTAAGCGCCGCCCCAGGTACTTTGCCAGGACAGCTTTCGGTTTTCAATTTGCCCGCTTTTCTGGTAGTGATGGCAATCGCCGGTGTGCTCTCGCTTGGTGTGCGCGAATCGACGCGTATCAATAACATCATGGTGGTTGTTAAGATAAGCGTTGTGTTGCTGGTGATTGTAGTTGGCGCCTTTCATGTGCAGCCGGCCAACTGGCAACCATTTATGCCAATGGGTTGGACCGGTACGCTCAGTGCTGCAGCAGTTATGTTCTTTGCTTTTATCGGCTTTGATTCCGTGAGTTCGGCTGCCGAGGAAGTTAAAAATCCAAAGCGTGATTTGCCAATTGGCATTATGGCATCGCTAGCCGCCTGTGCTTTGATGTATGTTGCCGTAGCGGCGGTCGTGACGGGTATTGTCCCTTACGCACAATTTATGGATGTTGCGCATCCAGTTTCGTTAGCCCTGCAAGTTGCTGGTGAAAAATGGGTCGCAGGTTTTGTCGATCTAGGTGCAGTCTTTGGGATGTTGACGGTTATTCTGGTGATGAGCTACGGTCAAACACGGATTTTGTTCGCAATGTCCCGTGATGGCTTGCTTCCTCCTGCGCTGTCAAAAGTTCATCCGCGTTTTAAAACGCCATTTTTTGCAACCTGGTTAGTGGGTTTATGTTTTGGTTTAATTGCTGCCTTGGTGCCGCTCAAAGCACTAGCGGAATTGACCAATATCGGCACGCTAGCGGCGTTCGCAATGGTATCTGTTGCGGTACTTATTTTACGTCGTACACATCCTGAATTGCCGCGCGCTTTCCGTTGCCCAGGGGTACCAGTAGTGCCAGTATTTTCGGTATTATTCTGCCTATTCCTAATGCTTCAGTTGCAGCTTTCGACATGGGTCGCGTTTATTGCTTGGTTAGTGGTGGGTCTGTTGATTTATTTCGGCTATTCACGCCGCCATGCAAAACTAGCAACGGAGGCTTGATGAATGAGGGCGATCAATTACTGGCTGTTGAAAAATAATTGATCGTCTCATTTGAGCAGTGGCGCGTCATCGAGAATGATGTCAGCCACTGTCTTCTGTTCATGTAGAGAAAATAATATGCAGATTGTCCGATATAAGTATCAGACAATCTGCATTATTTTTTTGATTTTTAAGTATTTAGGCTGGCCAGTATATTCTAGTGCGTTAGCACTGGCAGAGAGCTTAAGCTATCGCTGCAACCTTTACCCCTGCTGCTTCAGCCAGCATATCAGCCTTGTCTGTAGCTTCCCACGTAAACTCTGAATCTTCGCGTCCAAAGTGACCATAGGCGGCAGATTTCTCATAAATCGGGCGCAGCAAATCGAGCATTTGAATAATACCTTTGGGGCGTAGATCAAAATATTCCTGTACCAAACGGGTAATGACTGCATCAGGTACGCGGCCAGTGCCGAAAGTATTTACCATCACAGAGGTCGGTAGTGCCACACCGATTGCATAAGAAATTTGGATTAGACAACGTGTTGCTAAACCCGCAGCGACAATATTTTTTGCAACATAACGGCCTGCGTAAGCCGCTGAGCGATCAACCTTAGAGGGATCTTTGCCAGAAAACGCGCCCCCGCCATGAGGTGCTGCCCCGCCATATGTATCGACAATGATTTTGCGGCCGGTCAAGCCACAATCGCCTTGCGGGCCGCCAATCACAAACCGGCCGGTCGGGTTGACTAGGTAATGGATCTTATCTTTGATAAGTGCTGCCGGCAGGACCGGTTTGATCACTTCTTCGATGACGGCTTCGCGCAGTGCGCCTAAGCTTATTTCGGGCGCATGCTGGGTGGATAGTACAATCGTGTCAATGCTATGCGGTTTGTTATTGACATAGCGTAGGGTAACTTGCGCTTTAGCATCAGGACGTAGCCAAGGTAGAAGGCCACTACGGCGTAGGTTGGCTTGGCGTTCAACTAAGCGATGCGCCAGGTGAATTGGCAAAGGCATTAATTCTGGTGTTTCATCACAGGCATAGCCAAACATCAGTCCTTGGTCACCTGCACCTTGGTCAAGAGAGTTGTCATGAGCGTTATTTACGCCTTGTGCAATATCTGGCGATTGCTTATCGTAAGCAACCAGCACGGCGCAGCCACGGTAGTCAATGCCATAATCGGTATTATCGTAACCAATGCGTTTGATTGTATTGCGAGCGACCTGAATATAATCGATGTTTGCGTTTGTAGTGATTTCGCCGGCGAGCACCACTAAGCCTGTATTACATAATGTCTCGGCTGCAACGCGTGCATATTTGTCTTGTGCGAGAATCGCATCAAGGATAGCATCGGAGATTTGGTCAGCTACCTTATCAGGGTGGCCTTCCGAGACGGACTCAGAGGTGAATAGATAGTCATTTGCCACTTCAGTTCTCCTTAAATGTCGTTAACGTTTCTATCGGAAATCCGGTTTGGCGAAGCCGGTTTCAGGAGGAGATGAAGTGGCGACGCTTTAGCAGATTTCTAACACGGTAAACCGCGCTTTCCGCCCCGCAAGTTGTCTTTAACTCGGCGAAAATCGTATTGCAGAGGTTAATTTTAAATTTTTTAAAATTAACCCATACCCATAAGAACTCTAAAATTTAAAGCCTTACGAGTGAATTCATAGTAGCAGGATAATAATGTTTAATCAATTCGGTATTTTTTGTGCGTTTGGCTTATTGAAATTATTTGCCATTTTGCCGTATGGGTTTGTCGCTCGTTTTGGCGATCTATTAGGCCGTTTGTTGTATCGAATCCCTAGTCAACGGCGGCATATTGTGCATACTAATTTGAAGCTGTGTTTTCCTAACTGGAGCGAGGCCCGCCGTGAGGCAGTGGCGGCGCACCATTTCAGGCATGCGATTCGTAGCTATGTTGAGCGGAGCGTGCAATGGTTCGGTTCGGCTCAAAAACTTGAAAAGCTGGTTCAAGTCGACAGTGAAATTGATTTAAGCGATCCGAATTTACCGCCAACAATTCTTTTGGGATTTCATTTTGTTGGTATTGAAGCGGGCTCGATTTTTATAAATTATGCGCTAAAGCGCGGTTGTGGCGCTCTCTATCAGCCACTCTCAAACCCTAAGGTTGATCAGATTGCAAAAAAAGCGCGTGGGCGTTTTAATGCGGAAATGGTCTCCCGCTCAGAGAGTGCACGAACTGTCTTGCGGATGTTGCGTGCGCATATGCCCGTGATGCTGGGGGCGGATATGGATTATGGCGTGCGCAATTCGGCTTTTGTGCCATTTTTTGGGGTCGATGCCTGCACCTTGACTACCGTTTCTCGCTTGGCTAAAACCGGCCAAGCGCAAGTAGTGCCGTTTATCGGTGAAGTTTTGCCTAATTATCGCGGCTACCGGTTGAAGGTCTTTCGTCCATGGGAAAATTATCCGAGCGATGATCCCGTGGCGGATGCGCGCCGGATGAATGCTTTTCTTGAAGAACAAGTTGAGCTCATGCCTGAACAGTATTATTGGTTACATAAGCGTTTTAAGACACGGCCGCCGGGTGAGCCGAGTTTTTATGACGCCGCTTGATACTCAATCGTTTATCTTCATATGACAAAACTCCAATTTACAAAGATGCAAGGTGCCGGCAATGATTTCATTGTGCTGGATGGCATTCGCCAGTCATTTGCGCTAACGCCTAGTCAAATACGTTGGTTGGCGGACCGACATTTTGGCATTGGCGCTGATCAGGTGCTGCTGATTGAGCGCCCAAGCCGGGTCGATGCAGACTTTAAATACCGCATTTTTAACGCAGATGGTGGTGAGGTTGAACATTGCGGCAATGGCGCACGCTGTTTTGTTAAATTTGTGCATGCAGCTGAACTAACCGACCAGCGTGAAATCCGGGTTGAAGTGCAAAAAGGCTTAATTACCCTGGCATTGCAAGCAAACGGCCAGGTTTGTGTGGACATGGGTACGCCTGTATTTAATCCGCGTGATGTGCCATTCGATCCCGATCAACTTGCTAGCCGTACTGACGGTTGCGACACGATTTGGCCGCTTGAACTAAACGGCAAGCAAGCATGGTTTTCTGTCTTATCGATGGGCAATCCACATGCAGTGCAGCTCGTGGCTGATATTGACACGGCGCCGGTGTTGAGTGACGGTGCGCTGATTGAGGCGCATGCCCGTTTTAGGCAACGTGTGAATGCTGGTTTTATGCAAATTGTTAGGCGCGATCTGATTAAGCTGCGGGTCTATGAACGCGGTGTTGGGGAGACTTTGGCGTGTGGTACAGGTGCTTGTGCGGCGGCGGTGACCGCGATTCGCCGCGGCTTGGTTGATTCGCCTGTCACCGTGTCGATGCGTGGCGGTCAACTGACAATTATATGGCAAGGCGCTGAAGTCCATATGATCGGTCCGGCGGTGATTGTATTTAAAGGTGAAGTTGACATTCCCGATGGCCCTTTGCCATCTAATATATCTATTTAATACTAATGAACGACCATCAAATTGCTGAGTATTTACTGGCTCACCCAGAATTTTTTGAGCACCATGCGGAGCTTCTTGCTGCCGTGCGGTTAGCCAGCCCGCATAACGGTCGTGCCGTGTCATTGCAAGAACGCCAAATGGATATCTTGCGGGCCAAAAATAAACAACTCGAGCTTCGCTTAGCTCAACTGATGCAGCATGGTCAAAAAAATGATGGGCTGATGTTCAAGCTTGGCATATTAGCTAAGCGAATCTTGGCCGAGGAAAAGCCCGATGCTGTGCCGCAACTGATAGAACAAGTCCTGCGTGAGGTTTTTGGAGTGGCGGCGGCGGTGCGTATTTGGGGTGCCGCGGCGCCTTATGCGCAGGCCGACTTTGTCGTTAGTCCAGAGCACGAGATTGGCCTTTTTGCAAATCAGCTGACTGCGCCGTATTGTGGGAATAATCCTGAGCTTGACGTTACGCAGTGGTTAACGGCCGACGAAGAGTCTGATACGGTTTCGGAGTCTTTCGCACTAGTGGCCTTACGCAAGCCACACTATGATGAGACAAACGCTTTTGGCCTGTTGGTTATGGCTTCGCCTGATCCGCAGCATTTTCAGGAAGGAATGGCGACGGATTTTCTGTCATATATGGGCGTGCTAGTGAGTGCGGCGCTGAGCCGTTTACTTGTGCGTAGCGAGTAATGGCGGCTACCGTGACGGCTCCTGCTGATCCAATTGCTGGCTATCTTGATAGCTTGGTCTATGAACGCAAGCTTTCTAAGCATACCTGGACGAGTTATGCCCATGAGTTGGCGCAATTGGTGGTGTTAGCAGATACACGGGCGCTCAATGAGCTTACACCGGCTAATATTCGCGAGGGCGTGATCCAGGCACACGCTCAAGGTTTGTCGGCGCGTTCGATTGCTCATCGGCTTTCCGTTTGGCGGAGCTTTTATCGCTGGTTGACATTACATACTGCACTTGAGACTAATCCAGTGGCTACGGTGCGTGCGCCGAAACGTGCCAAGGCCTTGCCCAAAGCGCTCTCCGTAGATGATACAAAAACCATGATGGAGGCAAGCCAAAGCAAGCTGCCGCAGGCTTTACGGGATGGCGCTATGGTTGAATTGTTTTATTCGTCCGGCTTGCGCCTAGCTGAATTAATCAATTTAGACCTTAAATATAAGGAGCATGCCAATGGCGATCGCTCAGCCGGTTGGCTAGACTTGCCTGGCAAACAAGTCCATGTAACGGGCAAGGGCAATCGTCAGCGCACGGTGCCAATTGGCAGCAAAGCGATTGCCGCACTTAAAGCATGGCTTGCTGTGCGGCCACAGTTTATACGCGCTGATGCGCAGCCGCTTTTTTTATCTTCACATGGCCGTAGGATTTCTCCTAGCTCGGTCAAGCAGCGCGTCAAGCGAGTCGCACTGGCTGCTGGGATTGCGCCCAATGTGCATCCACATGTGTTACGCCATTCGTTTGCCAGCCACGTATTGCAATCCAGTGGCGACTTGCGTGCAGTGCAGGAAATGCTTGGCCATGCGAGCATTGCTGCTACTCAGATTTATACTTCATTAGATTTTCAGCATCTTGCTAAGGTGTATGATCAAGCGCACCCGCGCGCGCGCAAGAGGAGTTGATGTGCCACCGCGCGGGTGTATTCGACATGCCGATTGAGTCCGTTAGCGGAACATCAGCACATACATCAAGACGATATTGACTGTGAGTAAAACAAGTGCGGTTGGGGCTTGCGCTTTAATTACCGCGTTTTTATCCGGTAATTCGAGCAACGCGGCGGGTACCATATTAAAATTGGCGGCCATCGGTGTCAGTAAGGTGCCGCAATAACCAGAGAACATCCCAATCGCCGCCATAATGGCGGGGTCGCCATGGTGCATGCCAATCAGAATAGGGACGCCAATCCCACCGGTCATAACCGGAAATGCAGCAAAAGCGTTACCCATGACCATCGTGAAGAGCGCCATGCCGATGCAATAGACAAGCACCGCGATCAACTTCAAGTCCATATTGATATAGGCGGTACTGAGAAAGGCTACGGCTTTGCCGACTCCCGTTTCTGAAAATACCAAACCCAAGGTACCCAGTAATTGCGGTAAGACCACTGCCCAGCCGAGTGATTCGGTCAGACGACGTGTCTCGCGTATGGATTGCCCAACGCTGTCACGAGTTAGCCAGCAGCTAAAGCCAGCAGCAACGATACAGCCTAAGCCAAATGAAAGTAGCGTGACATTTTTCGGGTCAAATAGGGGGCGTGCATGAAACACAAGATACGGTGCTAGCAGGGTGCCAATCACGGTGACGGCAGGGATGGTGAGGGCCGGGATGAAGAGCTTGTTACCTAGCCGTCGTGCGCTTTCATGGCGTGCGCTCTCAGATAAATGTCCGCGAGCCTGACTGGCGACGACTCCACCCAACCCCGCAAGTAGCGCCATAGCGATCACCAAAATACCCACCAGTTCAGCTGGCAATCTGTCGCCTACCAGAAAAATCATCGCATAAATCGCCCAAAAACTGCCTGTTTGAAACCGTTTGGGATGAGTGCGATCACCTAAAATCATGACCGCGATGACCGCTATAATTGCACCGAGCAGCCAAAATAGATAATTAATCGATACAATCATGATGGCTCTCCTTATACGTTGTGGTCGGCAGAGTCAGGGCGCGGACCGAATTCGCGCTCAAGCTTGCGATCAAGTCGATAAAGTCGGAAGGCATGGATGATGAAGGCGCAAATCGCAGTTGGAATGCCCCATAGCGCAATACTTAGCGGCGCCACCTCAATCCCCGCTTCGCGTAAGAAGGTTGCCATCAGTACAATGGCACCGAACGCGACAAAAATATCCTCGCCAAAAAAGAGACCCACATTGTCAGTTGCCGCAGAAAATGCTCTTAACCGGTAGCGTAGCGCGTCACTAATTTTGCCGTAACGGCTATGCGCCGCGCCTTCAACCATTGGCGCGAGCAGAGGACGCACCATTTGCGGATGGCCACCCAGCCCAGTTAAACCCAGGGCAGCAGTGATCTCACGCACAAACAGATAAATGATTAATAAGCGGCCAACTGTTGCTGAGCGAATACGGGCTATCCAGGCTTGCGCATGCTCACGTAAACCATGTCGCTCGAGTAGGCCAATCACGACGAGGGGTAACAAAATAATCAGCGGCAGATTGCGGGTTTTAACAAAACCCGTGCCGATGGTAGCGAGTATTCCTCTCACCGGCAAGCCAGCTGAAATACACGTTGTAACAGCTGCTGCGGCAACCACTAGCAGCGGATTAAAACGTAACAAAAAGCCAAGAATAATGACGGCTACACCCAGCAGCGGCCATAAATTGACAATGGTTTGCATAATCGTCTCCAAAGTGTGGTCTTAAATCATCACGTACATCGACTTGATTCACCTACAGTCACAGCCTATTAAGCCGTGGATAAAAATTTAACGAGCCACCAAACATCCTTATGAAGCAGCTACAGTTGAGCGCACTTGAATTCCTTCGGCATCGAGTTGAGCACGAATGCGCTGAGCAAAAGCAAGTGCGTGCGGATTATCGCCATGTAAGCAAATTGTTTGTACCTTAAGCGGCACCCAATGGCCATCGATGGCTTGCACCCGTTGCTCGCGAATCATTTTTAAGGTGCGGGCTAACACTTCGTCTTCGTCTTCGAGAATCGCGCCTGGGCTTCCGCGAGGCACGAGCGAGCCGTCTGCCCGATAAGCCCGATCTGCAAAAACTTCTGCAACCGCCCGTAAGCCGGCTTGCTGTGCGGCAGCCATTAATGCGCTATTGGCCAGCCCAAAAACGGCTAATGCTGGGTCAAAGTCACGGATGGCGGCGATGACGGCTTGTGCCAACTTGGGTTCACGTGCTGCCTGGTTATACAGTGCGCCGTGCGGCTTGACATGAGTGACGCAAGCGCCTTGCGCACGCACGATGGCGCTGAGTGCGCCGAGTTGATAGAGGATCGCGGCGTGAATTTCTTCAGCAGATAAATGATGCTCGGTACGGCCAAAATTTTCCCGGTCATTAAAGCTGGGATGTGCGCCGATGGCCGTGCCTTTTTGCACAGCCCAGCGTGTGCACTTAAAGATTTCGTTGGCCCCACCGGCATGCCAACCACAAGCAATATTGGCTGAACTAACGAGGTCAAGTAAGGCTTCGTCAGTGATGCAACCTTCACCTAAATCGGCATTTAGATCAATGTGCATGGCGAGTCCTTTATTTAAAGGTTAGGCAAGCGCTTGCGTTGCTTATGTATAGCCTCGGTACTGCTGCTTAATAGCGGCTTCAATATGGGTTAAATAATGCTGCAAATCTGTATAGGCGATACGTGCATCGGCAATAGTGCATTCAGTAAAGCGCAAAGTGCTCGCGAGTCGTGCTTGCGCTAAACGCCATAAATCTGCTTGGATAACAATGCCAATCTTTGCATAGCCGCCCGTCGTTTGCGCATCATTCATGAGCACAATCGGTTGCCCATTGCCTGGCACTTGAATGGTGCCAGGCAGGACGGCATGCGATAGAAGTTCAATATGCTTGGTGCGCTTTAGCTCAGCACCAGCAAGCCGGTAACCCATTCGATTGCTACTGGTGGTGATGAGCCATGGCTCAGACCAGAAACTTTCATGGGCGCTCGCCGTAAAGCAAGCATATTCGGGGCCGTGCAATACACGTACGGTGGTAGTGCACGGTGCGCCACGTGGCGATGGTTTATTTTCTTCAACTATATTAGTACGGTCAAAGTGGCACCAGCCAGGCGCCTTGATGCCAAAAGCCGGGATTTGTAGCACCTGAGCGGTCTGCGGGGTGCCAAGTGGTAGTTGGTCTCCGTTTTTCAGGGCGCGTCCGTTCAGACCGCCAAAGGCCGCTTTTAAGTCTGTGCTGCGTGAACCGAGTATAGGCGCAACGTCGATGCCACCACTCAACGCAATATAAGCGCGCATGCCGATTTTAGGTGTATGCAATCGCAGTATTTGTCCGGCTTCAACGGAAAAGCTCCACCAGGCATGGACCGGCGTGTGATCAAGGGTGGCCTTAAAATCAGCGCCGCTTAGCGCCACGCGCGTCGTTTGCGTGAAGCGCAAACTGACTGGCCCGGCAGTCACTTCAAGCCCCGCTGCGTTAGGCGGATTACCAACCAGTCGGTTGGCTACATGTAATGCAAGGGTATCGAGTGCACCAGCTGCACACACCCCTGACATGCGATAACCAGCCCGGCCAAGATCCTGTACGGAAGTGAGTAAACCGGCACGCAAAACTTCAATCATCGTAACGCTGGCTCCGTGTTCGAACTTATCTGACAGAAGGTGGGCTAAATGAGTCCACAGATGGCTCTAAATCGTTGTTGTGGTTAAGCTCGCAATGGTAAAGCGCACTCGATCTCCTGGCTGTAGGAGGCTTGGGGGAGTGCGCATAGGATTAAACAGCTTTTCTCTAGTGTGTCCAATTAACTGCCAGCCTCCTGGTGAGCTGGCAGGATAAATCCCTGTCTGTGCGCCGCCAATGCCCACTGAGCCAGCAGGAATCGCAACTCGCGGCTCAGCCCGGCGTGGCGTTTCAAGTTTGGGATCAAGGCCGCCCAAATAGGCAAAACCAGGCTGAAAGCCAAGGCAAAATACGGTGTATTCTGTACTCGCATGGAGTTTAATGACGGCTTCAGCACTCAGTGCAGTATGACGCGCTACTGCAGCGAGGTCAGGCCCGTATTCACCACCATAGTCCACTGGAATTTCAACCAGGCGGCCTGGTTTTAGGTTTGCATCAGCTGCGCCCCAAGCTTTGGCAAGTTTTTGCGTTAGCACGTCTACATTGGCTGCGAGCGGGTCAAAAAGCACGGTCAAATTATTCATCCCTGGCACAACCTCAGTCACATGTGGCCAATGACGCGCCGCCGCTGCCATCGTCCAGAAGCGTTTTTGGCAGGCAAGCGTTGCAGGCGCGGGCGACTCGCAGACGAGCGCGCACTCGCCAAAAGGGAAGATGCTCGGCAACTCCATCAAACCTTGTCCTCAGATAAAGAGATAAGTTAAACGCGACTTAGTTGAATATTACTATACAAGCATATAAGATGTTTTAGTCAGTAATCTGCAAAAAATTGTTGTTATTTTATGCTGCTAGACTACAGTGGATTGCAAGCTAGGCCGTTAGTTGCTAAGTAGTGAGCTATTCATAGCGTGCCTTTTCAGTGAGCACTAGATCAAGCGCAATGTCATGGGATTCGCGTGGCAATAGATGAGTCACACGGCCGCATTCATAACTAATGCCGGCTGTAAACGGACATGGCTTAAGCCTAGCTAGAGTGCGGTCATAATAACCGCCGCCATAGCCAAGCCGGTAACGTGCTGGATCGAAACCCACGCATGGAATGAGCAATAGATCAGGGTGTACTGCAACCGCGTGAGCAGGTACAGGGATCTTGAAATAACCTTCTTTCATCGGCGTTTCTGGGGTCCAGCGATGAAAACGCAACGCGCCCCCTACTTCAGTTACGACCGGTAGGGCGGCACAGTGCGTGGGTGCCTCATGTAGCCAGTTAACCAGTGTTGTACGCGCATCGAACTCACCCGCAAATGGCCAATAGAATGCCACACAGTACGGAGTGCGTTCGGCCAGCAACGTGGCAATGCGCGCGGCAAGTGCTGCCTCGCTATGCGCTTGAACTTGTCGAGTTTGCCTGGCGGTTAGTAAAGCACTGCGTAATGCAATTTTTGAGGAATTAGCTGCGGCCTTCGTGTATTTACATGCTATGCTTTCTACGCCCATTATTTGCCTCTAGGTCAAAAAAAATGCTGCAATGCGTTCTTCAACGGGTGACTCAAGTATATCGTGCGCTCTCGGTTGTCTGCGTGCTCACAACGCTCATTAGTTGTAGCACCGTAGAAGCTGCGCGCGCGCAGTCTGAGAATGCGCCGCGAGAGCCCGATGCTATTTTTATTGCATTACGTGAGGCGGCCCAGAAAAATAATGCGCCGCGCGCGCTTGAACTGGCGCGCCAAATTCCCGCATACCCAGTCCCCTCCTACGTAGAGTACTTTGCACTTAAACCGCAACTGTTCGATAGCTTAGGTCATGCGCGCTTGAACGCGCCTGACACACCTATCTTGGCTTTTCTGCAAAGATATGAGGGGCAAGCGATTGCCGATCGGCTGCGCAATGATTATTTGCTGGTGCTCGGTGCGCGCCACGCCTGGCGTGACTTTGATGAGCAATATCGCCGCTTTGTATTAAAAGATGACCTGCAACTTAAATGTTACGCTCTCCAGGCACGAGCCGCTCGCGGGATGGACGTGGCTGAGGCTGCGCGTACTTTATTGGTCGCGCCAAACCGGTATGGCGATGGTTGTGTAGAACTGATCACGGTTTTGACGCAAAAGAAGCAGCTCGACCAGGATGACGTCTGGCAGCAAATTCGGTTGGCTTATGAAATGAACGAAGTCGCAGTGGGCAACCGCATTGCGGATGCGCTAGGACCTCAACGCCCAAGCCCAAAACAATTTGAAATGGCAGCTAATAAGCCACGGGTCCTGTTGGAGCAGGGTGTATCCATCAACACGGCGGCCCATCAGCTGGCGTTACTGGCGATTACTCGCATCGCCCGTCAGGATCCACTATTAGCGGCGGCGATTTTTATCTCGGTGGCGCCGCGCTTGACGCCGCAAGAGCAGGCAACGGGTTGGGGTACGATTGGCTATCGGGCGGCGCTTGACAAAATACCGCTTGCGCTTGATTGGTATCGGCTATCTGTTGATGGCTGGCTGTCTAATGCAGCTCACGAGTGGCGTGTGCGAGCAGCGCTGCTAGCCAACAATTGGCCGCTGGTGCGGCAGGCGATTGAAACCATGCCAAGTGCGTTGCGCCGTCAGCCAGCCTGGATTTATTGGCAAGGCCGAGCTTTACAAGCAACCGGTGAAAACGCTTTAGCGGTACAAGCCTGGCAGCAAATTGCCCCCAATTTTGATTTTTATGGGCAACTGGCAACGGAAGAGCTCGGTGGCCGCATCAGCTTCCCTGCGGCGACTAAGGTTGCTGAGATTGAAACGGAAATGGCGCGCATGCAGGCTCTGCCAGGCTTTCAGCTGGCTCAGCATCTTTATCGCTTGCAGTTCTATTTCGAAGGAGCTCGAGAGTGGAACTGGACGCTGCGTGGCATGAGTGATCGCCAGCTATTGGCGGCAGCCGAACTGGCTCGGCGCTTTAAATTGTACGATCGCGCGGTCAATACGGCTGAGCGTACCCGGCAAAAGCATGACTTTAGCCTGCGGTATATTTTGCCATTGCGCGAGATTATGGAGCG
Source organism: Mycoavidus sp. SF9855 (assembly GCF_024582735.1). Taxonomy (NCBI): domain Bacteria; kingdom Pseudomonadati; phylum Pseudomonadota; class Betaproteobacteria; order Burkholderiales; family Burkholderiaceae; genus Mycoavidus; species Mycoavidus sp. SF9855. The sequence goes on from NZ_CP102085.1 coordinate 98,635, forward strand.
TAATGCAAAATTGACTGGACTGGATGTCGCTTGGGCTTATGGCTTAATCCGGCAAGAGTCGCGTTTTATTAGCGATGCCCGTTCTAGCGTTGGCGCGGCTGGCTTGATGCAGTTAATGCCAGGGACCGCACAACTCGTCGCCCGAAAGATTGGCTTGGGCAAAATATCTAGCGTAAGAATCAATGAGGTTGAGACCAATATTTTACTTGGGATGAATTATTTGGCGATGATTTATGCTGAGCTTGATGATTCACCGGTCCTAGCGTCTGCTGCCTATAATGCCGGTCCGCGGCGGGCGCAGCAGTGGCGTGCAGCATTAACGAGGCCAATTGAAGGGGCTGTGTTCGCGGAAACCATTCCATTCAGTGAAACCCGCGATTATGTGAAAAAAGTTTTGGCTAATGCGGTTTATTATGCCGCCTTGTTAGAAGGGACTCCGCAATCGCTCAAAGCGCGACTTGGTGTGATTGCACCTGAGAGCATGACTGAAACGTCACAATAACGATATGAAAATTTATGTGGTGGGTGGGGCGCTTCGTGATGAACTACTTGGCCTGTCTGTGCGGGACCGTGATTATGTCGTGGTAGGGGCGACTCCTGAGCAAATGGCTAAGCAGGGTTATCGGCCGGTTGGACGTGATTTCCCGGTATTTTTGCATCCGCAAACGCAAGCCGAATATGCCTTAGCGCGCACCGAGCGCAAAACAGCGCGTGGCTATCACGGTTTTCAGTTTTATTATGCGCCGGATGTTACCCTTGAGCAGGATCTAGCGCGGCGTGATTTAACGATTAATGCAATGGCGCGCGAGCTCGATGCAAAGGGGCTACCGGTTGGCCCGGTGATTGACCCATTTAATGGTCGCGCTGATTTGGCTACGCGCGTTTTGCGTCATGTGGGGGATGCGTTTGCTGAAGATCCGGTGAGAATTTTGCGATTGGCGCGCTTTGCCGCGCGCTTTGCTGATTTCACCATAGCCGATGAGACGCTGAATTTGATGCGTAAAATGGTGGTAAATGGAGAGGTGGATGCACTGGTGCCTGAGCGCATTTGGCAGGAAATTGCTCGTGGTTTAATGGAAGCCAAGCCCTCGCGTATGTTCACTGTATTGCGCGAATGTGGGGCGTTGGCGCGAATTTTGCCTGAAGTCGATGCGCTATATGGTGTGCCGCAGCGCCCTGAGTTCCATCCAGAAATCGATGCGGGTGTGCATGTCATGATGGCACTGGATTATGCGGCGACTCGTGGATATGCGTTGACGGTGCGTTTTGCGGTGTTGGTGCATGATTTAGGCAAGGCCAATACGCCGGTGGAGATGCTGCCGCGCCATCTTGGCCATGAGGAGCGTAGCGTTACACTGTTGCGGCCGTTGTGTAATCGTCTGAAAGTGCCAAATGCATGCCGTGATTTGGCGATGCTAGTGGCGCGTGAACATGGCAATATCCATCGCTCTCTGGAGTTTGGTGCCAGTGCATTAACGCGCTTGCTTGAACGTTGTGATGCCTGGCGCAAACCCGAACGTTTAGTAGAGGTCATGCAGGCATGCGAGTCTGACGCTCGCGGCCGGTTGGGTTTTGAAACTGCGGCTTATCCACAGGCGGCCCGGCTGGACAATGCTTTGAGCGTAGCGTGCCGGGTTAATGCGGGGGCCATTGCGGCGCATTATCGTGCGGCGCCCGCGGCCATCAAGGCCGCGTTGCACCGTGCACGCATCGCAGCCATTGAGGCGGCATTAAATCCGGTGAATGACCCAGTGCTTTAATTGGCTTTGGCAATAAAATTTTTATAGCGTCATTGAGCGATCGCCATGACTGAACCCTGATAAACCGTTATCAATGCCGCGACTAAATCCAATCACTTTGAACAACTCGCCCATCTCCGCTTCGGATAGCAATTTTTGCACCGCATTTGCAGCCGGCAGAAACTGTTGCGGATCATTTGCATCAAACTGCGCCAGAAGTTCAGTGATACCACAGTTGATTAAAAAGCGGGCTTGTGATGTGTAGCCGAGTAAATCCACGCCCGTCTCAAGGGCTGCTTGCGCAATGCCTGAAAATTCAACATGGGCCGTGATATCTTGTAAGCCTGGATAAAAAAATGGGTCGGTGTGTGCGTGATGCCGGTAGTGGCACATCAAAGTGCCGGTGTTGCGTTGCGGGTGGTAATACTCATGGCTTGGAAACCCGTAATCGATTAGCAATAGCGCGCCGCGCTGCAATATTTGACAAACCGTGCGCACAAATGCGCTAGCCGCTTCGTGCTGTTCAGTGAGGTAGTCCTCTTCACCGTCGATTAAGGGGAGTTGTGCTGTATAGCTAGCGTCATTTAGGTTATGGGCATCTATGGCGCCTGGACTGAGCGGTCGATCATGCCATTCTAATGGGTCGCCGGGTGCGCCACGGCGTGCCACACCGCGCTCAAACCAAGCGCTTGATTTCCGTATAAAAAGTCGTACCGGCATTGCATCCAGTACTTCATTGCCGAGGATGACGCCATTAAATGTAGCGGGTAAGCTATCCAACCACTGCACCCGGGTCGCGGCATCATGGACATGAGTCGCAAGCGTTGCGGACTGTTGGGCGCGTAATCCGCTAGACAACTCGACAATGCTGTAGCGTTCACAGCGTACGCCTAGGGCGTCGAGCGCGGGGAGTAACTGCGCCGCGAGGGTGCCGTTGCCCGCACCGAATTCCATCACATGTTGAGTGGCAGACGCAGTCAGTGCTTCTGCCACAGCGCGCGCAAGGGTTTGAGCGAAAAGGGGGGATAATTCAGGCGCCGTAACAAAATCACTGCCATCACCCGCATGCCAGCCGAACTTCGTTAGGGCATTGCTGTAATACCCTAAGCCTGGCGTGTAAAGGGCCAGCTCCATATAGCGGTCAAATGGCAGCCAGCCGCCGGCTTGATCAAGTTTTGTATCAATCTGCGCCCGCAGAGTCTGAGATTGCGCTCGTGCTGCGGGGTCTGGTACAGGTAAACTAGCGGATTCGTGAAAACTTATCTTCATCACTACATTTTAAATGACAGTGGTGCTTGACGGATATAGTCGATGAAGGTTTTACTCATTCTCATATAAAGGTTATGCTCAATTCTCTTGCCTACTCGCAACTTGCTGATTGTCGGCGGCTTTTTCTGCGGGATTATGTCATCCACCTTTTTATTGGTGTCCATGCCTTTGAGAAAAAAAAGCCGCAGCGCGTGGTCATGAATATCGAATTGTATGTTCCATTTGCTGTCTCCACTTCGGCCTCTGACGCACTCAATGAAGTTCTTGACTACAATTTGATGCGCGATACGATTGCATCGTATGCCAAGGGCCAACATATCCATTTATTGGAAACGTTATGCGACGATGCTGCCAATAGAATGCTCGCGCATCCTGGCGTGCGTGCGGTACGGATTCGCGCGGAGAAACCAGATATTTACCCTGATTGCGCCGCAGTGGGTGTAGAAGTGTTTCGTTGTAAGGAAATTTAAAATGAATGGGCATGAAAATTTACAGGATGCGCCGGCATCCCCTGCTGAGGCAGAGACTCGTGCACGCGAGCGCCCGATGAGCGCACTAAGCCGTCGCGCACAAAAAGATGCTTACGAGAACAATAAGCTTTACAAGCGGCTGGCGCGGCAGGTTGGCCAAGCGATTGCTGACTATCAGATGATTGAGGCCGGCGATAAGGTGATGGTGTGTCTATCGGGGGGTAAAGATAGCTATGCCTTGCTTGATATCTTGCTTAGATTACGGGAACGAGCGCCGTTACATTTTGATATCGTTGCGGTTAATCTTGATCAAAAACAGCCAGGTTTCCCGGAACATATATTGCCTGAATATTTAACCCAAAAGGGTGTGCCGTTTCATATTGAAAATCAAGATACCTACAGTATCGTTAAACGCCTCGTGCCAGAGGGAAAAACCACGTGCTCATTATGCTCACGCCTACGGCGCGGCATTTTATATCGCGTGGCAAGCGAGCTGGGCGCCACCAAAATTGCGCTTGGCCATCATCGTGATGATATCCTTGAGACATTATTTCTGAATTTATTTTATGGTGGCAAGCTCAAAGGAATGCCGCCAAAACTACAGTCAGATAATGGTAAGCATATCGTTATCCGTCCGCTCGCCTATGTAAAAGAGGCCGACTTAGAAGATTATTCTGCCTTGCGGCAATTCCCAATTATTCCGTGTAATCTGTGCGGTAGCCAAGCCAATCTAAAGCGTGCAGAAATGAAGGTTTTGATCCGTGATTGGGAAAAGCGTTATCCGGGCCGAGTGGAGAGTATCTTTAATGCACTGACGAATGTGATTCCATCACATCTGATGGACCGTGAATTATTTGAGTTTGCTGATCTACGTGTGACGGGTGCTGTACCTGCTCATGGCGATATTGCCTTCGATGATGAACCGTGTAGTGTTGGGCCGGCTGACACAGGAGTAGAGAATACTTTGCCCCTCAGTTTGCAGCCAATGCTACGCGCGACGCCATGATAAAATAATTTTATTAGATTTCTCACCCTAGTTTAACTCTCTGCGCGCATTGTGAATATTGTGATCCTGGCGGCCGGTGAAGGTAAGCGTATGCGCTCAGCCTTACCCAAAGTGCTCCATTTACTGGCGGGCCAGCCGCTTCTTTGTCATGTTCTTGATACTGCGCGCGCCTTGCAGCCTGCAAAAATCGTCGTGGTGCTTGGGCATGGTGCGCAGGCAGTGCAGCAAGCCGTTGCTCTGCCCGCGGTCGAATTCGTGATACAAGCGCAACAATTAGGGACGGGCCATGCAGTGCAACAGGCACTGCCATTACTGGATCGTTCTATGCCAGTGCTGGTGCTATATGGTGATGTACCTCTGATTAGCGTGCCCACACTTGAGCGACTCATTAAACAGGCCAGTGCGGACCCTAAGGCAGAGCGTTGTGCGATGTTGACGGCGACACTCGCCGAGCCCAGCGGTTATGGGCGTATTGTGCGTGAGTCGATGGGCCGCGTGGTGCGCATTGTGGAACAAAAAGATGCCAGCCCTGAAGAATGCAAGATCAATGAAGTTAACACCGGCATCATGCTGCTGCCCGGCGCCCGTATTGCCAATTGGCTTGCCGAACTGAACAATCATAATGCTCAGCACGAATACTATCTGACCGATGTGATTGAGCGTGCGATTGCGGAGAATGTAGACGTTGTCACGAGCCAGCCTGACAATGTATCCGAAACAATGGGGGTTAACAACAAAGCACAGTTAGCACTGCTTGAGCGCACTTATCAGCGCCAACTGGCAGACGCATTACTTGATAATGGCGTTACGCTGGCGGACCCAGCACGGATTGATATACGTGGCGCACTTACCTGTGGCCGCGAAGTGTCAATTGATGTGAATTGTGTGTTTGAAGGCGCTGTGAAGTTAGCTGATGGCGTGAGTATTGGTCCGCATTGTGTGCTGAAAAACGCAGTGATTGGCGCTGGGGCAAAAATTAATGCATTGACGCATATCGAAGGGGCGCACATAGGTGAGCGCGCCGTGATTGGTCCATATGCACGGCTGCGGCCAGGCGCAATCCTTGCAGAGGATACCCATATTGGCAATTTTGTCGAGGTTAAAAATGCCATGCTTGGCGCTAGCTCAAAGGCAAACCATCTTAGCTATATTGGTGACGCTGATGTTGGGGCGCATGTCAATATAGGTGCGGGTACGATTACCTGCAATTATGACGGCGCACAAAAGCATCGCACGGTAATTGAAGATAACGTGTTTGTGGGTTCTGCGACGCAGCTGGTGGCGCCGGTTAAGATTGCACAGGGAGTAACGATCGCAGCGGGTACAACCGTTTGGCGAGATGTGCCCGCGAGCGCCCTCGTGCTTAACGAAAAAACGCAAATCGCTAAAGCTGATTATGTGCGGCCCACCAAAAGAAAAGATTGATGAGTATTAAACTCCAACGCTCGCTATCTTTCATTATTCAACTTTTATCATTCTGAGTCTTATATGTGTGGCATTGTCGGCGCGGTCGCGCAGCGTAATATTGTTCCAGTCCTAATCGAAGGGTTGCGGCGGCTTGAATACCGCGGCTATGATTCTTGCGGTGTGGCCGTGCTGGCAGAGAAAGAACTGCGCCGTGCACGTAGCGTGTCGCGTGTCACCCATCTTGCAACTGAGGCGCAAACGACACATTTAACGGGTGATATTGGGATTGCGCATACGCGTTGGGCTACCCATGGCGCGCCGGTGACAGATAATGCCCATCCGATTTTTTCACGCGATACGATTGCGCTTGTGCACAATGGCATTATCGAGAATTACGAAGTCCTGCGTGAAGCGCTGCAAGCACAAGGCTATGAATTTATCAGCCAAACGGATACTGAAGTCATTGCTCATTTGATTCATAGTTTGTATCGCGGCGACCTTTTTAGCGCAGTACGTGCAGCGGTCCGTCAGCTACATGGTGCTTTTGCAATTGCCGTTTTTAGTCGCGATGAGCCGCACTATATTGTGGGTGCGAGGCAAGGCTCACCTCTGGTAGTCGGGGTGGGTGACAATGAGCATTTTCTTGCTTCCGATGCGCTCGCGCTTGCGGGTAGCACAGAGCGCTTTATTTTTCTTGAAGAGGGCGATGTCGTGCAACTTTCGCGTACGGCATCCTGTATTGCTGATCACACTGGTGCCATTGTGGAGCGCGAAATACGTACCGTCGCGGCCTATGGCAGTGCGGTTGAGCTCGGGCCCTATCGCCATTTTATGCAAAAAGAAATTTTTGAGCAGCCGCGCGCGATTGCGGACACCATTCCCGTGGCGGAGGCATTTATCCCCGCACATTTTGGTGAACAAGCTGAGCGGGTATTTGCAGGGATTGATAGCTTGTTGATATTGGCTTGCGGCACCAGCTATTACGCTGGTTTAACGGCTAAATATTGGTTTGAATCAATGGTTGCGCTGCCGACTCAGGTTGAAATTGCCAGTGAGTATCGTTATCGAGATTCAGTACCCAATCCGAATAGTTTAGTGGTGGTTATTTCGCAGTCAGGTGAGACCGCTGATACATTAGCTGCGTTAAAGCATGCGCAAGCATTAGGACACACTCGTACACTGGCGATTTGTAATGTCGCAACCAGTGCGATGGTGCGGCAGACGGCGCTGGCATTTTTGACGCATGCCGGCACAGAGATCGGCGTGGCCTCAACCAAAGCTTTTACTACACAGCTGGTTGCCCTGTTTATGCTGGCGGTCACCTTGGGTAAGCTGCGAGGGCGAGTTGCGGCAAGTGCTGAAGAAACTTATCTCAAACAACTCCGTCATTTGCCTGCTGCTTTAAACCATGTTCTTGCACTGGAGCCGCAAATCATTGCATGGGCTGAGCAATTTGCCTCTAAAGAAAACGCGCTTTTTCTCGGACGTGGCCTGCATTACCCAATTGCGCTTGAGGGCGCGCTCAAGCTAAAAGAAATCTCGTACATTCACGCTGAGGCTTATCCCGCTGGTGAACTCAAGCATGGCCCGCTAGCCCTGGTTACTCGCGCCATGCCAGTTGTCACGGTTGCGCCAAACGATGCGTTGCTTGAAAAGTTGAAGTCGAATATACAAGAAGTTCGCGCCCGCGGTGGCGAGCTCTATGTCTTTGCCGATGCCGATACGCGCATCGTCAATGGCGAAGGTTTGCATGTGATCCGGCTGCCTGAACATTACGGTTGGTTGTCCCCGATTTTGCACGTCATACCGTTGCAATTGTTGGCATACCATACTGCGTGTGTGCGTGGGACAGATGTCGATAAACCTAGGAACCTTGCAAAGTCAGTGACGGTGGAATAACCGTGATATCTATTTGGACTGTTTGAAATGGATTATCAGACCCTGCTTATCCAACGTAATACTCATCCAGCATGGCGCTTACTCGCAGCAGTTAATGCACCATTGGTTGCTAGTTTTCTATACCGCAGTTTCATCGAGCCAAATGTGCGCACTGTTTCTCGGCAAGCGTTAGCATTGCAGCTAGAAGGCTACCTATATCATTTGCATGAAACCGAGGGTGAAATTCTTTTTCCTAAGCTCGCTACAGATTATTTGGATGATTGGGCAGCGGATAAGTGCGGGTGGTTGCGCAAATACTATACGGTCGACAGTGACGAACCACATTACGATTTAACGTTCTCTGCTGAATTGGCGATTAATTGGCTTGCTGGCCTTAAACAGCGGCAATTTATCGGCACCGAGTCGCGTTTAATCATGGTGTTTGAGTTATTGCGCCAAATTGCTGACGGGACTGAGCTTGATCCTGCTGCGCGTATTGCGGAGCTTGAAAAGCGTAAAGGCGTGCTTGAAAACGAGATCGCGCGGATTCAATCCGGGCAATTGGATTTGATGGGTGCAACACAAGTCCGCGAGCGTTTTTTACAAATGGTTGCAACAGCCAGAGAGTTACTTGCTGATTTCCGGGCCGTTGAACAAAACTTTCGGTGCTTGGATCGTTCAGTACGGGAGCGTATTGCCACCTGGGGCGGTAGTAAAGGCGAATTGCTCGGCGAGATTTTCGGTCAGCGTGATGTCATTGCCGATTCGGATGAAGGCAAGAGCTTTCGCGCTTTCTGGGATCTACTGATGTCACCGGCCCGTCAAGAAGAACTTTCGTTATTACTGGAGACGGCACTTTCATTAGAGCCAGTGCGGGGGTTGATGCCGGATAACCGATTGTTGCGGATTCATTATGACTGGTTAGAAGCTGGCGAGGTGACTCAGCGCACGGTGGCGCGTTTATCGGAGCAACTGCGGCGTTATCTAGATGATCAAACATGGTTAGAAAACCGACGCATTATGCAGTTGATCCGAAACATAGAACAAAAAGCACTCACGGCGCGAGATCAAATACAAGCGGACGTTTTGACCTCTTTTATGACGCTGGAGAAGCTTACGCCTGCGCTCCGTCTTACGATGGAGCGTACCCTGTATTCACCACCGTTTAAACCCGAGATCTGTCAGCATATCCTAGCCGATGATGACGTTGCGATTGTCACAGATGCGCTTTTTGAGCAGGTGTTTGTTGATAAAGTGCGCCTCTTAGCTAATATCAGGCGTTCGTTGCAAACGCGTCGACAGATCTCACTTGCTGAGCTAGTTAGGCAATATCCGCTGGAACAAGGTTTGGCTGAGCTGGTTGTTTACCTTAGTCTCGCGACTCATCCAGACTACCATGGGGCGCTTGATGATACCCAGACTGAAAGTGTAATGTGGACAGATTTGCTTGGCCAAGTGCGAAGAGCGATTCTACCTTTAGTGATTTTTGCCCAATGAATATGGATGATAACCGCCTACCTCCGTTATTGATTGCACTGCTGCAAAGTGTGCTGTACCGTGATATTGACTTGGCTCGTTGGCAAGCACTACTTGATTTACAAGCTAGAGTCCGTGACTACTATGTAATCATTGGTTTAGAGTTAATTGTAGATGAAGCAGAGGGGTATGCTTATTTGCGTCAGCGTCCAGTGGTGGAAGGCGCCGCAGAATTGCCGCGACTGTTGCCACGCCGCCCTTTAAGCTATCCGGTTAGTCTTATTCTAGTGCTATTGCGCAAAAAAATGGCCGAATTCGACGTGACGAGTAGCGATAGCCGTCTTGTCATGAGCCGTGAAGAGATTGTTGAGTTAATCCGTCTCTTCTTGCCAGATACCGTTAATGAAGTTAAGTTACTCAATCGGATCGATACACATATCAATAAAATCATCGAGCTGGGGTTTTTACGCCGCTTGGCGGGGCAGGATCAGCAATTTGAAGTTCATCGCATTCTCAAAGCTTTTGTCGATGCACAGTGGCTCAATGAATTTGAGCAGCGGCTAACGGATTACTGTAACCATGCTCAGGCGACGCTGCTGTCGGAGGATGCATCATGAGTCATGTAGATCAGCTCGATTTCGCTCAAGACGGCGAGCGGGCAGGTTTTCGTTTACATCGTTTTGAAGTATTTAACTGGGGTACGTTTCATCAGCGGGTCTGGAGCTTGCAGCCAGGGGGTGACAATATCTTGCTAACGGGTGATATCGGTTCTGGTAAATCTACGTTGGTTGACGCGATAACGACGCTACTCGTGCCAGCGCAAAAGATTGCCTATAACAAAGCTGCGGGAGCCGATGCACGTGAACGCAGCTTACGCACTTATGTGCTAGGACACTATAAGTCAGAGCGTGGTGATGGCAACACTACTGCACGTGCGGTGACTTTGCGTGATCATAATAGTTATTCGGTACTGCTGAGTATTTTCCATAACCAGGGTTTTGACCAAACGGTGACGTTAGCGCAAGTATTTTGGTTTAAGGACCCGCGTGGGCAACCTGAGCGTTTTTATATTGTGGCGGATCACGCGTTGTCGGTCGCTGGGCATTTTGCCGACTTTGGCTCTGATATAAGCAAATTGCGCAAACGCTTACGCAATACGCGTGGGATTACGCTACACGAGAGTTTTACGCAGTACGGCGCGGATTTTCGGCGCCGTTTTGGCATCGCCAATGAGCAGGCGATGGATTTGTTCCATCAAACGGTATCGATGAAATCGGTCGGTAATCTGACTCAATTTGTGCGTGATCATATGTTGGAGGCTTTTCCAGTAGAGGCTCGTATTGCAGCCTTGATTGCGCATTTTGACGATCTTAATCGGGCACACGAATCGGTGCTTAAAGCCAAAGCACAGATTGGCCATTTAGCGCCATTGATAGAAAATTGTGACCAACATGCGCGGCAGGTAGCTGAAGTTGAGGAGTTACGTTATTGTTGGGATGCACTGCGGCCTTGGTTTGCACATCTGAAAAGTGGTTTGCTACAGAAGTGGATGAGCCAATTGCAAAACGAGCTAGAGCGCCTCTCTATAAACTCACTGGCGCTTGCAGATAAAAAACGGAGTGAGCTGGCTACCCGCGATGAAATCAAACAAGCTATTGCCTCGAACGGCGGTGACCGGCTTGAGCGCATCAAGTCTGACATTTTTCTGACACAGCAGACAAAGGATGAGCGCGCTAAGCGGGCCGATCAATATGATGCCTTAGCCCAAGCAGTGGGCTTGTCAGGTGCGGTAAATGCCGAGGCTTTTACAATCAATCGCCGTGCCATTGATGCCGGACAAGCAGCATGTGTAGAAAAGCGAGATATGCTGCAAAATGAGTTGACCGAAAAGGGTGTTGCGTTGCGGCAGCTTGAATTTCAGCATAATGAATTAGAGTTGGAACTTGATTCATTACGGAAACGGCGCTCAAATATTCCCGATCAAATGTTAAAGCTGCGCGATATATTATGTGACGCGCTATGCCTATCCGCAGATGATTTACCGTTTGTCGGAGAATTAATCCAAGTGCGTGATGAAGAAAAAGCATGGGAAGGCGCTGCTGAGCGGTTATTGCATAGCTTTGGTATCTCTTTATTGGTCCCTGACATACATTACGCTAGATTGGCTACCTGGGTTGATCAGACGCATTTGGGCGCTCGTCTAGTGTATTACCGAGTACGTTTAGTCGCGCAAACGAATCAACATGCTGTGCACCCGGCTTCATTGGCGCGCAAATTGGCGGTTAAGCCTGAGTCGCCTTTTTATAATTGGCTGGATACTGAATTAGGGCGGCGTTTCGATTATGTGTGTTGTCCTACGCTTGATCAATTCTATCGAGAGAAGCGGGCGATCACGCGTAGTGGTCAGATCAAAGCGGGTGACGAGCGCCACGAAAAAGATGATCGGCGCCGACTTGATGACCGTTCGCGTTATGTTCTAGGTTGGTCTAACGAAGCTAAAATCGCTGTCCTAGAAAAACAAGCCAGTGATTTAAAGACACGGATGCAAGCAAGCATAGCGCAAATTGCTATCGCTCAACGTGAGCTTGCTACTCAGCAGAAAAAATTGGGAACTTGGCAGCAACTGGCTGTATTTAGCAATTTCCAGGAATTAGAGTGGAGATCGCTACTGATCAAAATTGAGCAGCTTGAGCGAGAAAAACAACAACTGGAGGCGACTTCTGATGTGTTGAGCACACTAGAGCAGCAATTGGCTAAAATAAGCGAGGTGTTGCAAGAAACTGAGCACAGTATTGAAAAGAACTCACGTGCACAGGGCACCAACGAAGAAAAAATCAAGCAAGCCGAGAACACCTTAAAGGATTGTGAGCTTTTGCTTAAAGCAATGCCGCCACAAGTTCAGACCGACTATTTCCCATTGCTCGAAGCGATGCGACCTGAAGTGCTTGGTGGGCAATCGTTAACGGTTGAATCTTGCGATAATCGCGAGAAAGACATGGGCGCATGGTTGCGACAAAAGATTGGGGACAAGAGCAAGAAAATTGATCAGATCCGCGATAAAATTATTGACGCGATGCGTACCTATACGCTGGCTTACCCACTTGCCACGCGCGAGGTAGACGTGAGCGTCGAAGCGGCGCATGAATATCGCACCATGCTGAGTAATTTGCAAAGCGATGATCTGCCGCGTTTTGAAGCACGTTTTAAAGAGTTATTAAACGAAAACACCATTCGGGAAATCGCTGGCTTCCAATCGCAATTACATCGTGAGCGCCAGACTATTCGTGAGCGCATTGCTTTCATTAATCATTCATTGCGGGATATTGATTACAACCCAAATCGCTACATCGCACTTGAGGCTGAACCTAACATCGATGTTGAGTTGCGCGATTTCCAACAAAATTTGCGCACGTGTACTGAAGGTGCGCTCACCGGATCAGCTGATGAAGAATATTCAGAGGCTAAGTTTTTACAGGTGAGGCGCATCATTGAACGTTTCCGTGGCCGAGAGGGCAGCGCTGAATTTGATCGGAATTGGACGCGCAAAGTGACTGATGTGCGCAACTGGTTTACATTTTCTGCGTCTGAGCGTTGGCGCAACGATGATCGTGAGCATGAGCACTATACTGATTCAGGCGGAAAATCGGGGGGACAGAAAGAAAAGCTTGCCTACACGGTGCTAGCTGCGAGTCTAGCGTATCAGTTTGGGCTGGAAAAAGGTCCGACCCATTCTCGGTCATTTCGCTTTGTTGTGATTGACGAGGCTTTTGGTCGTGGGTCCGATGAGTCAGCTCGCTATGGCTTGGAATTGTTTAAGCGGATGAATTTGCAACTTTTGATTGTAACCCCGCTACAAAAAATACATATTATCGAACCCTATGTGGTGAGCCTAGGTTTTGTACATAATGACGAGGGGCGCCAATCGATGTTACGTTCTCTTACGATTGAGGAATATCAGGTCGAGCGAGAAGCACGCCAAGCACAATGATGAGTAACAAGGCTTCTTTAGCTATATCATGGACCACACCAACGGAGATTGAAGCAAAGTTATTGCGGCTTTGGAAGCAGGGCCGGTTGCTCTCAGCACAACTCAATGGCGCAGTTTTATTTCCGCTCAAAATGAATCTGCGCCAGCCTGAGGCGAATGCTGTCATGCATCGCTTCGACGATGTTCGCTGCTGGATTCGACTGCTAGAAAAAGATAGCAAAGCAGTCAGGGGATATGGTTATGAAATCGAATGGCAGGAATTTAATCACCGCCAACTGGGGCGCAACCGTATCCCCACAAAGGTGATTCTGCCCACGGCAGCAGATGCGTTACGCTTGCTTGGGCGGCAACGTGATGCTGCTCGTTTTGATCAATTGGCGGCGATTACCCTGGATGCTTTTCCTGAGTTGAAAGAATGGCTGAGCCGGCGTGCGTTGACCGTTCTAGAGTCGGCAGAAATATGGGAGCGGATTATGGCTATCTTGCATTGGTTTCGCCATCGTCCAAAGCCCGGCATATATTTACGCCAACTGGATATTGCCGGGATTGATACCAAGTTTATTGAAACTCGCAAAGGGCTTTTGACAGAATTGCTCGACCAGGTGCTGCCATCATCGGTGATTGAGCCAAGTGCGACGGGCGCCCGTCATTTCGAGTTGCGCTATGGCCTATTGAGTAAACCTTCATTAATTCGTTTTCGGATACTGGATCAATCCGATCGCATCGGAGGGTTGTCTGATATCAGTGTGCCGCTCTCCGAATTCGCCGCATTAAATCCAAATGCGAGACGGATTTTTATTACCGAAAATGAAATAAATGGCTTGGCATTTCCTGAGTTACCGCACAGTATGATTATTTTTGGTGGGGGATACAATATCGGCCGTTTGGCTAATATCGGGTGGTTGGCGCATAGGGATATCACTTATTGGGGTGACATCGATACCCATGGTTATGCGATCCTGGATCGTCTACGAGCTTCCTATCCGCATGTCAAATCGCTATTAATGGATCGCGCCACCTTACTGGCTCATCGCACTTTATGGGGGGCTGAAGAGCAGGACAAACGCTATTGCGGCCAGCTGGATAGGCTAACTGAACCTGAACAAGCATTATTTGAAGATCTGCGCTCTGATAGATTAGGAGAAAGGGTCAGGATGGAACAAGAGAAGCTGAGTTTTGGCTGGGTTGCTCAAGCCATCCGTAGTTTGGAAAATTAGAGTTCGAGAGTGGATTGGTCTTTATGCGATAGCAGTCAATCCTGCCATTTCACCCGTACCAAGGCGTAGGTTCATGCATTGAATCGCGGCGCCTGATGCACCTTTGCCTAAGTTATCAAGCCGGGCAATAGTGACGATCCGATCTTGGTTACCAAATACAAAAATATCTACGCGATTTGTATTATTACACTCTTGAATATTAAAAAACCCCTGATCAAGATTCTCTACCGCATCAAATGGCGCAACCCGGATAAAAGGCTCATTTTCATAATATTCGGCAAGCACCGCCTGAACGTGTTGAGGGCCAACGCCGGGGGCAAGATAACGAGAATAAAAACAAGTCGTAACCGCCAAACCTTGATAAAAAGACGCAACAATCGGCGTGAAGATGGGCGCGGTGGCAAGTTCCGCATGCATCGTCATTTCTGGCAGATGCTTGTGCTCAAGGCCAAGCGCGTAGTGTCTCGGACTTGTAAGTGACGGGTTTTCACCGCACTCATAAGCCGAAATCATTTGCTTGCCGCCACCGCTATAACCCGTAATTGAATAACTGCTCAGCGGACAATCAGGCGGCATAATGCCTTTTGCTACCAACGGATGCGCGGCGAGTATAAACGCCGATGCATGGCAACCTGGCACCGCAATTCGCTGGGACGTGCGGATGCGCGCGCGCTGTGCGCGGTTTAGTTCCGGTAACCCGTATGCCCAATCATGATCGGTGCGAAAGGCGGTACTGGCGTCAATGATGCAGGTATTGGGGTTGTCGACGAGTGCTACCGATTCACGCGCGGCAGTGTCGGGTAAACACAAGAAGGTCAGATCTGAAGCGTTGATCAGGGTGCGTCGCTGCTCAACGTCTTTTCGTTTATCTTCGTCAATACGTAGTATTTCAATATCACGTCGGATCGCAAGATATTCAAAAATCTTCAGGCCGGTGGTGCCCTCTTGCCCGTCAACAAATACTTTAATCATTAAACCACCGTTTCAGAGCCACCGTGCGCCGCTGACCATGCGGCGGGAGCGTGTAAGAATTTCTCGACTTCATCAAGCGTCGCAGGATCGAAATAATTCAGTGACTTGGCCACTCGAAGAACATCCCACCAAGTGGCAAGGGCATGGAGCTCAACCCCGATATCTTTTAAAACAGAGCGGCTTTCGGCAAAGATATCATAGTGAAAGAGCACAAAGACATGGTTAACTTGAGCCCCCGCTGTGCGCAGCGCTTCACAAAAATTAATCTTGCTGCGGCTATCGGTGGTTAAATCCTCCACCAGTAAAACACGCGCTCCTTCTGTGAGATGACCTTCAATCTGCGCATTGCGGCCAAAGCCTTTTGGTTTTTTTCGCACATATTGCATGGGCAACATCAGCCGGTCAGCGATCCAGGCGGCAAAAGGAATGCCAGCGGTTTCACCACCGGCTACCGCATCAATTTGCTCGAAGCCAATCTCATCTAAGATCGTCGATTCAGCCATTGACATCAGCGTGCGGCGTGCGCGCGGAAAGGAAATCAGTTTGCGGCAGTCGATATATACCGGGCTGGCCCGACCAGAGGTCAACATGAAAGGATTGACGGTATTAAAGTGCACCGCTTGTAACTCAAGCAGAATTTTTGCTGTAGTGTCAGCAATGGAGGGGTGATTAGAGCCTGTCATGGCAAATCCTATTTTAGTAGACCCCTTATTCTACCTAGAATTTTTGTGAAATTCTTTCATTTATGGCGAAAATAAATAACAAAAATTTTGTGCTTAAACCTTATTGATGGCCTTGAGGTGTAAACTAGGCTCCCCGCGGCGAGTGGCCAACTCATTCAGCCTGCTGTCGGGCAGCTTAATTCTTTTGGGCTTAAAATCAACAAAACCACAGGTTAGATGTAATGGACGAACAACTTAAGCAAAGCGCGCTTTATTATCATCAATTCCCCCGCCCTGGCAAGATATCGGTTACTCCGACGAAGCCATTGTCCAATAGCCTAGACCTTGCTCTAGCCTACTCGCCGGGAGTGGCGGCCGCATGTGAGGCGATTCATCAAGATCCGCTGACGGCACAAAAATACACCTCACGCGGCAATCTAGTGGGCGTGATCACAAATGGTACCGCCGTGTTAGGTCTTGGTAATATTGGGCCACTTGCAGCTAAACCTGTGATGGAAGGCAAAGGTTGCTTATTTAAGAAGTTCGCTGGCATTGACGTATTCGATATTGAGTTGGCAGAAAACGATCCAGACAAGCTGGTTGAGGCAATCGCTATGCTGGAGCCAACGCTGGGCGGCATTAATCTTGAAGATATTAAAGCGCCCGAGTGTTTTTATATCGAAAAAAAGCTGCGCGAGCGGATGAAAATTCCGGTTTTTCATGATGATCAACATGGCACGGCGATCATCGCGTCTGCCGCTATCCTTAACGGCTTGAAGGTCGTTGGCAAAAAGTTAAGCGAAATCAAACTGGTTTGTTCGGGTGCGGGTGCAGCAGCAATTGCTTGCTTGGATTTGCTCGTCGATCTTGGGCTAAATAAAGCCCATATTCTTGTCGTCGACTCAAAAGGCGTGATCCATGATGGGCGCTCCAACCTGGATCCCACTAAAGCACGTTACATTGCTAAAACTCAAGCACGCGAGCTAGCCGATGCGATGCAAGATGCAGATGTTTTTCTCGGGTGTTCGGCGGCAGGCGTGCTTAAGCCAGAAATGGTGAAAAGCATGGCCGCGAAGCCATTGATTCTCGCGCTGGCTAACCCAGAGCCGGAAATTCGCCCAGAGCTTGCTAAAGCGGCGCGCCCAGATGTGGTGATTGCGACGGGTCGCTCAGACTATCCGAATCAGGTCAACAATGTATTGTGTTTTCCCTTTATTTTTCGCGGCGCGTTGGATGTAGGGGCCACCTGTATCACTGAGCAGATGAAGCTCGCTTGTGTAAAGGCCATTGCCGAATTGGCACAAGACTGCGATCAAGGTGATGAGGTGGCGAAGGCTTATGAAGGTCATACACTTGAATTTGGACCGGATTATTTAATCCCTAAGCCATTTGATCCACGTTTAATCATCAAAATTGCACCGGCCGTAGCACAGGCGGCGATGGATTCAGGCGTAGCAACGCAACCCATTGCTGACATGGATGCCTACCGTGAGCAGCTCGCCGGGACCGTTTACCGCACGGGGATGGTGATGCGTCCAGTCTTCACCGCAGCTAAAACGGCGCCAGCGCGGATTGTGTTTGCCGAAGGTGAGGACGAACGCGTTTTGCGCGCAGCTCAATTTGTGTTGCTTGAAAAAATCGCGCAGCCTATCGTAGTAGGTCGACCGGCTGTGATTGAAATGCGTTTGAAAAAAATTAGCTCAAAGTTAAAACTTGGTCAAGATTTGATTGTTGTTAATCCAGAAGATGATTCGCGTTATCAAAAAAGTTGGCAAGAATATCATCGGCGAGGGGCCCGTGAAGGCGTCACGCCAGAAGTGGCGAAGGCCGCGATGCGCAAGTCTAATACCTTGATTGGCGCGACTCTGGTTCACCTAGGTGAAGCCGAAGGCATGATCTGTGGTCTGATTGACACTTACCATAGTCACCTGAAATTTATTCAGCAAGCGCTGGGTTACGCGCCCGATGTCAGTCATTATGCAGCGATGAATTTGCTGATGCTGCCAGGGCGCAATTTGTTTATCTGCGATACCTATGTCAATCAAGAACCGAGTTCGGAGCAGTTGGCTGAGATGGCGGTGCTTGCTGCGCGTGAAATTGAGCGCTTTGGCATTGTGCCCAAGATTGCGCTGTTATCGAGTTCAAATTTTGGTAGTGCGCCAAACGCCTCCTCGCAACGCATGGCTAAAGCACGCGCATTGATTGTTGAGCGCGCACCCGAGCTCGAGGTGGAGGGTGAGATGCATGGTGATGCCGCCTTGTCCGAAGTCTTACGCAAAGCGGCCTTTCCTGGGTCAAAACTGACCGGTGAGGCGAATCTCTTGATTATGCCAAGTCTAGAGGCCGCAAATATTGCCTACAATTTATTAAAAATGACCAGCGGCGAGGGCCTAACCATAGGCCCATTCTTGCTTGGCGCATCAAAACCGGTGCATATTCTGACTCCAGGCGCCACCGTGCGGCGGATCATCAATATGACGGCGATTGCCGCGGCTAATGCGAATCTTATTTAATTTAAAGATTTTTGCGAAAAGGGGTTGACGGGTTGGCGTAAAGGCAGCATAATCTCGTTCCTTCGCTGCTGAGTCAGCGAGACACGAACCGGAAGGTAAGTGGGCGATCTTTAAAAAGTTACAGTCGATAAGAGTGGGCACTTGATGAAAGCGAGTTTTTTGCGGCGTAAGCCGTGAGGAACGAAGATAGATATCAAGTCTCACAAGAAGTAAGATGGGTAGTAGAGCAATCTACGACTTGTCAACCTTTGAGAGAGCACCCGTCTGAAAAGATGGGGAGTTTAAACAGGTTTAAACAGAAGAGTTTGATCCTGGCTCAGATTGAACGCTGGCGGCATGCTTTACACATGCAAGTCGAACGGCAGCGCGGGTTTCGGCCTGGCGGCGAGTGGCGAACGGGTGAGTAATACATCGGAACGTGTCCTGTAGAGGGGGATAGCCCGGCGAAAGCCGGATTAATACCGCATACGATCTACGGATGAAAGCGGGGGACCTTAGGGCCTCGCGCTATAGGGGCGGCCGATGTCGGATTAGCTAGTTGGTGAGGTAAAGGCTTACCAAGGCGACGATCCGTAGCTGGTCTGAGAGGACGACCAGCCACACTGGGACTGAGACACGGCCCAGACTCCTACGGGAGGCAGCAGTGGGGAATTTTGGACAATGGGGGCAACCCTGATCCAGCAATGCCGCGTGTGTGAAGAAGGCCTTCGGGTTGTAAAGCACTTTTGTTCGGGAAGAAAACGTTAGGGTAAATAATCTTAATGGATGACGGTACCGGAAGAATAAGCACCGGCTAACTACGTGCCAGCAGCCGCGGTAATACGTAGGGTGCAAGCGTTAATCGGAATTATTGGGCGTAAAGGGTGCGTAGGCGGTTTGTTAAGACGGATGTGAAATCCCTGGGCTCAACCTGGGAACTGCATACGTGACTGGCAGACTAGAGTATGGCAGAGGGAGGTGGAATTCCACGTGTAGCAGTGAAATGCGTAGATATGTGGAGGAACACCGATGGCGAAGGCAGCCTCCTGGGCCAATACTGACGCTGAGGCACGAAAGCGTGGGGAGCAAACAGGATTAGATACCCTGGTAGTCCACGCCCTAAACGATGTCAACTGGTTGTTGGGGATAGCTATCCTTAGTAACGAAGCTAACGCGTGAAGTTGACCGCCTGGGGAGTACGATCGCAAGATTAAAACTCAAAGGAATTGACGGGGACCCGCACAAGCGGTGGATGATGTGGATTAATTCGATGCAACGCGAAAAACCTTACCTACCCTTGACATGTACATAATCTGGCCGAGAGGTTGGAGTGCTCGAAAGAGAGATGTAACACAGGTGCTGCATGGCTGTCGTCAGCTCGTGTCGTGAGATGTTGGGTTAAGTCCCGCAACGAGCGCAACCCTTATCCTTAGTTGCTACGCAAGGGCACTTTAAGGAGACTGCCGGTGACAAACCGGAGGAAGGCGGGGATGACGTCAAGTCCTCATGGCCCTTATGGGTAGGGCTTCACACGTCATACAATGGTCGGAACAGAGGGTAGCCAACCCGCGAGGGGGAGCCAATCCCAGAAAACCGATCGTAGTCCGGATTGCAGTCTGCAACTCGACTGCATGAAGTTGGAATCGCTAGTAATCGCGGATCAGCATGCCGCGGTGAATACGTTCCCGGGTCTTGTACACACCGCCCGTCACACCATGGGAGTGGGTTTTACCAGAAGTGGCTAGTCTAACCGTAAGGAGGGCGGTCACCACGGTAGGATTCATGACTGGGGTGAAGTCGTAACAAGGTAGCCGTATCGGAAGGTGCGGCTGGATCACCTCCTTTCTAGAAGATGCTTGAAGTCAAGTGTCCACACTTATCGGCTGTAATGGGTCTGTAGCTCAGGTGGTTAGAGCACACGCTTGATAAGCGTGGGGTCGTAGGTTCAAGTCCTACCAGACCCACCAAGCACAGGCCTGTTGATTGGTCAAGGAAGACACAGGGGGGCATAGCTCAGCTGGGAGAGCACCTGCTTTGCAAGCAGGGGGTCGTCGGTTCGATCCCGTCTGCCTCCACCAATCTTTATTCGCCAGGGTTTCTGAATGGGAGCCTTGTGGAATAACGATTGTCGTAAATCGACTGTCACGTTCTTTAACAAAATGGAAGAAGTAAAGTATGTGGAGACATTCTTGAGATGGAATGTTGAAGCATACATGGGTAATAGATTGTATCGACTTATCGAGACGGGTCAGCCGTTGAGATAAGGCAAACAAGTACTTAGAGACACCCTAGTTATAGGGTCAAGTGAATAAGTGCATGTGGTGGATGCCTTGGCGATCACAGGCGATGAAGGACGTGGTAGCCTGCGAAAAGCTTCGGGGAGCTGGCAAACAAGCTTTGATCCGAAGATGTCCGAATGGGGAAACCCGGCCCGAATGGGTCATCCTTGACTGAATACATAGGTCAAGAGAAGCGAACGCGGTGAACTGAAACATCTAAGTAGCCGTAGGAAAAGAAATCAACCGAGATTCCCAGAGTAGTGGCGAGCGAAATGGGAAGAGCCTGTATTTTTTAGCACAATAGTTAGCAAAATGGAATGGAAAGTCCAGCCATAGAAGGTGATAGCCCTGTATGCGAAAACTGTAGTGTGGAACTAGGGATACGAAAAGTAGGGCGGGACACGTGAAATCCTGTTTGAAGATGGGGGGACCATCCTCCAAGGCTAAATACTCGTGATCGACCGATAGTGAACCAGTACCGTGAGGGAAAGGCGAAAAGAACCCCGGAAGGGGAGTGAAATAGATCCTGAAACCGCATGCATACAAACAGTAGGAGCCTCGTAAGGGGTGACTGCGTACCTTTTGTATAATGGGTCAGCGACTTACATTCAGTAGCGAGCTTAACCGATTAGGGAAGGCGTAGCGAAAGCGAGTCCGAATAGGGCGATAGTTGCTGGGTGTAGACCCGAAACCGGATGATCTATCCATGGCCAGGATGAAGGTGCGGTAACACGTACTGGAGGTCCGAACCCACTAATGTTGAAAAATTAGGGGATGAGCTGTGGATAGGGGTGAAAGGCTAAACAAATCCGGAAATAGCTGGTTCTCTCCGAAAACTATTTAGGTAGTGCCTCGTGTATCACCTTCGGGGGTAGAGCACTGTCATGGTAGAGGGGTCCATCGCGGATTACCTCGCCATAGCAAACTCCGAATACCGAAGAGTGCAATCACGGGAGACAGACGCCGGGTGCTAACGTCCGACGTCAAGAGGGAAACAACCCAGACCGCCAGCTAAGGTCCCCAAGATTGGCTAAGTGGGAAACGAAGTGGGAAGGCTAAAACAGTCAGGAGGTTGGCTTAGAAGCAGCCATCCTTTAAAGAAAGCGTAATAGCTCACTGATCGAGTCGTCCTGCGCGGAAGATGTAACGGGGCTCAAGCCAGTCACCGAAGCTGCGGATGCATAGTAATATGCATGGTAGGAGAGCGTTCTGTAAGCCTGTGAAGGTGTATCGAAAGGTATGCTGGAGGTATCAGAAGTGCGAATGCTGACATGAGTAGCGATAAAGGGGGTGAAAAGCCCCCTCGCCGAAAGCCCAAGGTTTCCTACGCAACGTTCATCGGCGTAGGGTGAGTCGGCCCCTAAGGTGAGGCAGAAATGCGTAGCTGATGGGAAGCAGGTTAATATTCCTGCACCGTCGTTAGATGCGATGGGGGGACGGATCGCTAAAGGTTGTCCGGGTGTTGGATGTCCCGGTCCCTGCATTAGAGAAGGCGCTTAGGCAAATCCGGGCGCGGAATTCAAGGATGTGGGGCGAGCAAACGTGAGTTTGCGAAGCAATTGGAAGTGGTTCCAAGAAAAGCCTCTAAGCTTCAGTCTAATGACGACCGTACCGCAAACCGACACAGGTGGGCGAGATGAGTATTCTAAGGCGCTTGAGAGAACTCGGGAGAAGGAACTCGGCAAATTGGTACCGTAACTTCGGGATAAGGTACGCCCTGGTATCTTGACTGGCCTGCGCCAGAAGGGAGAAAGGGTTGCAAAAAATTGGTGGCTGCGACTGTTTAATAAAAACACAGCACTCTGCAAACACGAAAGTGGACGTATAGGGTGTGACGCCTGCCCGGTGCCGGAAGATTAAATGATGGGGTGCAAGCTCTTGATTGAAGTCCCGGTAAACGGCGGCCGTAACTATAACGGTCCTAAGGTAGCGAAATTCCTTGTCGGGTAAGTTCCGACCTGCACGAATGGCGTAACGATGGCCACACTGTCTCCTCCCGAGACTCAGCGAAGTTGAAATGTTTGTGATGATGCAATCTACCCGCGGCTAGACGGAAAGACCCCATGAACCTTTACTGTAGCTTTGTATTGAACTGTGAACCGGTCTGTGTAGGATAGGTGGGAGGCTTTGAAGCGTGAACGCTAGTTTGCGTGGAGCCAACCTTGAAATACCACCCTGGTTTGTTTGCGGTTCTAACCTTGGCCCGTAATCCGGGTCGGGAACAGTGCATGGTGGGCAGTTTGACTGGGGCGGTCTCCTCCCAAAGCGTAACGGAGGAGTACGAAGGTACGCTAGGTACGGTCGGAAATCGTACTGATAGTGCAATGGCATAAGCGTGCTTAACTGTGAGACTGACACGTCGAACAGGTGCGAAAGCAGGTCATAGTGATCCGGTGGTTCTGTATGGAAGGGCCATCGCTCAACGGATAAAAGGTACTCTGGGGATAACAGGCTGATACCGCCCAAGAGTTCATATCGACGGCGGTGTTTGGCACCTCGATGTCGGCTCATCTCATCCTGGGGCTGTAGCCGGTCCCAAGGGTATGGCTGTTCGCCATTTAAAGAGGTACGTGAGCTGGGTTTAAAACGTCGTGAGACAGTTTGGTCCCTATCTGCCGTGGGCGCTGGAAATTTGAGAGGACCTGCTCCTAGTACGAGAGGACCGGAGTGGACGAACCTCTGGTGTACCGGTTGTCACGCCAGTGGCATCGCCGGGTAGCTATGTTCGGAAGAGATAACCGCTGAAAGCATCTAAGCGGGAAACTCGCCTCGAGATGAGATTTCCCGGGAATTCGATTCCCCTGAAGGGTCGTTCGAGACCAGGACGTCGATAGGCTGGGTGTGTACGCACAGTAATGTGCTTAGCTAACCAGTACTAATCGCCCGTGAGGCTTGACCCTATAACTTGTGTGTCTTATCTATTACCTAATTACTTCTTCCCCCCTTTTTGATGAATTGAGATCGCTCTCAGTTCTTCTACCCTTTACGCCTGATGACCATAGCGTGTTGGAACCACCCCTTCCCATCTCGAACAGGGCCGTGAAACAACTCCACGCCGATGATAGTGCGGATTACCCGTGTGAAAGTAGGACATCGTCAGGCTTCTCTCTTTAACCAAAAAGCCTCCCCACAAGGGAGGCTTTTTGTGTTTTATTCGTCTCCTTTTAGTTCAGCGCCATCCTCTACAATAGCAAAGCTTCGTATGCAACTGGCATAGGACAGTTGTTTTGGTATACTGAACATACATGACCCTCACCGAACTTAAGTACATCGTTGCAATTGCTCGCGAACGGCATTTTAGCCGCGCGGCGGATGCGTGTTTTGTTAGTCAGCCCACTTTATCTGTAGCAATCAAAAAGCTCGAAGATGAGCTGAATGTGCAAATTTTTGAACGTGGTACCAGTGAAATCAGCGTAACACCGATTGGCGAACAAATTATTGCGCAGGCACAACGTGTTTTGGAACAAACCCAGGCGATTAGAGAAATTGCCAAACAAGGCAAAGATCCACTGATAGGACCGATACGCCTTGGTGTGATTTATACAATCGGGCCTTATCTGTTGCCTTCGCTGGTTAAGCAAATGATCAAGATGGCGCCGCAAATGCCATTGATGCTGCAAGAAAATTTTACTTTGAAGCTGATTGAGTTACTTAAGCAAGGTGAAATTGATGTGGCTGTGATTGCCTTGCCATTTCCTGAAACGGGGCTGGTAATGCGCCCACTGTATGATGAACCCTTTGTGGTTGCCTTACCTAAAAGGCATCCATGGGAACAACAGACTTCAATTGATGCCAACGACCTTAAGCAAGAAACCATGCTGCTCCTTGGTAACGGACATTGTTTCCGGGACCATGTGCTCGGCGTGTGTCCAGAGTTGATGCGTTTTTCACAGAATGCGGACGGTATTCAAAAAACCTTTGAAGGTTCATCGCTTGAAACTATCCGCCATATGGTAGCAAGCGGAATTGGCATTACCGTGCTGCCGTGCACTTCCGTGCCGGTTGAGCAAATTGGCAAGCATAAGATAACGCATCATAAGAATGCTGTTGATAATGCTATGCTGAGTTATATTCCATTTAAAGAACCGGTACCGGACCGCCGGGTGGTGTTGGCATGGCGCAAGAGCTTTACGCGTATGCCGGCCATTGATGTCATCTGTTCAGCCGTTGCTGCTTGCAATTTACCGGGAGCAAAAAAACTGGATTTACCCGCTAAGCAAGCATAAAACGCATTCAATTTAAGTTGCCTAAATGCCGGATACTGAATCCATCCATGTACCACAGTAATTCTTTTTTAAGGAGCATGTAATGACTAAAAAAGTCTCAGCAACTAATATCAATATTGGCATCAGCGATCAAGATCGCAAACATATTGCCGAGGGTTTAAGTCACGTATTGGCGGACACCTATACCTTATATTTAAAGACCCATAATTTCCATTGGAATGTCACCGGCCCGCAGTTTAATACACTGCACCTCATGTTTGAAACTCAATATACTGAGCTTGCTAGTGCGGTGGATGAGATTGCCGAGCGGATTCGGGCCCTAGGTTTTCCGGCTCCTGGCAGTTACCGTGAATACGCAAAACTCTCTTCTATCTCTGAAGCGGAGGGCGTGCCAGCGGCTGAAGAGATGATTCGTCAACTGGTCGAAGGCCATGAAGCCGTAACACGAACTGCGCGCAAATTTTTTCCAGTGGCTGACGATGCGCAGGATGAGCCAACTGCGGATTTACTCACACAGCGTATGCAAACCCATGAAAAAACCGCCTGGATGCTACGCTCTATGCTGGCATAAGCAAATGGCCGCTCACAAAATAGCTTGGCTTGTACCATACTGGCGTTTGCTGCGTCTGGATAAACCGATTGGTATTTTGTTGTTGCTGTGGCCAACACTGAATGCACTCTGGATTGCATCGAATGGCCCGCCGTCATTGTCGCTGTTGCTGATTTTTGTGATGGGTACGATTCTGATGCGTTCAGCTGGCTGTGCAATTAACGATTATGCTGATCGGGATTTTGACCGATATGTTGAGCGCACGCGCGAGCGGCCGATTACTTCTGGCCAAATTGCGCCTTGGCGGGCGCTGGTGTTGGCAGTCGCGATCACATTATTTTCTTTTCTGTTAATTGCCTCTCTTAATGCAATGACAAAATGGCTCGCACTGATTGCGGTGTTGCTTGCGGCCAGCTATCCATTGACCAAACGCTTTTTCGCATTACCTCAAGCTTATCTAGGCTGCGCCTTTGGTTTTGGTATACCGATGGCATTTGCCGCGGTGCAAAACCAACTGCCGCCTCTAGCGTGGGCTATGCTGATTGCAAATATATTTTGGTCAATTGCTTATGACACAGAATATGCAATGGTGGATCGTGATGATGACCGAAAAATTGGTATCCGCACTTCAGCGCTGACCTTTGGTCAATACGATGTGCTGGCGATTATGGGCTGCTATGCGTTGTTTTTGCTGATTTACGCGGCAATAGGTATTGCACTTGCTTATACATTGGCATTTTGGCTCGGCTTGATCGGCGCTATGCTATGTGCCGCGTATCATTACACGTTGATTCGTAGCCGCGAGCGGTCTGGATGTTTTGCCGCTTTCAGGCACAATAATTGGCTTGGCGGAGTATTGTTTGCAGGTATTGCCGCGCATTATGCGCTGCTTTAAGTGCGGCAGTTGCCTTCAGCAAACTTCTCTAAACGGCCGTTGTCTAAAGTTTAAGTTTGTCCGAGCTCATCTGCCATTTGCTCCGCCCTCGCCCGGGCAGCAAATGCGCCGCGCATAATGGCTTCTTTTACGCCATCCGCAGTAAACGACGTAAGCGCTGCGGCAGTCGTTCCTCCTTTTGAGCTGACGCGTTCTCGTAGCGTGCTCACGGCTTCATTAGATTGCATGGCTAACTGGGTGGCGCCATTCACTGTTGCAAGCGCCAGCGAGCGGCTTTGGGCGTCATCAAATCCAAGTTGCCGGGCGGCCTCTTCAAGGGCTTCAATAAAATAAAATACATAAGCCGGGCCGCTGCCAGAGATTGCCGTGATAGCGTCGATTTGCTTTTCATGTTCACACCAGATGACTTGCCCTGCTGCGGCTAACACAGTTTCAGCAAGCTGACGGCCCTGTGCATTCACGCTAGTCAGTGCGGTAACGCCTGTCACACCCATGCCAATTGAAGCTGGCGTGTTGGGCATGGCACGCACAATCCGCGTATAACCGCCTAGCCAGTCCTGTATCGTTGCCGCACGAATACCCGCCGCGATGCTAATCACAACTTGCCTGTTTAGATAGGGGGCGATGGCGTGAGCAATCTCTTTGAGTTGCTGTGGTTTAACCGCTAATACGAGTGCGTCATAGTGATGCAGGGCTGGACTGATCATGGCACTGGTGCGGATATGCCATTGCGCTTCGAGGCGTGCACATACATCGCTATTGACATCAATTGCATATAAATTCGATGAAGATAGGCCACCTTTAACTAACCCGCCGATGAGCGCGTTGGCCATATTACCGCCACCAATAAAGGCGATTTTCATAGAGGCTTCGCTGGCTGACTGATTCATTGAATAATGTCCTCTTAAATTTAATTAATGTCTGATGCGCGTACCAAAGATCGCTGAGCCAATGCGTACCAGTGTTGCGCCTTCGAGTATGGCGGCTTCTAAATCGGCCGACATGCCGGCCGATAAAGTATCAAGTGCGAGTCCATCGGTACGTAGCGTAGCAAACAGCTGAGACACCTTGCGGTATGCCAAACGCTGCGCATCAAGGGTATCAGCCGGGGCTGGAATGGTCATCAAGCCACGTAATTTGAGCCGCGGTAGTGTTGCCAGTGCATGTGCTAGCGAGACTGCGTCGGCGGGAGAGGCGCCACTTTTACTGGCTTCGCCGCTCATATTAACTTGTAGGCAGATATTGAGCGGCGGCAGATGGATGGGGCGCTGTTCGGAGAGCCGCTGGGCGATTTTAAGGCGATCCACGGAATGCACCCAATCAAAATGCGTCGCAGCCCATTTTGTTTTATTGCTCTGTAAAGGCCCAATAAAATGCCATTCTAGCTGCGCGCGCAAATCTGCCAACGCCTCGATTTTCTCTAGCGCTTCTTGCATATAGCTTTCGCCAAATGACGATTGTCCGGCTGCGTAAGCTGCGCGAATCATCTCGGCAGAAAAGGTTTTTGAAACAGCCAGCAAGCTTACGGCATTCTCACTCCGGCCTGCTACGCGCGCCGCATTGGCAATGCGCTGGCGTATCGTGTTGAGTTGGTTAGCAATATCGGACATGGAGGCAGCGGAAATCGTCTTGCACTATGGGTTAATTGCTACGGCTGCGCGCAATCCGCCGTTGTCTGACCGCCTCCGCTAAGCCTTCTAGTACTGTCACGCTATCGCTCCAATTAATGCAAGCATCGGTAATGCTTTGCCCGTAAGTTAGCGGCCCATCCCCTTCGAGATCTTGCCGGCCCTCAAGCAAGTGCGATTCAATCATGATGCCAACAATCCGCTCATCGCCGTTAGCAATTTGTTTGCCTATATCAGCACAGACCGGAATTTGGTTTTCGTATTGTTTGCGACTATTGGCATGACTGGCGTCGATCATGACGCGCGCAGCAAGGCCGGCTTTGGCAATTTCCGTTGCCGTCGCAGCAACGCTTGCTGCATCGTAATTAGGCATTTTTCCGCCGCGCAAAATTAAGTGACAATCTTCGTTGCCGGTGGTAGAAACAATGGCTGACTGGCCGCCTTTGGTAACCGATAGAAAATGATGAGGCCGCGAGGCGGCTTTAACTGCATCGACGGCGATTTTGATATTACCGTCCGTGCCATTCTTGAAACCCACCGGGCAGGAAAGACCAGAGGCCAGTTCGCGGTGCACCTGAGACTCTGTGGTACGCGCCCCAATCGCCCCCCATGAAATGAGATCTGCCAAGTACTGCGGGCTAATCAAATCAAGATATTCAGTCCCAGCCGGCAGGCCCAGTTGGTTAATTTTTACCAGTAACTCGCGCGCCGTGCGTAGACCGTCATTGATCCTGAAACTATTGTCTAGGTAAGGGTCATTAATCAGGCCCTTCCAGCCAATTGTGGTACGAGGTTTTTCAAAATAGACCCGCATCACGATTTCCAGCTCGCTCGCTAAGCGCGTGCGCTCAACCACGAGTTTATGAGCATATTCAATTGCCGCTTGTGAGTCATGAATTGAGCAGGGGCCAATCACTACAATCAGCCGATCTTCCATGCCATGCAAAATACGATGCAGCGCTTGCCGGCTATCGAAGATGAGCTTCGAGTTTGCTTCTGTACATGGAAATTCTCGGATCAGT
This sequence comes from Mycoavidus sp. SF9855, assembly GCF_024582735.1. Taxonomy (NCBI): domain Bacteria; kingdom Pseudomonadati; phylum Pseudomonadota; class Betaproteobacteria; order Burkholderiales; family Burkholderiaceae; genus Mycoavidus; species Mycoavidus sp. SF9855. Next base: position 127,811 of record NZ_CP102085.1, read on the forward strand.
TGCGCAGGTGGCGCGAGTTCTTTGAGTTCGCGAATACGGACATCGTCGGTATTGTGCGGGGACATAAAATTCTCCTGCAAATCGGTGAGTATTTTGATTAAACTGTGCCGCCAACCGTCATCTGGTCAATACGTAAGGTTGGCTGGCCTACCCCGACTGGAACACTTTGCCCTTCTTTGCCGCAAACGCCAATGCCGGTATCAAGAGCCATATCATTGCCTATCATGCTGATATATTTAAGCGATTCAGGGCCACTGCCAATCAAGGTGGCGCCTTTGACAGGCGACGTGATCTTGCCGTTTTCAATCAGATACGCTTCAGAAGTTGAAAAAACAAATTTGCCATTTGTAATATCCACCTGACCACCACCAAAATTGACCGCATATAAACCATTTTTAACGGAAGCAATGATTTCTTGCGGGTCTTTATCGCCGTTTAGCATATACGTATTGGTCATACGCGGTAACGGCAGGTGCGCATAGGATTCACGGCGGGCATTGCCGGTGATGGGCATTTTCATTAACTGGGCATTGAGGGTATCTTGCAGATAGCCCGTTAAGATGCCGTTTTCAATCAAGGTGGTGCATTGGGTTGGATTACCTTCATCGTCGATATTCAGCGAACCGCGCCGATTGGCTAAGGTGCCGTCGTCAACCACACTGACGCCTTTCGCGGCAATTTGTTGGCCAACACGCCCGGCAAAGGCGGACGCACCCTTCCGATTGAAATCACCTTCGAGGCCATGGCCAATGGCTTCGTGCAATAAAACGCCAGGCCAGCCTGGGCCTAAAATCACGCTCATTACACCAGCAGGCGCCGGCCGGGCGTCAAGATTGACCAATGCTGCATGCACCGCCTCATCAACATAGCTGGCCAACACAGCATCGCTGAAATAATCATAAGTGAAACGGCCGCCACCGCCACCAGTGCCGATTTCACGACGGCCATGCTGCTCGGCAATGACGGTGACAGAAACCCGTACGAGCGGCCGTATATCAGCCGCCAGCGCACCGTCGCCACGCGCGATAAGCACTACGTCGTACTCACCGGCTAGGTTGGCCATCACTTGTTTAATGCGTGAGTCGCGGCTGCGCGCCATCTGTTCAATGCGCTCAAGCAAGGCAATTTTTTCGTGAGCGCTGAGTGAAGTGAGCGGGTTAATGCCTAAATAAAGTTCGCGTCCTGTGACGCTATGTAACGAGTTGACTGCGCCAACGCGTGCGCGCCCCCCGCCTTGCTGGCCGAGTGCATGCGTGGTGGCGACTGCCTGTTCGAGTGCGGCTGACGACAAGTCATCTGAGTACGCAAAAGCGGTACGCTCACCGGCTACCGCGCGTACGCCGACACCTTGGTCAATGCTAAATGCGCCCGATTTGACAATACCTTCTTCAAGGCTCCATGACTCGCTGTGGGTTGCTTGAAAGTACACGTCCGCATAGTCAACCCGGCGCGTAAAAATGTCGGTGAGCATGCGCGCGAGCAGTGCTTCGTCAAGTCCATAAGGAGTCAGCAGTGTATCTTTGGCAATAGCGAGAGCGTTAAAGCCGGCTTTAATAGTATTCATAAACGTCATTTAAGAGCGACCATGCAGTCATTGTGCAGGAGCCGCTTCGATTGGAAGATCAATTTTACTCGCTTCGCTTGGAATTCGTTCAATTTGCGGGTTGGCCCATGAGCCGGTAATGGCATATTGGTGCGAGAAATTGTGTGAGATGGCGGCCGATAGGACTAATTGCGCTAGATAGCTGCTAAAGCCGAGTAAAGGATTAATGGCGGCAGTAGCCAATGCGGCGGAGCCTGCGTCAATCGATGGTACTACGGTAACGAGTAAATTCTGCGTTTCTTGCGGAATGTGGGTACTTCCGCTCATAGTGATGCGTGCGCTGGGGCTTAAGATCTCAAAATTATCGGTGTAGCCTATGCCATTTTTGACTGTTCCAGTCCCCTGAATTTGGTCAAAGGTCAAGCCTGAGCCAAATATGCCACGAAAATCTAGCATTAGAAAGCGCGCCAGGCTTTGCAACGACAAGACCCCGAGCAATTTACCAATGCCCGGCTCAACTTGCAGAATTTGTCCGCGCTGTAAATTAAATGACAACGAACTGTTCAAGCTTGGGTAATCAATGGCGATGGGCGTGCCTTGCCAGCTCACCTTGCCAACCAAGGCGCCGCTGCCATTGCGCAATGTGCGTGGCAGCCCGAAGTGGTCTAATAGGTCGCCTGCGTTATTGATTGCGAGGTTGAACTCGAGGGCAGTCTGGCGGGGGCTGTTATGTGCCCCCGGCGTTGGGGGTTGGGCGATCTGCTGGTGGCGTGGAAGGCTCCAGTAGCCGGTTGCGTTTAAAGTTGCGGTGGGGTTCAGAATGTGTAATTTGTCGAGTTGCCAAATTGGAGTGCCGTTGCCATCGGTCGTATTGTGCGCCGCCACTTCAACTTTTCCCAGAGCATGGCCGTGTACGGTCAGTTGGTCAATGATCCAATCAATTGCAGGGAGCGTGTTGGCCTGATCTTCGAGCTTTTTGCTGGTTAGCGTAGGCTCTTGAGCTGTCATTGAGGCGGGCAGGGTGAAATATTTAAAGCGCGCCCGTAGCGTGCCGCTTGGAGCGGATAAAAAAGGCTGCCAGCTCAGGTCGCCTAAAGCTTGAGGCGAAACGAGGCGAGCTTGCCAGCCGCTGCCGGTGCGATTTGCGTTAAGTTCAGGATTTTCCCAATGTCGGTTAGCTGCTGTCAGTTTTTTGATCTGAGCATGCAGATGGGTCGGTAGCCAAGCTGACCAGGTTGTAAGTAGATTGGCTTGTGCGTGATTTTTCAGTGGCTTGGATGTAGCCAACAAACCAGGAGACGTGAGAAGCGGGCTCATGGTGCTCAGCCACGCATCCAAATTGAGTTGTTCGAGATTCACGGTCGCGGTGATACAGCGTGCTGGCAAGCGCTGTTTTGGACAAATTTTGGCCGAAACAGGCTCGCCGATAGCGATTTGGCCGTCGACCACCGCCGGTTGTTGATTGCTATGCAGTAAATAAGTTGCGCTCAGCGGGCCAATTTGCAGCTCAAGGCGGCGCTGGGAAAGCGTAGAGGGCTTGGGTATTTGGGATGTGCGCGCGCGGCTGGCGCTGGCTGAGTGAATCGCCTGAGTGGGGCGGGCGGGTTTCAGCGCCAAGCGAAGTGGCATGGGCGTATTGGAGTCTTTGGCAAATGGCGCTGGCAAACCAAGGCTTAAGCCGGTTAAGTCAGAGGTTGCGGTAATTTGCGCTGCGGCGTGTTTAGGGGCTTGTATATTGATTTGATAGTCTGCGGTGCCATTTAGGTGGCGCGCTAGCGCCGCGAGTGGACTGTCATGCGAGACCTTCTGTAGTGCTTGAGCGGATAGTTGGCCATTGAGCACGATGGCGGTAAAACCGCTTGCTTTGACACCGCCGGTGCCGCTTATTCTGCCTCCTAGCCATTGCGCCTGAGGTCTGACCAGCGTGAGCGTGCGTTCAGTAAAATCAAGCTGGCCGGTGAGAGCGGTAAGCGGTGGCAAAGATCCCCAGTTTAAGCCGTTATCGGCAAAATTCAACGCCCCCTTAACCCCTGTATGCTCTCGGCCATCGCGCGGCACCTCAAGACGCAGCTTAAGTTGAGCGTTGCCACTGGCGCGCAACCGGTCAGTCAAGTGGGTAGTCCAATCTGGAATTGGGCTGGCATTGAGGTAGTGCAGCATATCGTCAAGCGGTCCATTGGCTAGGCCACTAATGATCAAGCTATCCGTGTGGGTGGATATATTATTGATATCCGCTTTAATCTTGCTAAGCATGACATTCCGATAGCGAGCAGCGTCAGCGGTCACTTTCAGTCGACTGCGATCTAGCTCAAAACGGCCACGGATACTCTCCAGCGCAGGCCATTGCGTAATAGCTTTAGCGCTGGGGTCTGTTGCGGGATAAGACGAAGGGTCGAAGCGGCCATGTTCAAACGGCGCTAAAACATAAAAAACTCCGGGTTTTTGTGGGTCTTCAAATGGAAAATCTTCAAGCGCTCCTTGTACCTCGATGACCGCTTTGCGTGAGACTCCGCCAATCAGTGCATGTTTGAGGTAGGCCCGCAGTTTTGGGTTAATGTGGGTGGGCAGATAGCGCGGCACACGGGCAACTAGCAGGCGCTCAAAGTTTGCCGACAACTTTAAATAACCTTGTTTGGAGGCATCGTTTGACCAAGCTGCATGCACACTGCCAGCGGCATCGGCGTTGGCAAAACTGAGATGAGGAAGCTGGACTTGAAGGAGCGTGCTTGAGTCAAGACGCTTAAACTGCCAATGCATTTTGCCGGTGAGTGTATCGAAATTGAGCGTCGGCTCATCAAATATGCTCTTAAGAGTGATTGACGTTTGTTTTGACGCCAGTGTCAGTGTGCCGCGGGTCTCATTGGCATCAATTGAACCGGAAAGATTAGTAAAGCCAAACAAAACAGGAGGTGACTGGCCTGCGTTGGTGTTGGCTAGAGCGGATGTGTGTGCGGCGACGCCAATATTTTCAAGTTGCGCTTTAAAACGGTAGTGTGCAATCGGCGTATTGCCCGCTTCATTTGAGCGGGCAATAGCGGCATCAGCGTGAGTGGCGGGCGGAGTTTGCTCCCATTCTATGGCGTAATCACGCAGTACACCGCGCGGTTTGATGCGGGCGATCTGGTTTATGAGTGTTGGTGAGATGGGTAATAGCTGAGCGAATTTACCTAATAAACGCAGATCGACGAGATCGCCGTGCAGGGTAATGCGCTCACCACGTCCTGTCAGGGGCGAACAATAACGCCCGTCGAAACGCCCAATTAGATTGACGGGCGCGTTATGAGCCGCATCGGATAAGATCGATGTTTGCTCCAGACGAGCCGACAACTGGCGAATGTGCACCGATATATCTGGTGGCGTGCGTTGCTGGTCGCCATGGTTAAATAGCGTGAATTGCGCACTGGTTAGCGTGAGGGCTAAGTTTGGTTGGGCTTCGTCTTGCCAATGGAGCATACTGTTATGTAGAGAGATGGTTTTTTGTAAGAGCAACCAGTCCAACCCTGTGTGCTTGCTGTTGTGACGCTCCGTGAGCGGGATCTTAGCGGGTATGCCTGCAATGGATAACCGACCATCGGCAGTGCGCCGTGCGGTCATTTCTGGGGCGTAAATATTTAGGCTCGCAAATATCGGTTTGAACCAGAGCAAAGAGCGCCATGATAGGGTGGCACTGGCGCGCGGTATGATGAGGTTGGCGTGGCCGGTGGCGTCCCGTAACAGCAATTGAGAAATTTCAATACGAGGATGCAGTGCCTGCCAGTGTCCGCTCAGTTGACCGATCGAGACTTGCATCCCAAGCGCGTGCGAGGCAGCTTGTTCAAGGCGGGGTCTGAAGGTGTCAAGCTTTGGCAAAATGCCATAGCGTAACGTGAGCGCCGCCGCTGCAATGCCGAAAAAGATGATCAGTACCAGCCCTGCGAAAACGGCAAACATGAGCTTGGCGTATGAGCATGGTTTAAAGAAACGGACTCTGCCCTTGGCTGCGCGTGGAGTGGGTGTTGGCTTAGAGGCGGGTGTGCGAGCGGGCATGCTGCGGCTAAAGGGCTATGAAATTACAGTAAAATTGAGGGAATCAGCGTATGGGTGAATGTAACACGATCCGCCGTTGAAGCTTGGCCGTATTCTCTTTAATTCCATTTAGAAGCTTACATTTACTTCAATTTTTTTGTTAGGTTACGCTAGCGATGCACCCTATTTTGCGAAGCACTACGTACTCTCGTTATAGCCAGCGCATAGTGCACGCCCAGCCTGAGTTGGTGGGGCTGGTCACGCGATGGAGTGCTGCTCCGTTGTCACGCACAGCAATCGCGCACCGGCTTGCTACACTCTTACCAATGGGCGCGGCGCGCCCCTCTGAAGCGCAGCTCAAGAGCGCGTTGCGGCAACTGCGCACGGAGGTGTTTTGTACGGTGATGGAGCGTGATCTTGCAGGCACTGCTGACCTGGCCGAGGTGACTGGCGCGATGAGCGATTTGGCCGAACTAACGATTCAATGCTCGCTCTCCGTACTGAATGCAGAATTGGAAACAGTGTATGGCGCGCCCTATGGTGCGCATGACCCTCTACCACAAACGCTTGGTGTGGTGGGCATGGGCAAGCTAGGTGGATATGAGCTCAATGTCTCATCGGATGTTGATTTAATTTTTGTTTATGCCGACGAAGGTGAAACAACTGGCGGTGAACGCTCACCCATCTCAAGTCATGAATATTTTTCAAAGCTGGGCAAAAAACTCATTGGCGCGCTGTCTGAATTAACCGCGGATGGTTATGTGTTTCGCGTGGATATGCGTTTGCGGCCTAACGGCGAAGCCGGGCCGCTGGTATGCAGCCTGCCTATGCTAGAGGAATACTTCTATGTTCAAGGGCGCGAATGGGAACGCTATGCTTGGATTAAAAGCCGGTTAGTGAGCGAGATGGAGAGTGACTCCGCTAAGCACTTAGCCGCGCAGCTTGAGGCTCTGGTCCAACCCTTTGTGTACCGGCGCTATCTTGATTTTGGGGTGATTGATGCGGTGCGTGCGCTGCATGCGCAAATTCGGCGAGAAGCGATGCGCCGTGCTTCTATGCGACCCGATAAAGCCGACGATATTAAGCTTGGGCGCGGAGGCATTCGAGAAATTGAATTTTGCGCGCAGGTTTTTCAATTGATCCGAGGCGGCCAAGATGCAGGCTTTCGCGTACGCCCAACCTTGCAAGCCTTAGCGTATGCTGCATCGCAAGGCTTGTTGGCGCCGGCGGTGGCCACCCAACTGGCAGAGGCTTATGGTTTCTTGCGGCAGTTAGAGCATCGTTTGCAGTATGCCGATGATGCGCAAACCCATGTTCTGCCCGTGGCTGAGTCTGAGCGCGTGCGGCTAGCCGCTTCGCTTGGATTTGCTCACTATGCAGCGCTTAGGCAAACATTAGACGGGCATTTGTCCAACGTTGAGCGGCAGTTTAACGAGATCTTTGCAGATAAAAACGATACCCATTATGGGCTTAGTAGTACAGCGAATCGCGCCACCCACCCTATGCCGGCGTCCATCACAGGCGTTGCAGAAACCGTTGGCGCAATAACGGCAGACGCTACGGCACAATCCATGGCGGCGGCAGAAGCTGCCGCGCTGGTTTGGAGTGAGGCGCTGGATGATGAAAATACGCCTCAATTACTCGAATACGTGGTGGCCTTGGGTTTTAACGCACCCGCTAAGGTTTTGTCGCGTTTAACGACCGTCTGGCGCTCCGTGCGTCATACCAGCTTGCCCGAAAAAAGCCGCGTGCGTTTTGATTTACTCATCGAGCGGGCGCTCCATTCTATACATGAACTTGCTGCAAAGCGTCGTGATGAAACGCTATTGCGTTTCCTTGATCTGCTCGAAACCATTAATCGGCGTGGCGCTTACCTTGCATTATTAACCGAATATCCAGCGGCCCTGGTCCGCGTGCTATCAACCTTAGGCGCTTCGCGCTGGGCGGCGGATTACTTATGTTCCCATCCGCAGCTGCTAGATGAATTGCTCGATGATGAGCTGCTAGTCAGTGCGTTCGATTGGCCCGCCTTTAAAGCTGCACTGGCCGCGCGGCTGGCTGCAGCCGATGGGGTTGAGCAGCAGATGGACCTGCTGCGCCATGCGCATCATGCAGAACTGTTCCGCATTCTTTTACTGGATCTGGCTGGACATATGACGCTTGAGCACGTCAGCGATCGACTGTCTGAGCTTGCAGACGCGATGTTAGACGTTACGCTTGAGGCCGTTTGGCAGCAAGTGCCGCGCCGTCACTGCGCGATTCCGCGTTTTGCGGTGATTGCCTATGGCAAGTTAGGTGGCAAAGAACTGGCTTATGGTTCCGATTTGGATCTGATATTTCTATATGATGACCCAGATGAGGCCGCGCCAGAAATTTATTTAAGTTTTGCACGGCGTTTAATCACCTGGTTGACGAGTTCGACGGGCGCCGGCCAGTTGTTTGATATTGATTTGCGGCTGCGGCCAGATGGCGCGTCTGGGCTACTGGTGACTGATCTGAATGCGTTTCGCCGCTATCAATTGCGTGAAGAGGGCGCCGCCAATGCTGCCTGGATGTGGGAGCATCAAGCGCTAACCCGAGCCCGCTATTGTGCCGGCGATGCACGTATTGGCGCGGCGTTTGAAGCCATTCGGACGCAGGTGCTGACTTTACCGCGTGCCGCGACCACGCTGGCCCAGGAAATAGTGGCGATGCGTGTCCGCGTCTTGGAAGGTCATCCGAATTCAAGTCCACTTTTCGATCTTAAACATGATCGGGGCGGGATGGTCGATATTGAATTTATTGTGCAATATTTTGTGCTGCTTTGCGCCGGGTCATGCCCTGAGCTGATTCGTAATGCAGGTAATATTGCTTTGCTACGCACGGCTGCAGGTTACGCGGCGATCACCGCCAGCGAGGCTGACGCCGTAGGCAATGCCTATCGTTTCTACCGTGCCTGGCAGCATAGGTTGCAACTTGATGGCATTGAGCAGCATATGCGGGTGTCAGCCGAGCAGGCGCAAACTCAGCGTGAAGCAGTGCTGGCGCTCTGGGCTCGCGTGTTTAAAAACGCTGCATAAACTAACTCGGTACTGGCCACATGACCTAAACGGCTAGCATCTCCTGCGCATGTTGGCGTGTGGTCGCAGTGATTTCAATGCCGCCTAACATCCTCGCAATTTCTTCGACGCGGCTATGTTGATCGAGTGAAGTCACTAAGCTTACGACTTGCTCAGAGGAGGTGGCTTGCTTGGTCACCCGTAAATGCGTATCACCTCGCGCCGCCACTTGCGGTAAGTGCGTGACGCATAACACCTGACGTTGTTGCCCTAGTTGGTGCAGCAAGCGGCCAACTACCTCAGCAACCGCGCCGCCAATGCCGCTATCGACTTCATCGAAGATTAGCGTTGGCGTTGGGTTAGCGGTACTGGTGATAACCGAAAGCGCCAAGCTAATACGTGCCAGTTCTCCACCTGAGGCAACTTTTGCGAGCGGTCGTAGTGGCACGCTAGCATGACTCGCGACCCGGAATTCGATGTGCTCGAAGCCGTGAGCATTGCCTAATGGATGTGTGGTTTCTGGTGCAGTCTGCGCCAGTGGCACGAGTGCCACTTCAAAGCGTCCACCCGCCATCGATAAATCTTGCATGCTTGCCGTGACTGCTGCGCTAAGCGTTTGAGCGGCTTGCGCGCGCGCTTTCGATAACTGTTGCGCTAATTTCTCATAATGGGTTCGAGCGTATGTTTCATCGGCATGTAGTCGCTCCGCATCGGTGACGGCATCCAGTGCTGCTAGCCGGGCGTGGCGCGCGGCATGTTCGGCGGGCAATGCTTCAGGGGGTACGCGGAATTTACGAGCACTGCTATGCAATGCATTCAATCGTGTTTCAGTCTGGGTGAGCCGGGCGGGGTCAAGTTCGAGTCGCTGTGCATAATGATTTAACGTATGCACGGCCTCGCTGATTTGGATTTCAGCCGGCTCCAAGGCCGCTAGCGCATCGGCCAGCTGGTCATCAATTTGTGCTTGTGCGCGGAGCTGAGCAATCAGTGCGCCAAGTTGCGGCAGCATCGCCTGATCGGATTCAGATAATATTTCCAACGCATTTTGCACGCTTTGAATTAAGCTGGCCGCATGAGTTAGGCGCCGGTGTTCTGCGTTGACCGCGTCCCATTCGCCAAGTTGAGGGGCCAACTGGTCAAATTCATCTAATTGCCAGATAAGTTGCTCGCGCTCGAGTTGCATCTCTCGGTTTGCGTCAGCTGCGGTTTGCGTTGCATTCATGGCGTCGCGCCAACTGCGCCATGCTTGCGCCGTTTCATTAGCCAGCGGGGTAAGACCCGCATGTAGATCAAATAAAGAGCGTTGTGCCTGTGGGCGCATTAATAATTGATGGGCGTGTTGGCCATGCAGATCAACCAGCATTTCGCCGATTTCACGCAGTTGCGTGAGCGTAGCTGGCGTGCCGTTGATAAAAGCGCGTGACCGGCCACTGGCGTCAATCAGTCGGCGTAACAGCACACTATCATGCTCGGTATCATCGAGCGCTTGCTCAGCGAGCCAGTGACGGGCATGATCTGATAAAGTGAATTCAGCAGTAATCTCTGCGCGCGCTTGGCCTATGCGCACAATGGTCGCATCTGCGCGGGCGCCGAGGGTCAAGGCCAGCGCATCAATCAAAATCGATTTGCCGGCGCCTGTTTCACCAGAAAACACTGTGAATCCAGGTTCAAACTCAAGTTCAAGCGTGGTAACGATAACGAAATCGCGAATCGACAAATGGCGTAGCATCTTAAGTTCGGACAAATAAAAAACACATAAAAATCAGCAAGAAATTTTAGGGTAGCGTAAAACCTAATTTGCAGCTAGCTTGCCGTTACCTTGAACTCGATCATTTGGTCGGCAGTTCAATTAAATTCAAGCTGGGAGCCATACGATGGTGGCTCGCTCCAATGCAATTTTTTGCGCAGCGTTGCATAATAGCTATAACTCAGCGGATGCAAAAAAGGCACAGTATGATTTGAGCGGCGTACTTCGATGGTATCTTCCAATTCCAAGGCGGTGAATGATTGCATATCGAAATTCACGTTAACATCGCGCCCACTCGTGATCTGAATCGCAATCTCTGAATCATCGGGCAAGACAATTGGCCGGTTTGACAATGCGTGAGGAGCGATGGGTACGAGTACGATCCCTCCTAGTTGAGGGTGTAAAATCGGCCCTTGCGATGATAAGGCATAGGCCGTTGAGCCGGTTGGGGTAGCGACAATCAGGCCATCGGAACGTTGCTCATACATGAAACAACCATTCACCTGAACCCGTAATTCGACCATGCCGGAAAAGCCGCTCCGGTTGACCACCACATCGTTGAAAGCAAGGGCATGGTAAATCGGCGCGCCAGCGCGCATGATGCGCGCTTCAAGCAAGGCGCGTTCTTCCCGTTCAAAATTGCCTGCCAGCATGGCCGGGACCGCCTGTTGCATTTCGCTAATTGAAATATCGGTGATAAAGCCAAGTCGCCCGTGATTAATGCCAATCAATGGCGTACCGTAAGGCGCCAGTTGGCGGCTAATGGCCAGCATCGTGCCATCACCGCCTAGTACAATAGCCACATCAGCGCGGCCACCTATTTCAGCCAGGGTAAGGATCGGGCAGTTGCTTAAACCATAAGCGGCTAAATCAATCACCTGAGCCGTGTTCGCCTCGAAAACAATTTCAAAACCATCTTGTTGAATGCGGTTAGCGAGGATCGCCAATAACTCTCCAATACGTAGAGCATCGGTGCGGCCGATAAGAGCGATCGTTTTAAAAGGAGCGTTGTTTTGCATAGTTTTACACCGTGATTGAAAAAACGGCGCGAAATTCTGAGATAAAGTTACGAATGGCACGGAAAGGAAACATAGCATGTTTGCCCGAATAGGCAACACTGCTTTTTAATCAGTTCATCTTATTTCGCTCAACTGGGCCAAAAACGGATGGTAAATACGCTGTTACTGTAACGATTGCGCTACAATTTGATGCTATGTTAGACCCACGCGCCAAGATTTTGCTGAAAACCCTGATTGAACGGTATATTGCCGAAGGTCAGCCGGTGGGTTCGCGCACACTTTCTAAGTATTCTGGCCTTGAGCTGAGTCCTGCGACGATCCGTAATGTCATGTCTGACCTTGAGGAATGTGGGCTTATCGTGAGTCCACATACCTCGGCAGGACGCATCCCTACGCCACGCGCCTACCGGCTCTTCGTCGATACGATGCTGGTAGCTCAGCCGCTTACGGACGATGCTCAAGTTGAAAGTACGGTCCGCACCCGGCTGCAGCCGGGTGAGCCGGCCAAGCTGGTGGCGGCTGCGGCCAGTGTGCTATCGAGTTTGTCGCAATTTGCCGGGGTTGTCTTGACGCCGCGCCGCAGCCATATATTTAAGCAGATCGAGTTTATGCGGCTTTCGGAAAAACGCATCCTGCTGATTATTGTGACCCCTGAAGGCGATGTACAAAACCGCATTATGGCGACGCAAAAGGAATATTCGCCTGCGCAGCTGATCGAGGCATCAAATTATATTAATGCGAATTATGCGGGTTTAAGCTTTAATGAAGTCCGCCAACGCTTACGTGAAGAAATCGAAGCACTGCGTGGCAATATGACTCATTTAATGCAAGCCGCGATTGTCGCAAGTACCGAGGTTTCCGATTCGGGCGAAGCCGTATTGATTTCTGGCGAACGGAATTTACTTGAGGTCGCGGATTTATCATCCGATATGGACCGCTTGCGCAAGCTATTTGATATATTTGACCAGAAAACCGGTTTGTTACAATTGCTTGATGTCTCTAGCCATGCGCAAGGCGTGCAAATTTTTATCGGCGGTGAATCAACGCTCGTACCGATTGAGCAAATGAGCGTTGTCACCTCATCCTATGAAGTCGATGGCAAAATTGTGGGCACACTCGGCGTCATTGGTCCGACGCGCATGGCGTATCAACGTGTGATTCCGATTGTTGATATCACCGCAAAATTGCTATCGCAAGCACTGAGCCAGCGTTAACCCAAATATGACAGCCATAGCCTGGCTCAGGTTAACGTTAACGTTAATCGTGAGCTTTGGTGGCCTTGATTAACTGAAAAATTTGCTCAGTGCTGCCGCAGCGCCAAGCAGAGCCGCCATAATGAATGTAAGTTTAATGGTTAAGCGCAGTTCGAGTTTTTCCAGCTTGGAATCCACCTCGGTGCGGAAACCAGAGATATCTTTTCTCAGGTCTTTTATTTCAACGCGTAACTCTTCACGCACCCCTTTTATTTCATGCTGTAACTCTTCTTTAACAGCTTGCAAGTCTTGTTTGGTGGGCAGCTCTTGGAAGTTGACGGCAAATATCTCTGATAAGACTTCTGCCTCAGCTTCTGCGTGAGCGCTTGAAACGCCTGCTTCTTTCAGGCGTTTAGCAAATTTTAGTGTGTCAAATAAAGCGATAGCCATGACGTATTCCCTCAGTTTTTTCAAATTTAACATAGGTAGCATATTGAGCCTAATGATTTATTGGCATTGCTTTTACTGATGCGTATGCGTACACACACTCAGTACTTTATTTGGAGCAAGCCATAATTTATACTGTTGGGTGTAAATATAAACCACTTTATGCGAAGTGTAAATAAAAAAATAGGCTATATATAAAAATCTTGCGATAGTCTCGGTTTTTCAAAAAATCATCGCTGATCTTGTTCATTTCTTTATTTCTTATGGTCTGTCCCGATGCATTTTGAGCTTGAACCACAGGCCCGCCCAAGTCATTCATCGCGTGTTGCGGTATTGTTGATTAACCTTGGTACACCGGATGCGCCAACGCCACGCGCCGTTAGGCGTTATTTGGCCGAATTTTTATCTGATCCGCGTGTGATTGAAATTCCAGCATTGATCTGGCAATGGATTTTGCGCTTGTTTATATTGCCCTTGCGCGGGCGCCCAGTGGCGGCTAAATATGCGTCAATATGGTTGCCGGAAGGCTCGCCTTTGCGGGTCTATACCGAGCAACAGGCTAAAGCATTGCAACAGCACCTTAAAGCGCCGGGTGACGAGGTTAGCGTGGAATACGCGATGCGCTATGGCGCGCGCAATATCCCTGCTATGCTGACCCAATTAAAGCGCGCAGGGATCGAGCGTATCTTATTGGTGCCGATGTATCCACAATATTGCGCAGCCACTACCGCCTCCTCTTTTGATCGCGCGTTTACTGCTTTGCAGCATATGCGCAACCAGCCAGAGTTGCGAACGATTCGGCACTATGCGGATTTTCCGCCTTATATTGCGGCACTTGCGGCACAGGTACGCGCTCATTGGGCGGTGCATGGCAAGCCAGATTTTGCCTTAGGAGGCCGCTTGCTGCTGAGCTTTCATGGAGTGCCTAAGCGCATCATCGATTTAGGTGATCCATACTATATACACTGTCAGCTAACCGCAACCTTGTTAGCGCAAGCATTGAATTTATCTGAAACTGAATCGCTGTTAACGTTTCAATCACGCTTTGGTCGCGCCGCCTGGCTCAAGCCTGATACTGCATTAGTACTCAAGGAGTTAGGGGCGGCAGGGGTAAAGCGGGTTGATGTATTTTGTCCTGGCTTTCTGGCAGATTGTTTAGAAACGCTCGAAGAAATCGGCATGGAAGGGCGCGATATTTTTCTGCAGGCGGGAGGCGAGGAATATCATTACATTCAATGTCTGAATGCTGCGCCGTCGTTTATCGCTAGCCTAGCAGAATTGGTCAGAGTGCACCTGCAAGGTTGGGTGGCTCAAAATTCGTCGGGCCCCCTCTTGAAATAAAGGGTTTGGCCCTAAATATAAGTTCTTATAAAAGTTGTATCCCGTAAAACTTCCTTTAACGGGATACGTGCGTTGTGTAAAATTATTCTTTTAAATTGGATAAGCAGATTAAATATGGAAGAAAAGCAGCCTGACCAAACGATTCAGCCACATGATGCGCCAAAGACTGAGGCCATACCGCAAGAAAGTACCCCGCTGATTGAGCCGGCGCTTGTCAAGGCGCTGGAAAAAATCGCCGAACTCGAGGGAAATTACCTGCGTGCAAAGGCTGAAACCGAAAATATGCGCCGCCGCGCCCAAGAGGATGTTGAAAAAGCACATAAATTCGCAATAGAGCGTTTCGCTGAGCATCTTTTGCCTGTGTTGGACAGTTTTGAAGCCGCTCTGACCGATTCTTCAAGCGATATCGCCAAAGTGCGCGAAGGGATTGAACTGACTCTGCGCCAGTTTAATAACGCGCTTGAAAAAGGACGTGTCGTGGCGATTAATCCAGCGCTTGGCGAGAAATTCGATCCGCATCTGCATCAAGCTATTTCAATGGTCAGTGCTGAGCAGGAACCCAATACGGTCGTTACCGTTTTGCAAAAAGGCTATCTGATTGCTGAGCGTGTCCTGCGCCCGGCGCTCGTGACTGTCTGCGAGCTTAAGAACTCTACGCCAACGCCTGTGCCTCATGCTGGCCTTGCGTAAAAATACACCTTGAAAATAAGCATATCGTACTTATTTTCAATTTAGTTTGAATAAACAGGTAAGTAATACGCTTACAAAGCTTTAAAAGATTAGGAGAATAAAATGGGTAAAGTTATCGGCATTGACCTCGGCACCACCAACTCTTGCGTCTCAGTGATGGAAGGCAATCAGGTCAAAGTGATTGAAAATTCAGAAGGCGCTCGTACCACGCCTTCTATCGTCGCTTATATGGAAGATGGTGAGATTTTTGTCGGTGCGCCGGCTAAGCGGCAAGCCGTGACCAATCCACGTAATACGATTTACGCAGTTAAGCGCCTGATCGGGCGGCGTTTTGAAGAAAAAGAAGTGCAAAAAGACATTGGCTTAATGCCATATAAAATCATTAAAGCAGATAATAATGATGCCTGGGTTGACGTGCGTGGCGAAAAACTTGCGCCACCACAAATTTCGGCTGAAATCCTGCGCAAAATGAAAAAAACGGCGGAAGACTATCTAGGCGAGCCGGTCACCGAGGCGGTTATCACCGTACCTGCTTACTTTAATGACAGTCAGCGCCAGGCAACCAAAGACGCAGGCCGGATTGCTGGACTTGAAGTCAAGCGCATCATCAACGAGCCTACTGCGGCAGCGCTTGCTTTTGGGTTGGACAAAAAAGAAAAAGGCGATCGTAAAATCGCCGTTTATGACTTAGGTGGCGGCACCTTTGACGTATCGATCATCGAAATAGCCGATGTTGATGGCGAAATGCAATTTGAAGTCCTGTCGACCAACGGCGATACTTTCCTGGGTGGCGAGGACTTTGATCAGCGCATTATTGACTACATTATCGGCGAGTTTAAAA
This sequence comes from Mycoavidus sp. SF9855, assembly GCF_024582735.1. NCBI lineage: Bacteria > Pseudomonadati > Pseudomonadota > Betaproteobacteria > Burkholderiales > Burkholderiaceae > Mycoavidus > Mycoavidus sp. SF9855. Next base: position 143,675 of record NZ_CP102085.1, read on the forward strand.
AAGAGCAGGGCGTTGATCTATCGAAAGATGTGCTGGCGTTGCAACGCCTAAAAGAAGCTGCTGAAAAAGCCAAAATCGAGCTTTCGAGTTTGCAACAAACCGAAATTAACCTGCCCTATGTTACGGCGGATGCAAGCGGGCCTAAGCATCTGAACATGAAGATTACGCGTGCCAAACTTGAGGCGCTGGTTGAGGAGTTAATCACACGCACGATCGAGCCATGCCGTACCGCGATCAAAGATGCGGGCGTGAAAGCGAGCGAGATTCACGACGTTATTTTGGTTGGCGGCATGACGCGTATGCCAAAAGTGCAAGAGAAGGTCAAAGAATTTTTCGGTAGAGAGCCTCGCCGTGACGTCAATCCAGATGAAGCTGTAGCTGTGGGCGCCGCGATTCAGGGCCAAGTGCTGTCGGGGGACCGTACCGATGTGCTATTGCTCGACGTGACGCCATTATCGCTTGGGATTGAAACGCTGGGCGGCGTGATGACCAAGATGATTAAAAAGAACACCACGATCCCTACGAAATATTCACAAGTGTTCTCAACGGCCGATGACAATCAGCCCGCCGTGACAATCAAAGTGTTCCAGGGCGAGCGTGAAATGGCTGCGGTGAATAAATTGCTGGGTGAATTTAACCTTGAAGGAATTGCTCCTGCGCCGCGTGGATTGCCGCAAATCGAAGTGACTTTCGATATTGACGCCAATGGGATTTTGCATGTGTCGGCTAAGGATAAGGCAACTGGCAAAGAAAACAAGGTCACGATCAAAGCCAACTCAGGGTTGTCTGAAGCTGAAATTGAACAAATGGTGAAAGACGCTGAAGCCAATGCTGTTGAAGACCAGAAGCTGCGCGAGCTAGCCGATACGCGCAATCAAGGCGATGCCTTAGCACATAGCACCAAGAAAGCGCTAGCTGAGCATGGCGATAAGCTTGATGCTAGCGAGAAGACTAGCATTGAGGACGCATTAAAAGCGCTTGAAGAGATGCTAAAGCGTAGCGATGCGGATAAAGCGGAGTTCGATGCAAAGATCGAAGCGCTCGCCCAAGTTTCACAAAAGCTGGGTGAAAAAATGTATGCCAATATGCAAGCAGATCAGGCGGCAGGTGAGTCAGCCGGCGCGGCTCAGGCAGAGGCCGGCGGCTCGAAAGAAGATGTGGTTGATGCTGATTTCACGGAAGTTAAGAAAGACTAAAGCTTGCTGAAAGAGCGCGTGCTTTAATTGAAAGCCGCATCAACAATGCCTGGTGAACCTTTCGGTTCGCCGGGCAAATCTTATTTGTAGACATGGAGCGGTTCGCTAAAAATTTAAGCGAATCCTGAATCAATATGGCGAAACGGAATTACTACGACGTTTTGGGGATCCCCAAAAACGCAAGCGATGACGAAATCAAGAAAGCATATCGTAAGCTTGCGATGAAGCATCACCCGGACCGTAACCCAGATAATAAAGACTCAGAAGCGCATTTTAAAGAGGTCAAAGAGGCCTATGAAATGCTCTCCGACCCGCAAAAACGCGCAGCCTATGATCAATACGGTCATGCTGGCGTTGACCCCAATATGGGTGGCGGGCAGCAAGGTTTCGGTGGTTTTGCGGATGCCTTTGGCGACATCTTTGGCGATATTTTTGGAGGTGGCCAAGGACGTGGTCAGGCCGGCGGTTCGCGCGTGTATCGAGGCGCCGATTTGCGTTATGGCATGGAAATTTCACTTGAGCAGGCTGCCCGCGGCTACGAAACCCAAATTCGGGTACCCTCCTGGGAGTCATGCACGACCTGCAGTGGCTCGGGGGCCGCGGCCGGCACGAAACCACAGACTTGCCCAGGTTGTTCTGGCACGGGTGCTGTGCGGATGTCGCAAGGATTTTTCAGCGTTCAGCAAGCCTGCCCAAAATGCCATGGTAGCGGTAACTATATTGCACAGCCATGTAACTCTTGTCACGGTGCCGGTAAAATCAAAAAAAATAAGACCCTGGCCGTCAATATCCCCGCCGGCATTAATGATGGCATGCGCATCCGCTCATCAGGTAATGGCGAGCCTGGCCTAAATGGTGGTCCGCCGGGGGATTTATATGTAGAAATTCATATCAAGCCACATTCCGTTTTCGAGCGTGATGGTGACGATTTACATTGCCAGATGCCGATGCCATTTACCACCGCGGCTCTGGGCGGGGACATAGAAGTGCCCACTCTGCATGGGCGCGCGAGCTTTAACGTACCGGAAGGCACGCAGCCAGGGAAAACTTTCCGCTTGCGCAGTAAAGGTATTAAAGGTGTGCGTTCCAATGTGGCGGGGGACCTCTACGTGCACGTGCAAGTTGAAACCCCAGTTAAACTCACCGACGAACAACGGGCATTGCTTAAGCAATTTGAGCAATCGTTAGCGGCTGGCGGCGAGCGACATAACCCACAAAGCAAGCGCTGGTTCGATCGAGTCAAAAGCTTTTTCGAATAAGCCTCAAACCTTTACGTTGCGCAGGTCTAAGATTGAGAGTGATGCCGTGACGTTAAGGGAGATGTTTAGGTGAGATGATGGCAGTCACGGATTTAACGGACGCTGATTGCTTTGCCTTGCTCGATGATTGTGATGCGAGCGAGGTAGCCCCTACGAGTCGCCTGTACACCGATTTAGCGCATCAACGTATATGCGTTGAGATAGGCGATTGGGACTCTGTGTGTAATGCCGTAGACGCTGACTTGCGCGCTGGGCTGCATGCGGTTGCATTAGCTGACTATGAATGGGGGGTGCGGGCGCAGCTCAAGCAAACAGAATGGGCTGAGCCAAACCATGGCAGCGCAACCATGCCGTCATTTCGGTTCTTGTTATTTCGTGAGTGCGCACATCTGGCACGGCATGAAACTGACGCATGGCTTGCCATGCGTGATGCAGCGGCTCTTGAGCCGAGCGTGGCCGGTATTGCCGAACTCCACGCCAGCGTGGATGAAGCTGATTTTAAGCAGGCGCTTTCATCTATCCAGGCGGCATTGCATGCCGGAGATGCATATCAAATCAATTACACGTATCGGCTGAATTTCAAAGCTTTCGGTTCGCCCGTTGGCTTGTATCGGCGCTTACGTGGGCGTCAACCGGTACCCTACGGCGCACTCATTGCGCTGCCCAATGATCGTTGGCTCATTTCTTGCTCGCCGGAACTTTTCTTGCGTCACCAAGTAGGAAAAATCACCGCCCAGCCGATGAAAGGCACGGCTGCCCGCGTGCATGAAGCGTTAGCGGATACCGATGCCGCCTCTGCGTTAGCCTCTGACCCGAAAACCTGCGCAGAAAATCTAATGATTGTTGATTTGCTGCGCAATGATATTAGCCGTATCGCACAGACTGGCTCGGTGCAAGTACCCGCCTTATTTGCGGTTGAACCACACCCGACGGTTTGGCAAATGACCTCGACCGTAACCGCGCAATTGCGTGCGGAGGTTAATTTTGCCGCGATTATGCGTGCGCTTTTTCCATCGGGCTCGATTACGGGCGCCCCCAAATATCGTGCGATGCAATTGATTCGCGCACTTGAGAGTACGGAGCGCGGCGTATATACCGGAGTCATTGGTTGGCTTGATGCGCCGCCGTTAAGACCGTCATCGTCGTCAGCTGCGACCTCATTCAGTCAAGTACCTTTGCTATCTCTGCCAGGGGTGCCTAATGGATCCATACCGGCCAGCGGCAATTTCTGTCTATCGGTGGCAATTCGCACCTTGACCCTCGAGGCGCGGCGCTCTGACGGCCTGCGCGATGGCCGCCTAGGGATTGGGGCGGGAATTGTATACGATAGCGTCGTGGCCGATGAATACGCCGAATGTAGATTAAAAGCCCGTTTTTTAACTGAGATGGATCCAGGTTTTGCGCTGATTGAGACGATGTACGCAACACGTGAGCACGGGGTGCGTCATCTTGCGCGGCATTGGCAGCGTTTGCGTGAAGCTGCGCATTATTTTGGTTTTAACTGGGATATTAACGGCTTGCGCACGAGACTCGATGCAACGATCGCTACCTTGCCAGCAAACTCGGCACAGCGGCTGCGGCTTACCTTAAATAAATATGGCGAAATTGAAATCACAAATATGCCATTTGTGTCGCTGCATCAACCCGTCAAAGTGCTGCTTGCGGCGGACGCGGGTTTTGCGCCAGTGGCGGCAGGCGATGTATGGTTACGTTATAAAACAACCGTACGCGCAAGCTATGAGCGTGCTCAGACTGAAGCTAAGCGCCTTAATGTATTTGATTTGCTGTTTTGTAATACACGCGGCGAGGTCACTGAAGGAGCGCGCAGTAGTATTTTTATTAAACTTAAAGATCGTTGGGTGACTCCGCCGGTTAAAAGTGGGCTTTTGCCTGGCACCATGCGCGCAGCCTTACTTGAAGATGCAACCTGGGATGCCACTGAGCGCACGCTTACACTCAATGATTTGTATAGGGCAGAAAAGTTGATTGTTTGTAATGCATTACATGGGACATTAGAGGCAAAGCTGGCTTAGTCAATTAGCCAGTCCATTGCCAGTATTTTGCAACCCAATATTTATAATCGAAAATGACGCAATGCGTTATTGGTCCAGGGTAAATGAAGTGCTTGCCGTATATCTTCACGCAACAGCGATAAAATTCCGCTTAAATCGACGTTTTTATTCGCAACAAATTCTTCCATAAATTTATCTATGGCAGCGATGAGTTCTACTGAACCAAAAATCTGAATATCTGCTATGGCAGATTCAACATTAGCGATTTGACTATCCGTTAATTTTTCTCGGTTAGACGCAGACTCTAATTTCCGATAGGCGTCTAGTAAATACTCGGTAATAAGGTCGCGTTGTCTGTTCTTACGGTCTCTAAGAACACCGAATTGATAGGTCACAATCCATCCCGTAATAGCAATTAATCCAGCAATTGAATGTTGATACTTTGCAAGTATTTCAAGCATAAATTTCGCTGACATAAATTACATCAATAATCAGTATAGGTTAAAATATTATAATAATCAATTGGAAATAATCTGAATAATGAAACAGATATTTCAAGGAAATTCGAGAATCATCAATGAAAATTCTGTACACAAACTTCCACGTGAGCTATGGTGGCGGCCATACAACCTATATAGCCATTCTGGCCGAGTCGCTACGAGCGCATCACGAAATATGGGTGGCGGTTCCACCCACAAGCAAGCTGTACCTGCTTTGCCAATCCATCCCTAACATTAACGTTGTTGCTATGCCTTTTCCGAGTAAGCCAAGGGAATGGCGGGACATATTCAGTACGCGCAAACGGTTGCGCACGATGTTCGAAAAGGAACGCTTCGACATTGTGCACGTTAACGGTTCACCGGACCATCGTTTGGTCATGTACGCTATCTTCGGCTTGCATGGGAAAAGGCCGCGGGTAGTTTATACAAAACATAACTCGCTACCAGTCGGAAAGCATTTCGGCAGTCAGCTCCGAGTGAAGTATGCAACCGATCACGTGATTGCGGTATCACGTCACACCAGCCGTCTGCTTGACGGTACGCCTTATGCTAAGCGTGAGGTGTCGGTGATCCCAAATGGTGTAGATGTAGAGCATTTTCACCCTTTTAACGACGAAGCCTCGCAGCATGCACGTTTGCGTATGGTTGGTCCTGAACATGCGGATAAATTCATTGTTGGGAGCGTTGCAGGTACTGCCGACTACAAGGGGTGGATCGATATGGTGACGGCAATCGCGCGCTTGCCTGTCCTGGTGCGCGAAACGATGCATATCTTGATTGCGGGTGAAAGTCCGAGTTCTTCGCAGCGGCAACAAGTTGCTCAACTCGGCATGTCCGAGCATGTTACCTTCGCTGAGAATTTATTGGATGTACGGCCATGCATCGCGGCTTTCGATATTGGTTTTGTGCTCTCCTATGCAGAGGCGATTTCTTTTGCTTGTCGCGAAATGATGGCAATGGGGAAGCCCGTTATTGTGGCAGATTGCGGGGGCTTACCAGAGAACGTCTCTGATGGCGAAGATGGCTGGATTGTCCCGCAGCGCGATCCCGATGCGATCTCGAGTTTGCTTAGGGAGATTACAGGCAAGCCTGAGACCTTGCGAGCGATGGGAGAGTCCGCCCGGCGCAAAAGTGAGGTACATTTTGAGAAAACATTGTTTGTACAAGAGACCGAAGCCGTCTACCGACGCCTCACCATGTCGACTGAATCTATATCGCTATGATGGCCAATTGGCTAGATAAAATTTATCTAAGCGAAATTCAATTGCCGATACATCAAACTCGGATAGGTAACGAAATTTTCGGTTGAATTGGAGTCAAAATTGGAGCGTAAGTACGCAAAATATCGTTATAAAGATCGGCATGCTTTGGAGCCTCGACCGTAATAACTAAAGCATACCTAATTTCTTCTGCTCCATTCGTCTTACCGCCCCCTTCCCGGGCGTTGTAGTGGATATCGAATACAGGGCTTTTGAGAGAGCTCCCGAGCATACCTTTGTCACCATGAAGAACTGTCTCCCATTTACCCATATCTGATCGACGCTCATCCTCCGTAGAGAATTTTTTCATATCAAAGAATCCTTTTGTCTCCGCGTTAGCCTTACCTTCTTTTATGCGTTCTGAGTTTGGCCGAAACACGACGTCTAAGCCTGCTTTAGTGTAGGCCGCGGCATCCTGTGGATCTGTTGGCGAGGCATAGCAAAATGTGGCTTTTAAATTAATCCTTCCGTTCAAGCCGTCATTTGGAAGCGGCAACGAAGCACGTAAATATTTACCAGGCTTCAGCTGCCCCTGATACACGACTCTCGCTATCCCAGAAGGGCACGTAATAATAGTCATAATATCTTCGGGAATTTTCCCCCAGCCAACTTCAACCTTATCGTGCGTGGAAATATCTGCTTTATGGACTAATAACGCCTTTATTGCGAGTGGTGATAGTTCAGCTCCTAAGATTGCGCGAATACCTACAGCACTTCTCAGCAAATATGGAGATGCAAAACTGGTCCCTAATTGAGGAGACAGGGCCGGCTTTTTATCTGCAGATAAAACGTGAAAATACTTGGTGAAATCACCACCAAATGCCATCAAATCTGGCTTCACCACACCAGGGCTACGACCTGGTCCGATGGCACTGTATGGTGCTCGAGCCCAATTCACATCAGTACTGTTTGCCGCCCCAACGGCAATCGCATTTACGCAGTCAGAAGGCACCTGAACGCGAGCGTTGCCCGAAACCACATCTCGCTCTCCGTTATTGCCAATAGCAACAGTCATAAAGGTGTCGCCATCACGAAGAAGATCGTCAATGACCGATGTCCATGCATGCACATCAACGTCTTCTATAGGGAGATCAGGCCCAAGGCTCAAGTTAATAAATTCATATTGCCGCGAAAGTAGAACTTGCTCAACAAAGCCTAGTGTTCTATAAAGCTCTAAAGGATTTTCAGTATCGATATCTTCATCCAGTACGCGCAGATGATCGACATAAGCATAGGGTCGTTGTGCAGCGCCATTAGGCTGAATTGGACCAAATAAGAATGCAGAGGTAACGGCTAAGCCGTGCTCAATTGCTCCATAGCGATCTTGAGCAGTTGGATCAAGAAGGCGATACGAGCGCAACCAAGGACCGATTGGATGCTCTTTAGGCAAACCCCCGTCAAGGATGGCGACTTTCGGCTCAGACGACAATGGTTGTTCAGGGGGTAGCTGACAACTTAACGAAATAGAGTTTGCTCGAACAACTGGCCGCATTTCGCGCAATAGAGGTACTGGTCGTATTACTCGGACAAAAGTAAATGACGATAATTTCTCAACATTCTCGCGTTCACCCTCAGCCGGAATAAACCATAAATTTCCTGCTTGAAAACTCAACTCAGCATACAGTTTTACATCAAAGCTTTTTGCATATTCTTGGAAGCCTTCGCGAATGAAGGCCGAATCTTCATCCAGCAATAAATGCAAGCCAATTTCGAAAAAGCGATCCTTATCCGAGCCGTATATGCGAATGCGCTCCTCGGCTGAAAAACTAGAAAAATTTTCTATATGAGCTAAATCAAGCGCTGTTTGAGACTTTTCAACAACATCATCCATCCGTTCACGTAAATGACGAAAGTCGTCACGCGCTCCTGCAACAAAAATTTCTGTTGTAGAACATTCTTGAGGCGTCCCCTTCTTCGTCCACTTCTCAGGAGTGATACGAACAGTTCGACTGCCAACTGATTCCAAACTAAACGTGTCCAGGAACGCGCTAGGAAAATAAGATTTAGCGATATAACTTGGATTAAGGGTTAACCGCGCAACGGCAAAATCGCGAGGACATGCATCGGAAGGCAAACGATCCAATTCAACAGCGGTGTTTGATAGCTTAGGTTCAAGTCGTCGTTTTGCAACAGAAAATGGATATACTTCGACTTTTTCGCCACCTCGCTTGGGCCCCTTTATCTCGTAGGTTAAAAGCTCTCCGCGCCCAATCAGAAAATTAGTCTGGCTCATTTTTCAGTCTCCTTTTTCCCTTCTTTGCCCTGCTATATTTGCGAATAGTGTCCCGGCTTACGCCCGTAATATCCGAAATGGCGTGCTGAGTTAAGTGAGTCTGCTTGGTAAGTAAAACTGCCAAGTAAACTCTAGCTTGATGCTCCAAGACGAACACTCTGGATTTAATCAGATTTTCAATAAGTTCGGCATCTGAAGCAGTCCCTAATGCAAGAGCGCGACGAAATCGCTGAATAGACCTCTCGATATTACTGAATGATTCGCCGTTAAAAGCAAACGTCAAAATATCAATCCAATGACCAAAAACCGAGTAATCAGGTCCTAAGAAACGCTGAATAGCGTCTTTCACCAGCGGCATCTCCGGAAGCTTAAACTCTACGATCAGATCAAAACGTCGCCACAAGGCTGGATCGATTAACTCAGCGTGGTTTGTGGCAGCAAAAAGCAATCCCTCTGGCGGCCATTCATCGACCTCTTGAAGAATCACTGTAACCAATCGCTTTAGCTCACCAACATCCGACTCATCGCTTCTACGCTTTGCTATAGCATCTATTTCATCTAACAATAAGACGCAAGGATGGCGCTTTGCAAAGTCAAGCGCCGCTCTTAAATTGCTGCCACTTCTACCGAGTAAACTACTCATCACTGCGGTCAAATCGAGAACGTATAACGGAACTCCGAGTTGGGCCGCAAGCCAACGGGCAGTTAATGTCTTCCCTACGCCAGGCTGTCCAACAAAAATCGCAGATCGGGTCGGATGCAAACCTAGCGCCGCGAGTTTTTTCGCTTGCTTTCGCTCTTGTATTAGTTGTTGCAGCGACTCTTCCAAGTCAGCCGACAACAATGGAGATTCACGATCGATGGGATCTTTAAAAACTTTCAGAAGCGATAAGCGTGACTCATCATCCACGGGCAAAATAGGTTCCGTAGTTGTAGTATTCAACGCTTTGCGCAACGGCGTTGCAGTGCGAGATTGCTTTGACCGCAAAAACAAATTCAATTGTTCGGCGAGTTCCGGGTTTGAATTGCGATATTTACGTACCAGTCGAGCAACAAACAGACGAACATCTTCCGTTTGCTCGGCGAGAGCCAAGCGAACCACCTGGGCTAAATCTTTTTGATCATCATTCATTTCGTCCAACATTAACGTAACCTATTGATTTATATTTGATTTTAAAAAATCATTTATGGACGAAAATATTTTCTCATGTTTTAAGTTGTCTGTGAAGCCAATCCATAAAAAATACCCGGTGGATTCTGTTATCGCGGACACATCAAGTTGCTTGATAGGCTTGCTCACAGTAGCACCGGATAGCAGAGCAATCCGACCAACTACATATTTAAGAATTTGGCTGACGAATTATGATTCAAGATTTGCCGGTAATAAGCATACAAGTCCGAATCGAGCAGCAAATAAACTCGTTAATCGATTACCCAGAAATAGGTCGACCAGGGAGGACGCGGGCGTTTACGAGTAAGTTTTTCGCGCAGATGAGGGTAAGATATCTCAAAGTTACCCGTATTTTTCGCTTGCTGTCAGTTGGCAAGCTTTGGCATTGCGTGTAACAAAAGACCTGAAGATCCATAAGGATCTTCAGGTCTTTTGTCAAGCTTGCAGTGTTTTTGGTGGCGAATCAGGGATTCGAACCCCGGACCTGCGGATTATGATTCCGTCGCTCTAACCGACTGAGCTAATTCGCCAAAGAATGCAGATTATGCCGATCGCGCACGAAAACGTCAACTTCCAATTTTGCTTTTAGACTTCTTGCTCGTCTAGCAGCTTCAAAACGCCACGTAATGCATGCGTTGCCGCTGACCGGCGAATCTGTTGGCGCTCACCTTTGAATAATAGCGTTTCGCTGGTGGTATGCAGACGGTTGCTCCAGGCAAAATAAACCGTGCCAACGGGTTTGTGTTCAGTTGCGCCACCGGGTCCAGCAAGGCCTGTGATAGCGACGGCAATTTGCGCGCGGCTATTGCGTAGCGCACCTTCAGCCATGGCTCGGGCGACCGGTTCGCTCACTGCGCCGTGCCGTTCGATAAGTTCAGTTGGCACGCCAATCATTTCCGTTTTCGATTGGTTAGAATACGTGATAAAACCACGCTCAAACCATTGACTACTACCGGAAATCTCTGTAATCGCGGCGGCTACAAGCCCGCCCGTGCAGGATTCTGCACTGGTTAAGAATAGCCGCCCGGCGCGTAGCTGATTGCCAACCCGGATGGCCAACTGATGAATGACACTGTCTGTTTCCATGAAAAAATCGTCGGTGATAAGTGGGTCAATAAGAGGCGAACCGTGCCCACAGTGCAAGCGTCAGTAAAGTACAAAGCGCCGCTGCTATGTCGTCTAGCATGATGCCGAGACCGCCTTTAACCCGCTGGTCAAAATAACGGATTGGCTGTGGTTTAACCATATCGAAAAATCGAAAGATTAAAAAGGCTGCCAACTGCATCGAAAAGGGGGCGGGCATGACAAAGAGTAGTACCAACCAGAAGGCAACGGTTTCATCCCAATTCACCGCGCTTGGGTCTTGTGCGCCAAGTGCCTTGGCGGTATAGGCGCAAGCTGGGATACCCGCTAAAAAGCCGATCACAATCAGTGCTAACCAGTGCTCAGGCGCAAAATAACGATCAAGCGCAACGAAGGATAACCAACCCAATAATGTGCCTAACGTTCCGGGCATAATCGGCGACAGTCCGCTGCCTAAGCCAAGCGACATTATATGGGCTGGATGTGAAAACAAAAAACGCACCGTTAGCCGTGGCTTAGGTTGTTTCGGCGCAGGCGGCTTGCCAGCGGTCGTTGCAGTCTCAGGATACATGAGTGTCAAAATGGTCAAATCCACGTAGTGGTGCGCACAGTGGAGTGTTATTGGTGGTGTGCCACAGGATCTGTGCCTTGGATGGATCAAAGGCCGTTATTGTACCGATACGAGTAAGCGGTAGGCCCAGATTTTCTGCCAGTGCTGCCAGTGCGCCACGGCTATTGGTGGGAGCGGTAAAGCATAGCTCATAATCGTCGCCACCACTTAGCGTACAGCGTTGTTGTATGGCAAGCGGCTGCTTTTCTAAGATGGCGGAGCGCGGCAGTTGATCAACTTCGATGATGGCATTAACCTTAGAGCGTTTGACCAGGTGCATTAAATCACCGGCGAGGCCATCCGATAGGTCAAGTGCTGCATGGGCAATCCCCGTCAATGCCTGGCCTAATGCAATCCGCGGTTGTGGCCATTCAAGCGCGCGTTGCAGCGCAGGCCAATCATGAGTCGCGACAGTCCATTCCTGGCGCAGTGCGCCGAGTGCCAGGCGGGCATCGCCTAACACCCCTGATACCCAAATATCATCGCCAACGCAGGCTGCCGCCCGCGTGAGCGCTTGTCCATGCTTGATCTCGCCAAATACAGTCAGGCAGAGATTGAGCGGACCGGCAGTGGTATCGCCGCCAATCAGTTCGCAGTCGTATTGATCTGCGAGCGCAAATAAGCCCTCGCTAAATGGCGCGAGCCATTGCGCGCGCGCCTCAGGCAGAGCTAAGGCAAGGGTAAAGGCGCGTGGCGTGGCGCCCATTGCAGCGAGATCAGACAAATTCACGGCGAGCGCCTTATGACCCAGTCCGCGTGGATCTGTATCCGCAAAAAAATGGCGCCCGGCAACCAGCATATCAGTGGATACCGCTAAATGGTGATTAGGGGCGAGGTTAAGCAGCGCACAATCGTCCCCCGTGCCCAGCATAATGCTGGGTGCGTAGGGTGTTTGGCGGGGGCGCGTGAAAAAGCGCTCGATGACATCAAATTCAGTTAGCATGAGGAAAATGAAGAATAGCGCTAAAATGCTGGGTAAGAATCCTGACGTAGTACTTTATTACAATAATTGGCTTTTTCATGTCGACTCCATACAACAGTAAATTGCGCGACGCCGCGCTTGATTATCACGAATTTCCTGTCCCTGGAAAAATCGCTGTCACTCCTACCAAGCAAATGCTTAACCAGCGTGATCTGGCCCTGGCCTATTCGCCAGGGGTGGCCGCTGCGTGTGAAGAAATTCAAGCAAATCCACTGAATGCTGCGCGCTTTACAGCGCGCAGTAATCTGGTTGGGGTGGTGACGAATGGTACCGCCGTATTGGGGCTAGGTGATATTGGCCCGCTGGCGGCTAAGCCCGTGATGGAAGGTAAAGCGGTTTTGTTCAAAAAATTTGCTGGGATTGATGTTTTTGATATTGAGATCAATGAAAAAGACCCCTTAAAATTGGTTGAGGTCATCGCCGCACTTGAACCGACTTTTGGCGGTATTAATCTTGAAGATGTAAAAGCACCCGATTGCTTCATTGTCGAGCGCGAATGCCGTAAGCGGATGAAAATCCCGGTTTTTCATGATGATCAACACGGTACTGCGATTGTGGTCTCGGCCGCGATTATCAACGCCCTTAAAGTGGTGGACAAAAAAATCACCGAGATTAAATTGGTCACTTCTGGTGCGGGTGCGGCCGCGCTTGCTTGTTTAGATCTGCTGGTAGACCTGGGTTTGCCGCTAAAAAATATTTGGGTGACTGATCTCGCTGGCGTGGTTTACCAAGGCCGCACGGAACTTATGGATCCAGATAAAGCCCGCTTTGTGCAAGCTACCGAAGCGCGCACGTTGGCTGAAGTAATTGTGGATGCGGATGTTTTTCTTGGCTTGTCGGCAGCGGGCGTGCTACAACAAGAAATGGTCAAGCGCATGGCGCCGCAACCATTGATTATGGCGTTGGCTAATCCTACCCCAGAAATTTTGCCGGAATTGGCGCTGGCGGTACGCCCTGATGCTATCTTGGCAACGGGCCGTACGGATTATCCCAATCAAGTGAACAATGTTCTCTGTTTTCCATTTATTTTTCGAGGGGCGCTTGACGTTGGCGCGACCACCATCACTCGTGAAATGGAAATTGCCGCAGTCGATGCGCTGGCTGAACTCGCTCGGCAAGAACAAAGCGATATCGTGACCAGCGCTTATGGGATTCAAGACTTATCGTTTGGAGCGCAATATTTGATTCCAAAGCCGTTCGATCCGCGCTTAATTGTAAAAATTGCCCCTGCTGTAGCGCGGGCGGCAATGGCCGCAGGCGTGGCCACCCGGCCGATCGAGGATATGGATGCTTATCAGCAGCATCTGCAGCAATTTGTATACCATAGCGGCACGATTATGAAGCCGATCTTTGCGGTTGCTCGTAGCACGGCGGCAGACAAAAAACGTATTGTATTTTGTGAGGGCGAAGAAGAACGTATTCTGCGTGCGGTGCAAATCATTGTCGACGAAAAAATTGCCTATCCTATATTAGTTGGCCGCCCAGCCGTCATTGAGCAGCGGATTGCGCGCTATGGGTTGCGCTTAGTTCCTGGGCAAGATTGCAAGATTGTGAATCCGGAATATGACGAACGTTACCGCGATTACTGGCAGACTTATTATAAAAAGATGGCGCGCAAGGGCATTACCGAGCAGCTGGCAAAAGTTGAAATGCGCCGGCGTACGACATTAATTGGCGCCATGCTGGTGCATAAAGGCGAAGCCGACGGTATGATTTGCGGCACCATTAGTACCACTCATCGTCATTTGCATTTCATTGATCAGGTCATCGGCAAACGCCCAGAGTGTTCAGTGTATGCGGCAATGAACGGTTTAATCTTGCCCGGCCGGCAAATTTTCTTAGTGGATACACACGTTAATGTTGATCCAACGCCTAGCGAGTTGGCAGAAATTACCCTCATGGCGGCAGAAGAAGTATCCCGTTTTGGCATTGAACCTAAGATTGCTCTGCTTTCGCACTCTAATTTTGGCTCAAGTAATGCGCCTTCTGCTCAGAAAATGCGCGAAGTATTGGCAATTTTGCAAGAACGAGCTCCCGGGCTTGATGTGGATGGTGAGATGCATGGCGATTGCGCGCTCGATGAGCGTTTACGCCGAGAAATCTTGCCAGATTCGACTTTTAAAGGCGAGGCAAATCTATTGGTGCTGCCAAATATCGACGCAGCCAATATTTCATACAACCTGCTCAAAACCACAGCGGGTAACAATATTGCGATTGGCCCCATTTTGCTCGGAGCAGCCAGGCCAGTTCATATTTTAACTGAGTCGGCTACGGTGCGGCGTATTATTAATATGGCGGCGCTGGTCGTGGCCGACGTGGTCGCGACTAGCCGTGAAATGGGTTGATATTGATTCCAGCTGCCAATAACGTTACTCTTATGCTTTTAACGGTAATTGGAATTACATTTCATCTGTTTTTGCGAAGAGTCTGAACGCTGTAAGGTAAGACTCTTTTTCCTTTAGGAAGAAGAGGATATCAAAGGTGAAAGCTTGCTCGATGAAATGCCGACGGCGCAAAAGAGCAATCTGATACACCTGTTTTTCAGTGCTTGATGCGCATGAATTGGCAACAATTCACCGCATAAGGATGAAATCGATATTCAGCGCATAATGGAATCAATGGTATGAGCGACAATTTTATGGCGCACGGCACGCATGCCGTGAGCGGCTTGTCCAGGCGCGACGCTAACCCCTTTCAATATATTTTGTCGAGCAGCAAGGGTGTCGCTTGTAGCGAACCCCTGTCTGATAAGGTCAATATGAGCCTTTTTAAGAATGTGCGCCCTAACATTGTGCAGTCAATTCGCGCATTCCGGGTGCTTGAGCTAGCGCGCGAAGCAGGGCAGCTTGGCCAGCATTTTTTGTACGCATTCTGTGCGGATGCTCAAACCAAAGCAGAGGTGCTGAGTACGATCACCACCTCATTTTTGCTGCCTAGGCAAGAGGGTAAAAATTATGATGCGCTGTATGACAATTTGACGGAATTAATTTATAAAGCTGGGCCGCAACCGGGCTTTGTGATTGTGCTCGAAGGCTTACCCGCGACGCAAAAATTTGACAAAGAAGCGCGTGAGACGCTGCTTGATGTATTTCGCGAAGCAACAGAATTTTGGGCTAAATGCGGTGTTGATTTTCGGGTCTTTTTCTCATTCGCTTTATCATCAGCCGCCCCAGCGTATAGCTAAACCGGCCAGTGCGGCAATGCCGGCTGTTTCGGTCCGTAGGATACGAGGCCCTAGAGAGAGTTCAAAAAAACCATAGGCGGTTGCTGCCTGTTCTTCCGCTGCAGTGAGGCCGCCTTCGGGACCGATAAGGAGAATCACGGGTTCGGCAGGAGGGGTGGCGGGCAGCGTCTGAAAGCCGCGCGTGGCGCGCGGTGATAGCATAAATCGGGTCGAATCATTGGCTGGCGCGGTTTGGGGCAATGTGCTGAGCCAGGTGGTGAAATCAATCGGCGCATCAACGACGGGCAGTTGGTTGCGACCGCATTGCTCGCAGGCGGCGCGCACTAAGGCTTGCCAGTGGTGATGACGACGCACGGCTCGTTCGCCAGCTAGCCGCACCACGCTTTTTGAAGTGGTGATGGGCGCGATTCGGTGCACGCCCAATTCAACCGCTTTTTCAATCAGCCAATCCATTTTGTCGCCACTTGCAATCCCTTGCGCGAGCGTTAGCTGATAGGGTGGCTCTGTATTACGCAGAGCGCAGGTGTCGTGGGCGACTACTTGCGCGAGTAGCTGCTTTTTGTCGATAGTCAACACCGTGGCTTTAAATTCGCCGCCCATGCCGTTGAATAAAATAATTGGGTCGCCTGCGGTTAAGCGTAAGACACGCATATGCAGAGCGACATCGTTTGGCAAGGTGATTGATTCGCCAGCGATAAGCGGCATTGATACAAAGAAGCGAGGAACAGGCATGAGAGATCCAGTATTGTGCACTCGTGAGAGGAGGTCAAGCGTTTTTATGAGGCTCGCTGTTTAATACATGCAAGATAGGCGGCCGAATCCAGCGGCGTCTGGTTACGTTGTGCTTGCCATAATGTTTCACCGAGGCATTCCATAATCATATGGTGAGCGGCATGGCTTGTCCCCAATTTGGCGGCAAGCCGCTCATGCGCTGCGCGAATACCTGGGGGCTGATTGATCGATACCTGTTCGCTGATGGCGAGGTGCATCGATAAATGCAAAAATGGATTGGTTTGGCCTTGCTCTGGCAGATACACTTGTTCTTGTGCGTCAGGAGTCGAAAGCAGTTCATGATACTCTGGATGCTCGCTGATCCAGCTTGCTGCGATATTTTCGAGAGGCGTGAGGATGGCGCCTGCCCGCTGCTTGCGCCAGGTTTCGCAAAAAAATTGTCGGACTTCTTGTTGACTCGGATTAAACATTGGCCTGTTTTATTCTGCTATGGAAATCAATTTCGATTCTTGGTGACTAAATTTAACTTTACTCGAGGTTGCCGAGTTGGGGTCTTGAGTCCTAGATCCGGTGCGGAGGTTTTAGCTTTAAACTCGCATAGGGGTTCAATCACGCAATGCCAACATTCGGGACGACGGGCTTTGCAGACATAACGGCCGTGCAAGATCAACCAATGATGAGCATCGTGCCGAAACTCTTTAGGTGTATATTTCTCGAGCGCCGCTTCAACGACCCGTACATCTTTGCCTGGTGCTAAGCCCGTACGGTTTGCCACCCGGAAAATATGCGTATCAACCGCAATCGTTGGCTGGCCAAAAGCCGTATTTAAAACCACGTTTGCAGTTTTTCGACCAACGCCAGGCAGCGATTCAAGCGCATCCCGATCGGCGGGAACCGTGCCAGAATAATGTTCAAGCAGCATTTTACAAGTTGTGATGAGGTTTTTTGCTTTGGTACGAAAAAGACCGATGGTCTTTATATAGTCGATCACACCTGCCTCGCCAAGTTCCAGTAAGGTTTGTGGTGTATTGGCAACCTTAAATAGATGGCGGGTCGCTTTATTGACGGAAATATCCGTTGCTTGCGCAGAGAGCATAACTGCAATCAATAGTTCAAACGGTGTTTTATATTCAAGCTCAGTCGTCGGGTGCGGGTTCAGACTTTGCAGCGTCTCATATATTGCCCGGCGTTTGGTCACATTCATAAATTTTTCACCGATTTTTTTGCTTGTTATTCGAGGCCTCTTGGGGCAGGGCAGGTGTAGCAGGCTCGGTATTCTTTGGGCTAGTTTCTTGGGTGGCCAATGTTTCCTTTTTTTGGCGTGCGCGCTCAAGCGCGGCTTGGATGATGGCGCGTTTCTTGGCAGCAGAGTCTTCGGCATTGTCCGCGCTTTGCGCAGATCCTGCCTGTGCTGGTTGACTGGCTAAATGGGCAGCAGCCTGGCGGGCGCTGATTCGTGTTGCGGTCTGGGCCTGTTCACGAGCTTTTCGAGCTTGTCGTAAATGATGGTGTGCGCGTGCTGCATCGGCGGCTTTCTGTGGCCATGCGCGCCAGCCGGTAGCGGTTCCCGTGATCGGCTGCATTGAAATGCAATCAACTGGGCAGGGGGCAACACATAGGTCGCAGCCAGTACATAACGAAGTCACCACCGTATGCATTTGTTTGGGGGCTCCAATAATGGCATCGACAGGACAAGCTTGGATGCAGAGGGTACAGCCGATACACAGGTTTTCATCAATGATGGCCAATGGGCGAGGTCGTTCGGCGCCGTTGGCTGGATTTAACGGAATCACGGGCTTGCCTAATAATGAGGCAAGTCGTTGCACACCTTCTAAGCCACCTGGCGGACATTGATTGTAATTTGCTGCGCCGTGTGCAATGGCTTCAGCATAAGGGCGGCAGCCTGCATAGCCGCATTTGGTGCACTGGGTTTGCGGCAGCAGGTCTTCGATCGAATCGGCAAGGGTTTTGGAATGGACCACGGAAAAAAGTGAGCGAAAAAAATAACGTGAATTAGAAGGTATCAGCTTTGTGATTGGACTCAACTTAATATTTTATCTTGGGTTTTTTGTCGTGGGGGTTTTGTAAGCTAGCGTGAATTCTGGGGTTTGAGACTTCCTCTCGCTTAACCCTTTTACTCCTTCTATTAACATATCCTGCATTGTCAGTTTAGTATACCAGGCTCACCTGAACTTCATCATCCGCTCTGCGCGTAACTTCAGTTATTTAACCTAAAGATGTCTATGTCAGTTTATATTCCAAGCACCGCTATTCCGTCCTATTCCGTCGTACAAAAACCTCTAACGCCTTCGTTATCTTCACTACCGGTTGAAATCCAAGAAGAAGTAGAAAGTCATCTGGACTCATCTGCCCGGCAGGCGCTCTTTGAAGCGTTGATTACGGTAACGCATCATGGCGAACCCATAGACTCACCTATCCTTAAATTGCACTTGTTGCTGCATAAGATTCCATCTAAATATCAACAAACTCTGGCCAGATCAGATGCGAGCTTGCGGACATTTGCGTTGAATCAATTAAAGCTATGGGAATCGAGACAACTCTCTCAAGTGGTAGAGGAAGCTAAATTATTTGAGCTATTGCGTCTTGTTGACGACCCAGCCGTATTTGGATTTTTGAGGGAAAAAATCCAACAAGCGCCGGTTTTAAAACAAAAACTGCTGCATTGGGTCGAACGTTCAAAAACAGAAGAAGTGCAAGCCATCGCGGCGAATGCGCTGACGATCTTGGTGAAAAGCGGTGTCCAGTTTAATGGAGAGAATTTAAGGGGAATCCGGGTTGCAGGGGCGGATCTGAGTTTTGGGGTATTCGATTCGGCGCAGTTGCAAGGGGCGGATTTGAGAAACGTCCATTTTCACAATAGCTGGCTGCGCGAAGCAAATTTAAGCGAGGCGCAGATGGCGGGGGTACAGTTTGGCGAATGGTTGTCTCTCCAGGAAGAGAGCGAGGTGTACTCCTGCGTGTATTCACCAGATGGGAAAACGTGTGCGGTGGGACTTTACAACGGCACGATCAGCGTCTATGCCACGTCGAATTGGGAAAAAATCCACACCTTACAAGGTCATGCCGAGCCTGTTAGGAGCGTGGTGTAT
Organism: Mycoavidus sp. SF9855; assembly: GCF_024582735.1. Classification (NCBI taxonomy): domain Bacteria; kingdom Pseudomonadati; phylum Pseudomonadota; class Betaproteobacteria; order Burkholderiales; family Burkholderiaceae; genus Mycoavidus; species Mycoavidus sp. SF9855. The sequence goes on from NZ_CP102085.1 coordinate 163,006, forward strand.
TCGCCCAACGGGCAGCAAATTGCCTCGGGCAATGCAGACAATACTGTGCGGCTGTGGGACGCACAAACCGGATCCCTCGCACACACCTTACAAGGGCATACCAACTCTGTTGTGAGCGTGGTGTATTCGCCCAGCGGGCAGCAGATCGCCTCGGCCAGTTCAGACATGACGGTGCGGCTGTGGGATGCGCAAACCGGGGAACCCAGCTATACCTTACAAAGGCATAACTCCTCGGTTAGGAGCGTGGTGTATTCGCCCAGCGGCCAGCAGATTGCCTCGATCAGTTGGGATAAGGCGGTGCGATTGTGGGACGCGCAAACTGGTGTTCCCGGCCCCACTTTACAAGGGCATACCTCCTCGGTTTGGAGCGTAGCGTATTCGCCCAGCGGGGAGCAGATCGCCTCGGGCAGTTGGGATAATACGGTGCGATTGTGGGACGCGCAAACTGGGGAACCCGGCCCCACCTTACAAGGTCATACCGAGTCTGTTATGAGTGTGGTGTATTCGCCCAGCGGGGAGCAGATCGCCTCGGGCAGTGATGACCATACGGTGCGGCTGTGGAACGCGCAAACCGGGGAACCCGGCCCCACCTTACAAGGGCATACTGGCCGTGTTAGTAGCGTGGTGTATTCGCCTAGCGGTCAGCAGATCGCCTCGAGCAGTGAAGACCATACAGTGCGGCTGTGGGACGCACAAACCGGAGTCCCCGGCTCCACCTTACGAGGGCATACCTACGCTATTAGTGGCGTGGTGTATTCGCCCAGCGGTCAGCAGATCGCCTCGAGTAGTGAGGACCATACGGTGCGGCTGTGGGACGCGCAAACCGGAGCCCCCGGCCCCACCTTACAAAGACATACCTCCCCTGTTAGTAGCGTGGTGTATTCACCCAGCGGTCAGCAGATCGCCTCGGGCAGCCAGGACAAGAAGGTGCGACTGTGGGACGCGCACACCGGAGCCCCTGGCCCCATCTTACGAGGGCATACCGCCTCGGTTTGGAGCGTAGCGTATTCGCCCAGCGGTCAGCAGATCGCTTCGGGCAGCCAGGACAAGAAGGTGCGACTGTGGGACGCGCATACCGGAGCCCCTGGCCCCATCTTACGAGGGCATACCTACGCGGTTAGGAGCGTAGCGTATTCGCCCAGCGGTCAGCAGATCGCCTCCGGCAGTGTGGATAAGACGGTGCGGCTGTGGGACGCACAAACCGGAGCCCCAGGCCCCACCTTGCTAGGTCATACCCACCCTGTTTATAGCGTGGTGTATTCGCCTAGCGGCCAGCAGATCGCCTCCGGCAGTCGGGACAGGACGGTGCGGCTGTGGGACGCACAAACCGGAGCCCCCGGCCCTACCTTACAAGGACATACCGACAGAGTTTGGAGCGTGGCGTATTCGCCCAGCGGTCAGCAGATCGCCTCGGGCAGTGTGGACAAGACGGTGCGACTGTGGGATGCGCAAACCGGCACCCCCGGCCCCACCTTGCTAGGCCATACTCACTCTGTTTATAGCGTGGCGTATTCACCCGGCGGCCAGCAGCTCGCCTCGAGCAGTGAAGACCATACGGTGCGGCTGTGGGATGTGGCCTCGGGTCAGTGTTTAGCGGTGCTGCGAGGTTTTCATGGAGGAGTCAATAGCGTCGCCTGGGAAACGACATCCAGTGGCACTTATTTGGTGACCGGCTGTGACGATAAATCTGTTCGCGTATGGCAGGTCATAGCAGAGAAAGATCGTCATCAGGTACGTCTGTGCTGGAGTTCGATGCCTGACAGACTGACCGTGTTGAATACCTCTATCCAGGACGTGCAAGGCTTAAGCTGCGTAAACGAAAAGCTCTTGAAGCAACGTGGAGCAGCGGTTGAGTTGTCCCCGTCTTTAAATTTACACGCGGCAACCTTGACGAACGGTCGAGGCCTGCCTCACTTTCATGCCTTGAAATGAGCAGCCAGCGCCAACTCTTCGTAGAGGGCATCGATCCGGCGTGTGACCTCTTTATCCATTGTGATGGGCCGCCCCCATTCACGTTGAGTCTCACCTGGCCATTTATGCGTGGCATCAAGCCCCATCTTTGAGCCGAGCCCCGCGGTTGGCGATGCGAAGTCAAGATAGTCAATCGGTGTCTGATCAACTAGTAGTGTATCGCGGCTTGGATCAACTCGTGTGGTAATGGCCCAAATGACTTCTTTCCAATCGCGAAGATTGATGTCATCGTCTACGACAACAATGAATTTCGTGTACATGAATTGCCGTAAAAAGCCCCAGACACCAAACATGACCCGCCGAGCATGGCCAGGGTAGCTTTTTTTGATTTGCACAAGCGCCATGCGGTAGCTGCATCCTTCTGGCGGCAGGTAGAAATCAGTGATTTCGGTAAATTGTTTTTGTAGCAGGGGTACCAGCACTTCGTTGAGTGCGACGCCTAATATAGCGGGTTCGTCCGGTGGTTTGCCGGTATAGGTGGAATGGTAAAGCGCATTACGTCGCATGGTGATGCGTTCGATCGTGAGCACCGGAAATAAGGCTTGTTCATTGTAGTAGCCTGTATGGTCGCCAAAGGGGCCTTCGAGCGCGTGCTCGTAGCTCGCAGGGCCTGGCAAGGTCGCATCCGCTTTTGGGTAGATAAAGCCTTCTAGTACGATTTCGGCGCGAGCCGGTACGCGTAACGCGCTTAAGCCAGGCGTTATACATTTGGCGAGTTCGGTGCGCCCCCCACGCAGCAAGCCAGCAAACTGGTACTCAGATAGAGAGTCTGGCACCGGGGTCACAGCGCCCAGCAGGGTAGCCGGATCAGCGCCTAGCGCGACAGCAACAGGATAAGGCTGACCAGGAAAAGCCAGGGCAAATTCTCGAAAATCAAGCGCCCCGCCACGATGCGCAAGCCAGCGCATGATGACTTGGTTGCGTCCAATCACTTGCTGCCGGTAAATGCCTAAATTCTGGCGGGTTTTGTGAGGCCCTCGCGTGACGGTGAGCCCCCACGTAATCAGCGGGCCGGCATCGTCTGGCCAGCAGGTTTGGATGGGCAGCCGGGCAAGATCAACATCATTGCCTTCCCAGACAATTTCTTGGCAGGGGGGCGAACTGATTGTTTTTGGTGCCATATCCCACACCGCTTTGACCAGCGTTAGCAGATTACCGGCGTCTTTAAGTCGTTGCGGCGGGGTGGGTTCTTTCAGTTCGCATAATAGACGCCCGATATCGCGCAGCGAAGCCAGTGAATCGGTTTCTGACTGGGTGGTATCGACACCCATGCCGAGCGCAATGCGCCGCGTTGTGCCAAACAGATTGCCGAGCACCGGCATTGAATGGCTGGTTGGTTTTTCAAATAATAGCGCAGGACCGCCTGCGCGTAGTACACGATCGCACAGCGCAGTCATTTCAAGGATGGGGGAAACCGGTGCGCTCACGCGGCGTAGCTCGCCAAGTGTTTCGAGCTGGTGGGTAAAATCGCGCAGATCTTTATATTTCATTTCGCCATTTTACCTGGCCTAGCCCGATGTATTCGATGAGTCACTGAAAAATGCGTAGACTTATTGTGGAAGAAAAAAGACATAAGGTGGAGCGAAATTGGAACCGGAAAAATGCACGTGTTTCATCAAAAAACACCTTCTTTATTACTAAAAGTAATCATCTGTAATTTTAATAGGATTGACTGACCATAAAAGCCTGCTAAAATTTCCGGCATGAATGCTCATTTACCTCCCCACTCTAACCAACAAACGCCAAGAGCGTTGCTCATCGCGGCCTTTATCAGGCGGCTACGAGTATGCTATGAATGTTTTTGTTATCTTGGGCGGGACTTGGGTTCTCACCTAGGTGTGTATGGCGTTAATGCAACTCGCCTGCTGCGGGTGATGTTTTATCGCATGGCGGGGCGAGGGGCCCTAAGCTTTGCGTCCGCGCCCGCTGTGCGCACCGCTTGGCATCACAGTACCCAAATGAGCCGTTATTTTGCTCACATAGTGGGGCTGGTGGTCATTGCTGGCGTAATACTATGCTGGTTGTCGCCGGCATTGCGGCAGGCGTTTATGATACGGCTCGCGCCGGTGTTTCAGATATCCCCTAAAAGCGAGCCGACAATGCAGCCTTCGCTGGTCTCCGCCGCGGTTCATTTTAATGATGCGGCTGGGGATGCCCCAGGAGGACTTGAGAAACTGGCTAGGCCGAGGCTTTCTTCATTTGAAGCACGCGTACGCAAGATTACCTCCGCCCGCGTTGCGGCAGATGCGCGCGATGATCAAATATTGGCTTCGCAGCAGGAGCGGATGCTGGTTGTGGATTATCTTGCGCGTCGTTATCGGATCGCGCGTGAGCCACTGAATAAGCTTGTAAAAGCAGCGTTTACGACAGGTCGAGAATTTGGCCTTGATCCGTTGCTGCTGCTATCGGTCATCGCTATTGAATCCAGATTTAATCCGTATGCAGAAAGTGGTGTTGGCGCGCAAGGATTGATGCAGGTTATGTCCAGGTTGCATGCGGACAAATTCGACCATTTTGGTGGGCTTGCCGCGGCCTTCGATCCGCTTGCTAACCTTAAGGTGGGCGCCTTGATTCTAAAGGACTGTATCGTAAGAGGGGGGTCGCTTGCACAAGGATTGCGTCTATACGTTGGCGCCATTTCAAAATATGATGGTATTTATGGTGCTAAAGTACAGGCAGAACGCGGGCGTTTACGTGAGGTTGCGCAGGGGCGTGATGTATCAATTCATCTTCCGCAAAAGCCTAGCCGCGCAGTGATCCAAGCTTATAATAAAACTCCGCGCGGCACCACCGTACTGTCGCGCCCGAAAAAGCCGCTTGTAGCCACGGCTTATGCAGTGCCTAAAAACTCAAAAAAGAAAGTCGTCGCAATGGCGGCGTCCCAGGCACCTAAAATTGTCATTATTCCAGCTGCAAGAACGGTTCCACTTGAGCTGGGTGAGAATACTCAAAAAATAGATGGCCGGCAAGAGCCTTCTGAGTTGGGTGTATGACAGTGAAATGCCTAATCGTGCCGAGTGAACCGTTTAAATGAGTGGTTAGCGAGACGCGTGTTCTATTTCAGTTGCGCGTAGCTGTGCCGCCAGCCGGTCGAGCACACCGTTGACATATTTATACCCATCCGTACCGCCAAATGTTTTCGTGATTTCAACGGCTTCGTTAATCACTACGCGATACGGAATCTCAATATGATGGGTAAGTTCATACGCACCAATCAGCAATACAGCGTGCTCGATCGGGGATAATTCCTGGGTTGGCCGATCGAGGCAAGGCGCTAATTGCTCGTCGAGCGCGCCAGCGCCGCGGGTTACGCCTTGTACTAAGGCGTCAAAATGCTCCCGGTCGGCTTTATTAAACCCCGGCGCAGACTGCAGGTGAGCACAGATTGCGGAGGCCTCGGCTTTGGTGAGTAGCCACTGGTATAGGCTCTGTACTGCAAATTCGCGCGAACGGCGACGTGCACTTTTCATTAGAAATTTTCCTCATCTTCATCCTCATCCTCTTCATCTAGCATTAAAGAAAGATCAAGAGCCGTGGATAAATTTGCCATTTCGACAGCAACGCGCGCCATATCGCGGCCTTTTTCTGTCATGCGGGCAATCGCTTGTTCGTCAGTATCTGTGGTGAGCACGCCATTCGCAATTGGCACATCGAACTCAAGGGCGACTTGTTGAATGCCTGCACTGCTCTGATTTGAAACGATTTCAAAATGATAGGTTTCGCCGCGAACCACCGCGCCAAGCGCAATCAATGCGTCAAATTGCGCGCACATGGCGAGTTTTTGTAGGGCAAATGGGATTTCAAGTGCGCCGGGAACGGTAATGCACAGCACATTTTCGCTGTCTACGCCAAGCCGTTCAAGCTCTTCAAGGCAGGCATCCGCTAAACTATTGCCAACCGCTTCGTTAAAACGCGATTGCACAATGCCAATAGCAAGGTCATTGCCGTCAAGGTCTGGTTGATATTGGTCGATTTCCATAATTTTGGCCTATAAAGATGGGGTTATAAGGAACGCAAAGCGCATCGATAGAAGGGTACTGTTTATTGTGCAGCGGCACCTGGCATGGGTACAAAACCAGCCACTTCTAAGCCGTAACAAGACATCGCATGAAGTTTACGTGGACTAGACAATACATGCATTTTACCTACATCCAAATCACGTAAGATTTGCGCGCCAATGCCGTAAGTTTTGAAGTCCGCCGGGCGATGTTTAAGCTGCGCGGCTTTTTCCGGCTGATTATAAGCCTCAAACGCATTAAACAAATATTCTTTTGAATCACTACAGTTCATTAGAACAATCACGCCGCATTCACTTGACGCAATTTCCTGTAAAGCAGAGTGCAAAGTCCAGGAGTGCGTGGCCGTGTCAGTTTCAAGTAAATCCAACACCGACATCGGTTCATGGACTCGCACGAGGGTTGTGCAAGCAGGCTGTGGTGTGCCGTGCACAAGTGCAATATGAGGGGCGCCGTTGGATTTATCCCGATAAATCACGGCGTGGAATGGCCCGTATGGGGTCTGCATGGTACGTTCGGCGACACGTTCAATAATCGATTCAGTGAGGCTGCGATATTCAATCAAATCCGCAATGGTGCCGATTTTAAAGGAGTGTTTTGCCGCAAACTCAAGCAGATCGGGCAAACGCGCCATCGTGCCATCATCGTTGATGATTTCACAAATCACGGCGGCGGGCGTAAGGCCCGCTAGCCGTGTTAAGTCGCAGCCGGCCTCAGTATGGCCGGCACGCACAAGCACTCCGCCAGGCTGCGCCGTGACCGGGAAAATATGACCGGGCTGTACGATATCTGCCGCTCGCGCATCTCGCGCCACGGCAGCTTGTATTGTACGTGCGCGGTCTGCCGGGGAAATGCCGGTGCTAACGCCTTGGGCTGCTTCGATGCTAACCGTGAAGGCTGTATTATATTGCGTCCCGTTATTTTGTGTCATCAGTGGCAAATTAAGGCGCTGACAATGTTCTTGCGTGAGCGTTAGACAAACTAAGCCGCGCGCGAAGCGGACCATAAAATTAATCGCCTCTGGGCTGACAAAATCTGCGGCGAACATTAAGTCGCCTTCATTTTCGCGATCTTCCTCGTCAACCAGAATAACCATTCGGCCGGCTTTGAGCTCAGCGATAATTTCTTGGGTAGAGGCAATAGACATGGCAATGGGTCGGCGAGCGTAAAATATGAATCTTACGCTATTGGTGTCAAAAGGGATATTGCTGTTGGTTCTAGTGGTGTTTTTAACTTATTTTGAGGTATTCAAAATACGCTCAACATAACGAGCGATTAAATCGACCTCAAGATTGACGCGCGCGCCAACTTTAAGCTGTTTTAGGGTGGTGACCTCAAGTGTATGCGCAATCAGATTAATTGAAAATTCGCAGCCGTCAACGTGGTCAGCCACGCGGTTAACCGTTAAGCTTACTCCATTGACTGTTACCGAACCTTTGTAGGCCAGGTAACGGCCTATCGTGTGAGGTGCCAGTATCTGCAGCTCATAGGACTCGCCAACCGGCGCGAAGTGCGTCACGGTACCCAACCCATCGATGTGGCCAGCCACCAAATGGCCGCCCAGACGATCATGGGCGCAGAGTGCTTTTTCGAGATTAACGGCACCTGGTGCATCGAGCCCCGCAGTGCACGTTAGACTTTCGCGTGATGCGTCAACACTGAAATACTCGCTTCCATTCTTGTTATCTTTTGCGATAACCGTCATGCATGCTCCTTGAATCGAGATGCTATCGCCTAGATGGACATCGTCAAGGCCGAGTGCAGCGGCATTAATGGTAAGCCGTACACCAGCGGCGTTATCACCAAGCGAGTTGACGGTTTCAATTTGACCAATTGCAGCGATTATTCCTGTAAACATTGGATTAAATTTTCTGGTGAAGTGAAAAAAACTAATTTGTACCCGGAGCGGAATGAAGCGCCATGGTACTGCCTAGTGCGCCAACGCGTGCCAGGATGCGTAGATCGTTGCCAATGCGTTCAACGGATTGAAATGAAAGCGTAACTCGTTGTGCCAGGGTTGTGGGCGCAGTAAGCTTGAACATGCCCATCGCATCGCATAATAAACTGGGCGCTAAATAGACGAGCAGTTCATCAATGCAATGCTGTTGGAGCAGCGCACCATTTAAGCCGTGACCTGCTTCAACGTGTAATTCATTGATGCCGCGTTCGCCAAGCAAGCGCAGCAACGCAGGTAGATCAACTTGATGGGAGGCGTGGCCGGCAAGTGAGATGACTTCGGCGCCGCGGGCGCGCAATTCATTGGCCTTTTGCACATGCTGATCGCCGATTGCAGCACAGACAATCAGTAGCGGAGCATGGCCATTCAATAAGTGCGCGTTAAGCGGCACCTCCAGCTGACTATCGACCAGCACCCGGAGCGGTTGCCGTGGCGTATCAACTCCGCGCACGGTCAATTGCGGATTATCCGTGCGCACGGTCCCAATGCCCGTCAAGATGGCACAGGCACGAGCGCGCCAAGTATGGCTATCAGCGCGTGCTTCGGAGCTTGTAATCCATTGGCTTTCTCCGCTTGGCAAGGCCGTACGGCCGTCTAAACTGGCGGCAATTTTAGCGCGCACCCATGGTCGGCGGCGCGTCATGCGTGAGATAAAGCCGAGATTGAGTTCATAGGCTTCTGGCGCGAGTAAACCGCAACGCACATCGATCTGGGCGGCGCGCAGTAAAGCGAAGCCTTGGCCGCAGACTTGTGGGTTGGGATCTGCCATGGCGCTGATGACTTGTGCAATATGTGCGTCAATTAATGCATGTGCACAAGGGGGGGTGCGGCCGAAATGGCTGCATGGCTCAAGTGAAACATAAGCGGTAGCGCCGGCTGGGTCATGCCCGCGTGTGCGAGCATCTTGTAGTGCTTGGATTTCCGCATGGGCGCCGCCCGCTGGTTGCGTAAACCCTTCGCCAATCACCGTACTGTTTTTAACCAGTACGCAGCCAACGCGTGGGTTGGGCGTGGTGGTATACAGACCCCGTGCAGCAAGGGTCAGGGCACGTCGCATATAAATCAAGTCGGCGCTAGAAAACATGAGCTAAGCAAACCTTAAGGCTAACGCTTCAATGCTGAGAATGCCATGCGCGCAGCAGCAAGTGTTGCATCAATCACCGTATCATCATGTGTGATTGACACAAAACCTGCCTCATAAGCGGATGGGGCAAAGTAGACGCCGGCAGCGAGCATATGATGGAAAAAAAGATTGAAATTTTCGAGATTGCCACGGCTGACTTCGGCCAGGCAAGTCGGCCGGTGAGCAGCAAAGTATAAGCCAAACATTCCTCCTACATGATCTGTTGAGAAAGTAATGCCGGCTTCGTGGGCTGCTTGCGTGAGGCCCGCTGTCAGGCGTGCTGTGCGGGCTTCTAGCTGGTCATAAAAATTAGGCGCTTGCAGACGTTTCAAGGTAGCCAGTCCGGCGGCAACAGCCAGCGGGTTGCCGGCCAGCGTGCCCGCTTGATAGACGGCGCCAAGGGGCGCTAAATGCGCCATGATATCGCGTCGCCCGCCAAATGCAGCGGCGGGCATGCCACCCCCAATGATTTTGCCTAGACAGCTCAAATCCGGTGTAATGCCGTAGAGTGCTTGTGCGCCCCCTAGGGCCACGCGGAAACCGCTCATGACTTCATCAAAAATTAAGAGTGCGCCATGCTGAGTGCATAGCTCGCGCAACATCCGAAGAAATTCAGGTGTGCCGCGCACCAAATTCATGTTGCCAGCGATTGGCTCAACGATGACAGCCGCAATTTCTTCGCCGATTGATGCAAAGGTTTCACTGAGTTGCGCCAGATTGTTATATTCAAGCACCGTGGTATGCTGAGCAATCGCCTCAGGCACGCCCGCCGAGGTTGGTTGCCCAAAGCTTAAAAGCCCAGAGCCGGCTTTGATTAGCAAGCTGTCTGCATGACCGTGATAACACCCTTCAAATTTAATAATGCGCTGACGTCCGGTGAAACCTCGCGCGAGCCGCAGCGCGCTCATCGTCGCTTCGGTGCCACTAGAAACCAGCCGTACTTGCTCGATTGAGGGAACTAGCTTACAAATCTCTTCGGCCATCTCAATCTCAGCCTCGGTTGGGGTCCCAAAGCTAAAGCCGCGGGTGAGCGCGGTTTGGACGGCAGCCAGCACCTGTGCATCTAAATGGCCGAGAATCATGGGGCCCCATGAGCCGATGTAATCAATATAACGCTTACCATCGGCATCCCAAAAGTGAGGTCCTAAGGCGCGTTCGATAAAACAAGGCGTCCCCCCCACCGAGCAAAATGCCCGGACGGGAGAGTTAACGCCGCCGGGGATGGTTTTTTGAGCTCGTGCGAATAGGTCATGATTACGGGACATGGGTAATTTCTCGGAAAAAAGAGCGCCTAGGAGACAATCAAGGTTAAAAATGGGCGAGATACAATCACTTAAGACTGCCCGCAAGGAATTGCTCTAACCGTTCGCTTTTTGGGTGCAAAAATAGTTCATCAGGATGTCCTTCTTCCTCAATCAGTCCTCGATGCAAGAAAATCACATGGTTTGATAACTGGCGCGCGAACCCCATTTCATGGGTCACAACGATCATTGTACGGCCTTCGTTAGCCAAAGTTTGCATGACTTTGAGCACGTCACCTACAAGTTCTGGATCAAGGGCGGAAGTGGGTTCGTCAAATAACAGAACATCGGGGTGCATGGCGAGGGCGCGGGCAATCGCGACCCGTTGTTGCTGCCCGCCTGATAAATGTGATGGATATTTCTTTTCAATGTCGCGTCCGAGCCCGACTTTGTCTAAATAGCGACGGGCGCGTTCTTGCGCTTGCGCGCGCGATAGACCGAGTACATGCACCGGTGCTTCGGTGACATTTTCTAGCACAGTTAAATGCGCCCATAAATTGAAATGTTGAAAGACCATTGCCAGCCGCGTGCGCAGGCGTTGCAATAAGGTGTGGTCGGCGACGCGCAACTGGCCTTGCTTATTGGCAATCGTGTGCACTTCCTCGCCATCAATAATGATGCGTCCAGCGTTGGGTTGCTCAAGAAAATTGATGCAACGCAAGAGCGTGCTTTTGCCGGAGCCGGATGAGCCGATGATGCTGATGACATCGCCCGCCTTGGCCCGCAGCGATACACCTTTAAGGACTTCCTGCTCGCCGTATTTTTTATGCAAATCGGTAACGACTAATTTATAGTGAGATGAATCCATGAAAGAGTGTCTAGATAGATTTGTGTGGTGTTTATAAGTAAGCAAGCCAGCGCCGCTCTGCACGCCTGAAGAGCCAAACTAGCGCAAACGAAATACATAGATAAAGCAATGCTGCAAAACTAAACGCCTGAAGAGTCAGATAGCTAGCAGAGTTTGCGTCACGCGCGATTTTTAAGATATCGGGTACAGTCGCGGTAAAAGCGATGGTTGTCGCATGCAGCATTAAAATCACTTCATTGCTATAAACAGGTAAAGCCCGCCTCAGTGCCGAGGGCAAAATAATGCGTCGATACAGCGTGAATTTCGTCATGCCATAGGCGCGAGCTGCCTCGATTTCATGAGGCGAGCTGGCTTTGATTGCACCGGCGAAAATCTCCGTTGTATAGGCGCACGTATTAAGGGCGAAGGTAAGTAAAGTGCAGTTCATGCCATCGCGGAAAAAATCGCTTAACAGAGGTGTCGTATGGACAACGTTAAGAGTGTAGACGCCAGTATAAAAAAACAACAACTGAATATACAGTGGGGTGCCGCAAAATAGATAGGTATAGAGCCGAACCGGCACTGAAATAAGGCGATGACTCGACACCCGCGCTACGGCCAACGGGATCGCTAGGCAAAAGCCGAAAGCGATCGACACCACTAATAGCCATAGCGTGATCACTAAACCTGTATATTGATAGCCATCCGTGAAAAGATAGGCTTGCCAGTAATCCTGCAAGAGTTCGATCATAGCGCTGCCTTACGAACCCCGATCAAATAACGGCGCTCTAAGCCGAGCAGGACGAGGCTGGAAAGTGCTGTGAGTGCAAGATAGATCAGGGCAGCGACGAGTACAAAGAAGAACACGTTATGCGTACCCTTACCCGCATCTTGTGCTGCCTTGACAAGGTCTGACAGGCCAATGATCGAGACCAGTGCGGTTGCTTTTAATAACACTTGCCAGTTGTTGCCAATACCGGGTAACGCAAAACGCATCATTTGCGCAAACAGAATGCGTCGAAATATCTGCCATCGGGTCATGCCATACGCCGCGCCTGCTTCAAGCTGGCCACGCGGGACAGCTTGAAAAGCCCCTCGAAAAGTCTCTGTGAAATAGGCGCCATAGATAAAGCCGAGGGTCAGCACGCCAGCCGTGAAAGGATCAATCTCCAGTGGGTTGAGGCCCATGAAGTCCGTTAAATTATTGAGCCAGATTTGCATGCTATAAAAAATCAGCAACATCAGCACCAAATCCGGTACGCTACGAATCAACGTAGTATAGGCGGTAGCGAGCATCGTGGCCGCTCGATTTTTCGAGAGCTTGGCGCTGGCGCCGGCTAACCCAAGCATGAATGAGACAGCCAGCGACAGCAGCGCGAGCTGAATGGTTTGCCATGTACCCTGCACAATTAATGGGCCGTATCCCTGTAAAAACATGAGTATGGTCTAATCGTTATCGTTATCGTTATCGTTATTGCAGCTGAAATATTTTTCTATTAATGCTTGATATGTACCGCTTTGACGGAGCTCAGTCAGTGCTTGATTGAGTTGCTCCTGCAGATCAGTATCGCCTTTACGCAAGCCAATTGCAACGCCTTGTCCGATTATTTCGGGGTCTGTAATAGAAGAACCGGCAAAAGTAAAACCTCGGCCACTTTGGGTTTTTAGAAAGCCAGCATTGGCTTGTATTTCATCTTGTAGTGAGGCATCAAGTCGCCCGGACCGAAGATCGGCATAAACTAGGTCTTGGTTTGCATAGGCGATGACTTTGACCCCTCTGGGCGCCCAGTGTCGCTTTGCATAAATTTCCGCCGTGGTGCCTTGTTGCACGCCAATACGTTTGCCTTGTAGCGCATTGGCATCTGGCGTTAGTTTTGCATCGGCCAAGGCCACCATGCGCGCGGGGGCATTGAATAATTTATTGGAAAAATCGATTTGCTTTTTACGTGGTGCAGTAACCGTCATAGAGGACAAAATGGCATCGAATTTGCGCGCCTTTAGCGCCGGAATGATGCTGTCGAAATCCTGCTCGACCCAGATGCACTTTGCTTGTAGCTTAGCGCAGAGCGCTTCGCCAATATCTATATCGAGGCCCTGTATTTGGCCATTGGGAGCTTTGTAGGCGAGAGGCGGATAGCTTGGGTCAACACCGAAACGAATGACTTTCCAGTCCTTCGCACCTACACTAGCAGCGGCAAGCGCGAATGCTAGACAAATGGCAAGCCTTTTCATAATCGGTATCTCTGGTTAAAAGCCAGCATTTTACCGTAGCATGAACACTTGCGATGACATGCGCGTCGCATAATGTAAACGAAACCGGTGAATCCCGCTATTACGGCAGTTTGACCGGGCCGTTTCGCCTGTTTTTAAAGCGTTTTGCTCACTCAACAAAGAGCGTGTTTAACGCTGAAGCAGCTGCGCTGTCGACGGTATTGTAGGTGACCGCGGTCGTTTCGAAAATATAATGCGTCGTATATTTGCCTAAGCGCGCGAAGATTTCCTCCTGAATCAGTTCAGGGGCAACTTCTAGCTTTAAATACCAAGTGGTTGATGAGAGCTGTGTCTGGAATGCCCCATATTCCGTCATAATGGCGTCAAACTCAGGTGCGTCCTGATCGCGACAGACGATAACAAAGTTTCCTTTCATACATGCTCCTTGCTTTACGAGTAAAGCGACTGAGGTTAGATCATACCGCTGTTGTTGGATAACGAATTAGGGAAATAGGCCTAATATGCTATGTGATACAAAATTTATCGCAGATCTGCTGTGCAGTGCGGTTCTGCCATGGGCGCAGCGGTTTGCTTGTACGTTATGTTTAACCTATTTTAACCGGTGAGTGCATGAAATTGCCTGCTCTCAAGCTACCTATACCTGCTGCCTCAGCGTGGCGGCTGCTCCCAAATCGCTGGGATTTTGTTGTTTTTCCGTTAATCATTTGCGTGATTGCAATGGCGGCAATTGGTTTTCAGCAAACCATGGCGCCACTCACTACGTTAAAAACCCAAGCGATTTCGCTTGATCCGGCGAATTTGCCGGAATATGCGTTGCGCACAACTTTACGTATGTTAGCGGCGATGGTCGCGGCGCTGATCTTTACGCTGATCTATGGCACCCTCGCGGCCAAAAGCCGGCGGGCGCAAAAAATCCTGATACCAATACTCGATATTTTGCAGTCAGTACCAGTGTTGGGCTATATCTCATTTACGGTTGCTTTTTTCTTGGCTCTTTTTCCAGCCCGCGTGATAGGAGCTGAGTGTGCGGCTATTTTCGCCATATTTACGAGCCAGGCATGGAATATGACCTTTAGCTTTTATCAGTCACTGCGTACGGTACCGGATGATCTGGACGAAGTGTCGCGCAGTTTTCATTTGAGTGGTTGGCAACGTTTCTGGAAGCTCGAAGTTCCATTTTCAATGCCTGGCTTAGTATGGAACATGATGATGTCAATGTCAGGCGGCTGGTTTTTTGTGGTTGCGTCAGAAGCTATTACGGTGGGTAACCACACCATTACCCTACCTGGCATTGGGGCATATCTTGCGCAGGCGATTGCTCAGCGTGATTTAACGGCGGTAGGTTGGGTGATTTTAACGATGACGGCGGTGATTTTGGCATATGATCAACTCCTCTTCCGTCCATTGATTGCTTGGGCCGATAAATTCCGTCTTGAAACCACAAGCTCGGGGATGGCGCCTGAATCTTGGTTGCTTGATTTGGTCCGCCGAACACGATTGATTCGTTGTTTACTCGTACCCGTGGGTTGGATCTTAGCGGCGATAGCGCGTTTGCCGGTGCGTTTTGTATTTAGAAGGCCAGTGTTTTTGGCAGGGCCTAAATTTTCCGCTCAATTGCCCCGAATCAATTTGACCGCAAAGGCCGCGGACATGATCTGGAGCGGCACGGTACTGCTGATTACGGGCTATCTTGTTTGGCGGGTGTCAAACTATGTCTCTACGGGGGTGGGCTGGGGCGATCTAGGGCTTGCCTTAAGCCTCGGTTTTGCCACCTTCTTGCGGGTCGTGCTTTTAATTGCGCTGGCCTCTATTATTTGGGTGCCTATCGGTGTGTTAATTGGGCTGCGACCTGCGCTAGCCGAAAAAATTCAGTCGCTGGCGCAATTTTTGGCCGCGTTTCCAGCTAATCTTTTGTTTCCGGTGTTTGTGGTCACGATTGCGCGTTTTCAGCTCAACCCGGATATTTGGCTCTCTCCGCTGATCATACTGGGTACCCAATGGTATATCCTCTTTAACGTGATTGCTGGCGCGAGTGCTTTTCCAAATGATTTCAAGGAAGCGGCGACTAATTTTCGAATTCGTGGCTGGCAATGGTGGCGGCAAGTGATGCTGCCGGGTATCTTCCCTTATTACGTTACAGGGGCGATTGCAGCTGTAGGTGGCGCATGGAATGCGAGTATTGTGTCTGAGGTGGTCTCATGGGGTGACACAAAGTTCGTCGCCCACGGCTTAGGTGCGTACATTGCAGAAGCGACCACGGCGGGTCATTATCCTCGTATCATTTTGGGCATTACCGTCATGGTGTTATTTGTGACTTTATTTAACCGGCTGTTATGGCGTCCAATGTATGCTTATGCTGAAAATAAGCTTCGTCTTGGCTAACTGGCAGCAAAAAAATCTGGCCATTCCGCCGCTGATTTGACATACTACTCAACGTGCGCCGGTGTTAGCCGGTAGCTTTGTTTCGCTTTATTTTAGTACGATTTATAGAGATCCATGCACAATTCAGCCCTCAGTCACCCCGATGAAATTTTACGCGTCACCAACGTGCGGCGCGGTTTCAAAAAAACGCAGGGAGAGCTGCTGGTGCTTGATGGCGCAAGCCTCACATTAAAAGCCGGTGAAATCGTTGGCTTGCTGGGCCGTTCGGGCTCTGGCAAATCAACCTTGTTGCGCATCATCGCTGGCTTGATCGAGCCCAGCGGTGGGGACATTGAATACCTCGGCAAACCTTTAACCGGCCCGGCCGAGGGGGTTGCTATGGTGTTTCAGACATTTGCATTATTTCCTTGGCTCACGGTGCTGCAAAATGTCGAAGCTGGGCTTGAAGCACTCGGCGTTGGTGCGCGTGAACGGCGCCAACGTGCGCTGGCGGCGATTGATCTGATTGGCCTAGATGGCTTTGAGAGCGCTTATCCGCGTGAGTTGTCAGGTGGCATGAGGCAACGCGTTGGCTTTGCACGGGCGCTGGTGGTTGACCCAACTTTACTGTTAATGGATGAACCGTTTTCAGCGCTTGATGTATTGACTGCCGAGACGTTGCGCACAGATTTGTTGGATCTATGGAGTGAGAAACATTTACCCATTAAATCAATATTGATTGTCACGCATAATGTGGAAGAAGCGGTCTTTATGTGTGACCGCATTTTGGTGCTGTCATCCAATCCCGGCCGAGTCATTGCTGAAATTCCTGTACCTTTTAAGCATCCACGCAACCGGCTTGACCCAGCCTTTAGACGCTTGGTTGATGATATTTATGCGCAAATGACGACGCGCTCGAATGCTGATGGAGTGCGTAAGGGCCTAACGTTGGGTAGCTGGTTGCCAGAGGTATCGACTAACTTAATGGCGGGTTTAATCGAAACGGTTGCCGCCCCTCCCTACGGGGGTAAAGCTGATTTGCCGGAGATCGCGCGCACTCTTCATCTTGAAGTGGATGATCTATTTCCTGTCACTGAGATGATGCAACACCTTGGTTTTGCAGATGTACGCGAGGGCGATATTTTCCTCACGCCGCCGGGCAAAAAATTTGCTGAATATGGCACTCAGGAACGCAAGCAAATATTTGCCGAGCACTTGCTGCGGAATGTGCCGCTGGCGGCTTGGATCAAGCGAGTATTAAACGAGAGACCTGGCCGCCGCGCGCCGCGCGTGCGGTTTGAGCAAGAATTAGAAGATTTTTTATCGGACAGCGCTGCTGAACAAACGCTTGACGCGGTGATTAACTGGGGCCGGTATGCAGAAATTTTCTCTTATAACGATCAATCAGAGGCCTTTAGTTTAGAGGACGATTGACTAGCGCCTATCAACTCTACTCATAGAGTAACTGATCGGTGGGCGGCAAAGTGGCTTGGCGGCTGACTCAATGTCAGCACCAAGCGCCATAGGAATCTCCTGCATTTAGTTAGGTCGGCGAGGATGTCAAATATAGTCGGCAACGGGCACGCTATCTCGTATAATCGATAGCTTGCTAAAACTCATTACGCTTGATCGCGTATTTGCCCTTGCTGCCATGAAAGCTGCCGAAATCCGCGAGAAATTTTTACGCTTCTTTGAAGCGAAAAATCATACGATTGTTCGCTCATCGAGCCTGATCCCTGCCAACGATCCAACATTATTGTTTACCAATTCTGGTATGGTGCAGTTCAAGGATGTCTTTCTGGGGACTGATGCGCGTCCCTATGTACGCGCAACCAGTGCCCAGCGCAGCGTACGCGCCGGCGGTAAACATAATGATCTAGAGAACGTTGGCTATACCGCTCGCCATCACACTTTCTTTGAAATGCTTGGCAATTTCTCATTTGGCGATTATTTCAAGCGCGATGCGATTCATTATGCCTGGCAACTGTTAACTCAAGTTTATCAATTACCGTCAGAAAAACTTTGGGTCACGGTGTATCAAGAGGACGATGAAGCTTACGAGATTTGGGCGCAAGACATTGGTGTGCCCGCCGCGCGGATTGTGCGCATTGGCGACAACAAAGGCGCGCGCTATGCCTCTGACAATTTTTGGCAGATGGCTGATACGGGGCCGTGTGGTCCTTGCTCTGAGATTTTTTATGATCACGGTCCGGAGATTTTCGGCGGGCCACCAGGTTCACCGGATGAAGATGGCGATCGTTATATTGAAATCTGGAATTTGGTGTTTATGCAATTCAATCGGGATGCGCACGGTGTGCTGACGCCACTGCCTAAACCGTGCGTCGATACAGGCATGGGGCTTGAGCGAATCGCCGCAGTTTTGCAGAATGTGCATAGCAATTATGAAATCGATCTTTTTCAGGTATTGATTCATGCTGCCGCACGTGAAACCGGTGTGGCCGATACCAGCCATCATTCGCTTAAGGTGATTGCTGACCATATTCGTGCCTGCGCATTTTTAATTACCGATGGCGTGATTGCCGGTAACGAAGGCCGCGGTTATGTATTACGCCGGATTATTCGACGTGCGATCCGGCATGGTTATAAGCTGGGTTGCGTACAGCCCTTCTTTCATAAACTGGTGAAAGATCTGGTCGCTGAAATGGGGGCGGCGTATCCAGAGCTCGCTGCTACCCAAGACCGGGTGACCGACCTGTTGCGCCAAGAAGAAGAGCGTTTCTTTGAGACCATTGCGAATGGCATGAGTATGCTCGAAATGGCTCTAAACGAGCTCGAAGCCACCGTTAGCACTAAAGCCCAGGCAGGTTCAATTGTGCTATCGGGTGAAATTGCTTTTAAGCTCCATGACACCTATGGTTTTCCACTCGATTTGACCGCCGATGTGTGTCGCGAGCGCGATATACGCGTTGATGAAGCTGCTTTTGATGCGGCCATGAAGCGCCAGCGCGAACAAGCCCGGGCGGCAGGTAAATTCAATCTGTCAAATGCGCTTGAGTATCGCGGCGCTAAAACGCTTTTCAGGGGCTATCAAGAACTCAGTGTGATGGGGGCGAAGATTACCGCACTCTATGTCGATGGTGTTTTAAGTCAACGTTTGCAGGCGGGGCAACGAGGTATTGTGGTGCTTGACGCCACGCCATTTTATGCAGAGTCAGGCGGGCAAGCTGGCGACCAAGGCGAATTAACCCAAATCACTGAAATTCAGCCTGAGGGCGCGCATTTTGTAGTGACGGATACAGCAAAAATTCAGGCAGAGGTCACCGGTCACCATGGGCTACTTGAGCGGGGCGAATTAAAATTGGGTGACGCTGTACAGGCCGTCGTTGATAGTCAACGCCGCCAGCACACCATCCGTAATCATTCGGCCACCCATTTGCTGCATAAGGCGTTGCGCGACGTACTTGGTAGCCACGTGCAGCAAAAGGGGTCGCTGGTTGATGCGGAGAAGACGCGCTTTGACTTTTCTCATCATGCACCGCTGAGCCATGCTGAAATTCAACGTATTGAAATGATCGTCAATGCCGAAATTTTGCGTAATGTTTCGACACAGGCGCAGTCAATGTCCTATGACGACGCACTGAAAAGTGGTGCAATGGCGTTATTTGGCGAAAAATATAGCGAGCAGGTGCGGGTACTCGATATCGGCTTTTCACGCGAATTATGTGGTGGTACGCACGTTGCTCGCACCGGCGATATTGGCCTCTTTAAGATTGTTTTTGAAGGGGGGGTTGCCGCCGGTATCAGACGCATTGAGGCAATTACTGGGGAGCGGACGCTGCGCTTTGTACAAGAATTGGATGAACGCATTTCTAATGCGGCTCACTTATTAAAATCTCAGCCCGCGGAGCTTAATCAGCGCATTGGACAACTGCAAGATCATTCTAAAGCCCTTGAAAAAGAGTTGACCCAATTAAAATCAAAATTGGCGGGTTATCAGCTTGACGCACTGGCCGCGCTTGCGGTCAAAGTAGGTGAAATACATGTGCTGTCAGCACAGCTTGAGGGTGCTGATGCGCAGATCTTACGCGAAGCGGTTGACACACTAAAAGACAGATTAAAAAATGCGGCGATTGTATTAGCGAGTGTTAACAGTGGCAAAATCAGCTTAATTGCGGGTGTCACAGCACCGCTTAATGGCAAAGTTAAAGCGGGCGAGTTGGTTAATTTTGTCGCGCAGCAGGTTGGCGGAAAGGGGGGCGGACGTGCGGATATGGCGCAAGCCGGCGGCACTCATCCAGCGGCTTTGCCCGTAGCGTTGGCTACAGTAAAAGAGTGGATCGAACGTCAATTATGACTATGTTCGCTTTATATTCAACTCTATTACGACTGTTCTCAGATCTTCGAGATAAAAGTTAAACGGACCGACGCCATGAAGAATTCGATGCATTTTGATAAAGAAGTTGACGCCTGTGGGTTGAACTGTCCACTGCCGATTCTGCGTGCAAAAAAAGCGCTAGCCGATATGCAAAGCGGACAGATTTTAAAAGTGCTCGCGACTGATCCGGGCGCACAGCGCGATTTTGCTGCGTTTGCGAAGCAGACTGGCAATCAAATCATTGAAGTATCAACGCAGGATGACGTTTTTACCTTATTGATGCGTCGACGTTAGGTCAAATTCCGTTGGTTAGCAGCCTTACTGAGGGCCCGCAGGTTTTCGCCTGTTTCTCAAAGTCGGACATCCAGCCTTGATCCTTGCTATGATCTCCTGGTGTGAGGCCGGGAAAACTATTCGTTTATCCGGATCCGCTGTACAGTCTCTCGCCGGGGATTGTATCTGATTGGGCAAGCGACGACCGCGCGCGGGAGATGGTGCGAATGGTCGTCGAACGCGCGAAAATGCAGGGCAGAATATCAGGAGGATAAGCCTCTTAAGCTCATGCCGCGGAGTCTATTTCCGCCAACATTGGCATACGAGCCTGTAAATAGGCTTTAAATTCATCTTTCACTTCTGGGTGGCGTAAAGCGAATTCGACGGTTGCTTTTAGATAGCCCAATTTGCTGCCGCAATCGAAGCGTGTGCCGTTATAACGATAGGCGAGAACTTGTTCATCTTGCATCAGGGATTGAATCGCATCGGTGAGTTGCAACTCGCCGCCCGCACCTGGGCGCAGTGCGCGTAGATGTTCGAAAATACGTGGTTTTAAAATATAGCGGCCAACTACGCCAAGGTTAGAGGGAGCGTCTTCCGGCGAAGGTTTTTCGATGATGCCGGATAAATTAATGATACTGTCTTCCCATTCTCTACCTTCTATTACGCCGTACGAGCGTGACTGCTCACGCGGGATTTCTTCAACCCCAATCAATGAACTGTGATAGTGATTAAATTTTTCAACCATCTGCTTTAAGATTGGCTGTGCGCCATCTAACAAATCATCTGCAAGCAAAATAGCAAATGGGTTGTCGCCGACTAATTTTTCCGCGCATAGAATGGCATGGCCGAGGCCAAGTGCTTCTGGTTGGCGCACATAGAAACAATTAATATGAGCCGGTTTGATGCCACGCACGAGCTCAAGCAATTTTTCTTTGCCGTGTGCTTCGAGTGCCGCTTCAATCTCGTAGGATTTGTCAAAATGATCTTCAATCGCACGCTTACCACGTCCGGTAACGAAGATCATTTCAGTAATGCCAGCGGCGATGGCTTCTTCGACGGCATATTGAATTAAAGGCTTATCGACAATCGGCAGCATCTCTTTAGGGCTGGCCTTAGTAGCAGGCAAAAAGCGTGTGCCAAGACCGGCGACTGGAAATACTGCTTTAGTGACTTTTAACATTATGCTGAGGTCCTTTCAGGCGATTGCGAAATAAATGTCAGCCGGCTAGCCGGGCGAGCTGAGTATTGAGCTTAGTGAGCATTAACTCGTATTCTGATAGCCTTTTTCGTTCGAGTTCAACCACATTCTCTGGTGCTTTTGCAACAAAGTGATTATTTTGTAGCTTAGCGTTACATTTTGCGATTTCTATCTCAATCCGCTGTATTTCCTTGGTCAGCCGTTCACGCTCAGTGGCAATATCAATCTCAACTTTTAATGCCAGTTTCAGCGTACCAACGAGGGCCACAGGGGCATCCGCTGCCATGGCGTCGAGGTTTGCCTCATCGGCGCTTAGAGTGACTTCGGATAAGCGGGCGAGGGCACGTACATACGGCGCGAATGCTGTCAGTAGGTGAGTATCGCCGCTGGCAAAAAGCGGTACCCGCTGGGCCGGCCCGAGGTTCATTTCACTGCGCAGATTGCGGCATGCATCGATGACGGCTTTGAGTTGTGCCGCCCATTGTTCGGCGGCTAGATCGACTTTTTCTTTTTGTGCGCGAGGATAAGGCTGCACCATGATAGAAGTCTGATTTGGCGCATTGTCGGATGGATAACGGCCAGTCAGTGGCGCGACTTTTTGCCACAGCGCTTCAGTGATGAAAGGAATAATCGGATGGGCAAGCCTTAAGATCGCCTCTAGTACGTATAACAACGTATGTCGCGTGCTTTGCTGCTGGGCCGGGGTGCCTGTTTGCAATTGCACTTTAGCAAATTCAAGGTACCAATCGCAGTATTCGTCCCAGACAAACTTGTATAAAGTGCTCGCGATCAGATCGAAACGTAATTCAATAAAGCCCTTTTCGATTTCGCCGGTGACCTGTTGCAGTAAAGAAATGATCCAGCGATCTGCGGGCGATAGCTCGCTAGCAGAGTGGTGGCCTGCGCCATCTGCTAAATCAATGCCGCAGTCTTGACCTTCACAATTCATCAACACAAAGCGCGTTGCATTCCACAGCTTGTTACAAAAATTACGATACCCTTCGCAACGTGCTAGCGCGAAATTAATGTTGCGTCCTGGCGTCGCCAGTGAGGCAAAAGTAAAGCGTAAAGCATCGGTGCCAAATGACGGAATGCCATGAGGAAATTCGGCGCGGGTTTTTTGTTCAAGATCAGCGGCTTGTTGCGGATCCTGCAAAGTGGCTAAGCGCTTGGCGATAAGCGCATCCAGTGTGATGCCATCGATTAAATCGATGGGGTCGAGTATATTGCCTTTTGACTTTGACATCTTCTGGCCGTTTGCATCACGCACGAGACCATGTATATACACCGTATGAAATGGCACCTGGCCGGTAAAATGCTGAGTCAACATCACCATCCGCGCGACCCAGAAGAAAATAATATCAAAGCCCGTGACCAGCACGGAGGATGGCAGAAAATGGGCTAACTCTTTGGTTTGCTTAGGCCAGCCGTGTGCTGAGAAGGGCACTAGCGCTGACGAGAACCAGGTATCGAGCACATCCGCATCTCGCTTGAGCGTGCCTGTATAGCCGCGCGCACGGGCCTTTTCGTGCGCTTCGTCTGCGTTGCGCGCGACATAAATTTGACCCTGCTCGTCGTACCACGCAGGAATTTGATGGCCCCACCAAAGTTGCCGAGAAATACACCAATCCTGAATATTTTCCAGCCACTGATAATAGGTATTGGCCCAATTTTCCGGGGTAAACTTAATTTCCCCTTTACGCACGGTGTCAAGTGCAATCGCCGCCATCGATTGGCCGGGATGCAGACTGTCCGCTGGGGCTGGCTTATTGACGGCCACAAACCATTGATCGGTGAGCATGGGTTCAATCACCGTCTGGGTCCGGTCGCCGCGTGGCACCATTAATTTGTGGGGTTTGACGGCAGCGAGTAAACCTTGGGTTTCAAGCTCGGCAACAATCAATTGACGCGCCTCGTAGCGATCAAGGCCACGCCAGCGGAGCGGAGCGTTCTCATTGATTTTAGCGTCGAGCGTTAGAATATTAATTAATGGCAGTTGGTGCCGTTGACCTACCTGGTAATCATTGAAATCGTGCGCCGGCGTTACTTTGACTACGCCAGTCCCAAAAGTAGGGTCTACATACTCATCCGCAATCACAGGAATTTCGCGCTCGCACAGCGGCAGTCGCACCATTTTTCCAATGAAAGCTTGATAGCGCTCGTCTTGTGGGTGAACCATCAGGGCTGCATCCCCCAGCATGGTTTCTGGGCGGGTGGTGGCGACCGTCAAATCAGCAGAGCCATCAGCAAGAGGGTAACGGATATGCCAAAGCGAGCCATCCTCTTCCACACTGACCACTTCTAGATCAGAGACGGCAGTCCCTAATTTAGGGTCCCAATTGACTAGCTTTTTGCCGCGATAGATAAGTCCCTGTTCGTATAAGCGAACGAATACTTCGATGACGGCCTGCGACATATGCGGGCTCATCGTGAAATACTCACGACTCCAATCAATCGATGCGCCTAGACGTTTGATTTGCTCTGTAATGATTGAGCCAGAGGTTTCCTTCCAAGCCCAAACATGCTCGATAAATGTTTCGCGGCCAAGCTCATGGCGTGACAGATTTTGTTTATCTAGTTGGCGTTCCACCACCAGTTGAGTTGCAATACCGGCATGATCGGTGCCAGGGACCCAGAGCGTGTTTGCACCCTGCATCCGATGATAACGGGCCAGGCTATCCATGATTGTCTGGTTAAACGCATGGCCCATATGCAATGTGCCGGTGACGTTGGGCGGCGGGAGCAGAATTGAAAAATCTTCCTGCTCAGGCAAGAATGTTGGTTGGGCGTAGCCTCTTTGTTCCCAAAGTGGCCTCCAATACGTTTCGATTGCGTGGGGTTCAAAACTTTTGGTGAGAGTGGTGTCGCTGTTGTTCATTACAATTTTCTCAGGCATTTTCAGGCGGTACATAGCCAGATGCGGTATCGGCCCCTTCGCCAAAAAAGAATTTTTCGGTTTGTTTGATTAAATACTGTCGCGCACGCGCGTCGGCCATATTTAGACGATTTTCGTTAATCAGCATGGTTTGCTGCTTGAGCCAACTCTGCCAAGCTTCTTTCGATATATTCTGATAAATGCGTTGGCCTAATGCGCCCGGCAGAGGCGGGAAATCAAGGCCTTCAGCCTCTTTGTCAAGTTTGACACAGTGAACGATACGAGTCATGGATTTAGTCCTATTGAATAGTGATGCTCAATGAGAGGGAGTGGCGACACAATCCTCTCACAATTTATGAGATGCGCATGCTTTATCAAGGAATTGCCTGTTTTTTAAAGCTGTTTAATGAGCACCAATGATTTACGTTGCCAGTTATAGAGGCGGCGGCGATCTTCAGGCAAATCACCAATGCTGGCTTTTCTGAAGCCACGTTTTAAAAACCAGTGTTCCGTGCGCGTGGTCAACACAAATATACGCGTGAGCCCGCGCGCGCGCGCGCGTTGCTCAATATGTTTTAACAAACGCTCGCCATCGCCTGTCCCTTGCGCATCTGGGGCAACGCTTAGACAGGCCATTTCACCCAATTTTTCTTGCGGATATGGATACAGTGCAGCGCAGCCAAAAAGCACGCCATCATGCTCTATGACAGAAAAATAATTAATGTCGCGCTCAATTTGAGTGCGCTCGCGGCGCACCAGAGTGCCATCAAATTCAAGCGGCTCAATTAACTGTAAAATACCGCCAACATCATCGGCCATTGCTTCGCGCAGACTTTCGAGATTTCTGTCAGAGATCATCGAGCCGACGCCATCGTGAGAGAAAAGCTCAAGCAAAATGCTGCCATCAAGCGTAAACGGAATTAAATGCACACGTGTTACACCCGCTCGGCAAGCGCGGATGGCATGAGTTAGATAATTTGCCGCCTCTGCATCAAGGGTGTCTGAGGTTTGCAATTGCTGGGCTTCATCAAGCGATAATTCATGTTGCAATTCGCCATGCTCGACGATGCCTGGCATGGGTGTCAGATAAATCAATTTATCCGCATGCAGTGCAATCGCGGCGGCCGAAGCCACATCTTCCATGGACAGATTAAAAGCTTGACCCGTTGGCGAAAACCCCAGTGGCGACAGTAGCACAAATTTGCGATTGGAGAGTGAATGGTGAATCGAATCAGCATCGATCTTACGCACAATCCCGGTATGCTGAAAATCCACGCCATCTAAAATGCCGACTGGCCGGGCTGTGACGAAATTACCCGAAACCACGCTAATGCGTGCATGGGCCATGGGCGTATTGGGCAGCCCTTGGCTGATGGCGGCTTCGATATCTAGGCGTACCTCACCGGCGGCTTCCTTAGCAGACTCAAGCGCATCTGCATCAGTAATGCGCATGCCGTTCGAGAATGATGATTCAACCTGGTGTAAGCGTAATTGCTCTTCAACCTGTGGGCGCGAGCCGTGCACGAGCACAATTTGCATACCCATTGCATGGAGGAACGCGACATCCTGAATTAAGGCGTTAAGCGCGCCTTGTTGCACGAGCTCGCCGCCAAATGCAACCACAAAGGTTTTATTGCGAAAAGCATGGATATAAGGTGCGACAGAACGTAACCAATCAACAAAGCGAGCTTGTTGATCAGCAATTTCGAGCGCTTTTTCATGTATTTCATGACAGACTTTCTGAGGAGCCATTTTGTCGCTAGTGGGGATGCTAAAAGAATTCATTCGCAGATTATAATGCCTCATTCATCTATTCAATTGTGGCTTGGGACTTATGTCTCGGGCAAGCTACGCAGGTTTTGGCAAATTGTCGACAGTCACCCCCCCTTTGTTACCTAAAAAACAGGCGCTAGCTCAGGCGAGCCGCTTGCCGCCGATAGAGTTTCCCGCTGAATTACCAGTGTCAGGCAAACGTGTGGCAATTGCCGCCGCGATTGCCGCGCATCAGGTCGTGATTGTATGCGGCGAGACAGGTTCTGGTAAAACCACGCAGTTGCCCAAAATCTGCCTGACGCTCGGGCGTGGCCTGGGCGCAGGCGGAGATGGGCTGATTGGCCATACTCAGCCACGGCGTTTGGCGGCCACCGCCACCGCGCGACGGATCGCGCAAGAGCTGCATACGCCAGTGGGGGAGGTCGTCGGCTATAAAGTACGGTTTACTGACAAACTGAGCCGTGGCGCATCCATCAAACTGATGACCGACGGTATTTTGTTAGCAGAAACCCAATCTGACCCGCTGCTGCGCGCCTATGATACGTTAATTATTGATGAGGCTCATGAGCGCAGCCTGAATATTGATTTTTTATTGGGTTACCTAAAAGAAATTCTGCCGCGCCGGCCCGATTTAAAAGTAATCATTACCTCCGCCACGTTAGATGCTGAGCGGCTTGCTAAGCATTTTAGTCACGCCGGGGGCAATGCGCCCGTGATTGAAGTGAGTGGCCGACTATACCCGGTTGAGATGCGCTATCGCCCAGTATTAAATGATGACCCGCGGGTGGCGGGTTTGTCAGCGACGACGTCATCTGCGGCGGTGTCTGGCAAGCCTGAAAGTGCGCGGGAAGCCGGGCGCGATTTGATGGAGGCGATTGTCGACGCAGTGGATGAGCTGGCGCGTGAGGGCGCGGGCGATGTGCTGGTATTCTTGCCCGGCGAGCGCGAAATTCGTGAGGCGGCGCAAGCACTACGTCAACGCCATCCCCTGCACACTGAAATTTTGCCTTTATTTGCGCGCTTATCAATGGCTGAGCAAGAGCGTGTGTTTAAAACCGGCAATGCACGCCGGATCGTGCTGGCCACTAATGTGGCTGAAACTTCGCTGACGGTGCCCGGTATCCGTTATGTAGTAGATACCGGCCTCGCGCGTGTTAAGCGTTATTCTTATCGTAATAAAGTTGAACAATTACGTATTGAACCGATTTCACAGGCGGCGGCACAGCAACGTGCAGGCCGTTGTGGGCGGGTTGCAAATGGCATCTGTATTCGTTTGTACGATGAGGCTGATTGGCAAACGCGTCCCCGTTTTACCGACCCGGAAATTCTGCGCTCTTCATTGGCTGCCGTCATTCTAAGAATGAAATCGCTACAGCTGGCTGAGATCGAAAGCTTTCCATTTCTTGAACCGCCACCGGCGCGGGCGATTGCGGATGGCTATCAGTTATTAACTGAGTTAGGGGCCGTTGATAGTGCCCACCACTTAACGCCGGTTGGTCAGACCCTAGCGAGACTGCCGCTTGATCCGCGAGTCGGCCGGATGATCTTGGCTGCGTGTGAGCAACAAGCATTGCACGAGGTACTCATTATCGCCAGCGCACTATCGGTGCAAGATCCGCGTGATCGCCCGCTTGAACAACAGGGCGCTGCTGATACGGCGCATCGTAAATTTGCCGATCAAAAATCGGAGTTCTTATCTTTGCTTAAAATCTGGCAGTGGTTCGATGAAGCGCTGGCGCATAAAAAATCAAACCGGCAATTGCTGGATTTATGCCGCGCCAATTTCCTGTCACATTTACGTTTACGTGAATGGCGCGATGTCCATAGCCAGTTATTGACCGTGGTTGGTGAGCAGGGGTGGCGGATTAACCAGACAGCTGCGACATTCGAGCAAATCCACGTGTCACTGTTGAGCGGGTTGTTGGGAAATCTTGGGCTGAAAGCGGATAACGAACCTTATTATCTGGGCGCTCGCGGGATCAAATTTTATTTATGGCCTGGTTCGAGCTTAGCCAAAAAAGCTGGACGTTGGATTATTGCAGCTGAGTTGGTCGAGACCAGCCGCTTATTTGCGCGCACCACCGCGGCCATTGAGCCAACTTGGATTGAGCGCGCTGGCGCGCATTTACTACGGCAATCCATCAGTGAGCCGCACTGGGAAAAGAAAGCGGCTCAGGTGGTCGCCTTTGAGCGCGCAACACTATATGGTTTAACGGTTTATCATCGCCGTCGCGTGAGTTTTGGTAAACAGACGGCGCAAGCTGCGCTACAGGCGCGGGAAATTTTTATTCGCTCCGCTTTGGTTGAGGGCGAGTTTGACACTAAGCTGCCATTTTTCAAACACAATCGGCAATTGATCGCTGAGATTGAGCAACTTGAACATCGCTCTCGGCGCCAAGATATTCTGATTGATGATGAGTTGATTTATGCTTTTTACGATCAAGCCATTCCGCCTGATATTTATACCGGCGCTGATCTTGAGCGTTGGTATCGCCAGGCCATGCGGAGTCAACATAGCAAAAATGAAAAGCTCCTTTTCTTAGCCCGCGATGATCTAATGCGGCATGAAGCCGCTGGCGTGACGACCGAGCTCTTTCCGAAAAAACTGGTACTGGCTGGGATTGAAATGGCCATCTCCTATCACTTCGAGCCAGGCTCACCCCGTGATGGGGTGACCTTGGCAGTGCCAATTTTTGCATTAAACCAAATCGATGCGCATCGTTGTGAATGGCTGGTGGCGGGAATGCTTAAAGAAAAAGTCCATTTATTGCTCAAATCATTGCCGCAAAAATTGCGCCGCCATTGTGTTCCCTTACCTGCTTATGCGGCGGGTTTTGTCGAGCGCGCAAGGTTCGGCGTGGGTAGTCTGATGGAAGCGCTGAGTGCGGATATCCGCGAGCAAGAACAACTCAATGTGCATATGACTGATTTTAAGCTCGAAACCTTGCCGTCGCACCTGTTCATGAGTTTCAAAGTGATCGATGAATATGGTCGGCAGCTTGCCTCGGGTCGTAATCTTGCGCAATTGCGGGCAGAATTAGGTACCCAAGCGCAGCAAAATTTCCAGAAAATTGCGCTTAAAGCAGTGACTGGCGTAACCGAAGAAAACGCAACAGCACAAAATAATGAAAAAGCACACAACCCTAAGGCCGCTGCGGCACTCTACGAAAATTTGACCAGCTGGAGTTTTGGCTGCTTGCCAGAACTCATGGAGATTGAACGCAAGGGCGAAACTCTGATTGGCTATCCAGCACTGGTTGATCGCGGTGCAGCTTGCGATCTAGAGCTTTTTGATCTACCGCAAGAGGCGGCGCGTGCTCATCGAGTTGGCTTACGGCGGCTTTTTGCGTTGCAACTGCGTGAAGCAATTCGTTTTATCGAAAAAAATCTGCCGGGTTTTCAGCAGATGGCAATGCAATACATGCCGCTTGGCGCCGCAGATGAGCTTCGTGCGCAAATTATCACCTGTGCGCTTGAGCTTGCTTGTTTACGCGAGCCATTGCCTACGGATGCAGCGACTTTTGCTAGCCGCTGTGATGAAGGGCGCAGTCGCTTTACATTACTCGCCCAAGAAGTTGCTCGCTTGGCAGCACATATTTTGACGGCATACGCCACGGTATCGAAAAAACTCGCTGCAGTAAAAAGTTTTGCGCCGGCTCATGCCGATATGACGCAACAATTGCAGGCTTTGATTGAGAAGCATTTTCTGATCGATACGCCTTATGAACAGCTGGCCCATTTTCCGCGTTATTTACAAGCGATGACACTACGCATCGATAAATTAAAAAATGATACGGCTCGTGATGCACGGCTTTTTGCTGAGTTTTCGCCGTTGAGTGTGCGTTATTTACGCACCCAAGGGCAGCGGCGTCAGACGGCTCATATCATCGATCCGCAACTGCAGGCATTTCGCTGGCTGCTCGAAGAATTGCGCGTATCACTTTTTGCGCAGGAGTTGCGTACCCCGATGCCAATCTCAGTTAAACGGCTACATAAAATTTGGGAGTCGCTTGAGCGATGAGTAGCGTTTTGCTTTTCCCTTTGCCTTTTATGCAAGCATGCTATTTTAGAGAGAAAATTAAGGGTGATGAGCGGCCAATTTATTGATCGTGATCTACTGATTTTTGCCGATAGCCGAGTATGCGTGAAATACGTAATGCTGTCTCACTAAGTTGGGCGAGCCAAACATTTTGCATCCGATCAGCAGGGGCGGAAAGGGATAGTCCAGCAACCAGTTTGTTCGTGTCATCATGAATGCCGGCCGCAATGCAACGCACGCCTAGCTCGAGTTCTTCATTATCGCGCGCATAACCATGTTGGCGTACATGGTCTAACTCACGGGTCAACTTAGCGGCATGAGTAATGCTATTTTGCGTGTGGCCGGCTAACCCAGTACGGGCTATATACGCTTGTACGCTTTCGCTTTCATCCACGGCGAGAAAAAGTTTACCAACCGAGGTCAGATGGAGCGGCGCGCGTGCGCCAATCGCCCGCACCACTTGCATCCCCGAGCGTTCGCTATAGGCTCGTTCGATATAAACAATTTCATCTCCTTGCCGGACTGATAGATTAATTGTCTGCCCAGTCAGTTGACGCAGCTCGTGCATCGGCCCTAATGCAGTATCGCGCACCGAAAGCCGTGCTTTAACCACATTGCCTAGCTCCAGCAGCCGCATGCCAAGCCGGTACGCGCCGGGTTCAGCGCGATCCACAAAACGGCAAGTCACCAGATCATTGAGAATTCTATGCGCGGTAGATGGATGTAATTGAGTTTGCTGCGCAAGCTCTTTTAGGCTAATCGCTTTAGTCTGCGTGGCAAGTGCGTCTAACAGCCACGTCATGCGCTCAATCACCTGAATCGAAGTTTTAGTTGGCGAACTACTATCGCTCATCGCATTGAATAAAAAGAAGGGAAAGTCTTTTTATACCATAAGTGACTTGCTCGCTTATCGAACATGCGCATTCGGTACAACAAAACCTTAAAGCTTGAATCATGTGATGGGTGCGCAAGCGGTCGGTATCTCTGCAAGTGCCTGTGCGCATTCGCGTACAAGGGCAGGACCGCGGTAAATGAGCCCGGTATATAATTGTACAAGTGATGCGCCTGCAGCTAGCTTTGCACGTGCATCGTCGGCTGAAAAAATTCCGCCAACGCCAATGATAGGAATGGCATCGCCTAAGGCAGCATAAAGTTGGCGAATCACGGCATTTGAAGCATCGAATAACGGCTTGCCTGATAAGCCGCCTGCTTCATCCGCAGATGGGAGCCCAGTAACCGATGTACGTGATAGCGTTGTATTGGTTGCAATGACTCCCTCAATACGGTGGCGTAGCAAAGTATCGGCGATTAATTTAATCTGTTCATCATCAAGATCGGGCGCAATTTTTAACACCAAGGGTACGTATTTTTTGTATTGATCGGCCAGGCGCTGCTGTTTATCTTTTAATGTAGCAAGTAAGGCATCAAGGGCCGCTTGATCTTGTAACTGACGCAGATTTTGTGTGTTTGGTGATGAAATATTAATCGTCACATAGCCGGCAAATGGGTAGACTCGTTCCAGGCAATATAAATAATCATCGGCCGCTTGCGCGAGCGGCGTGTCGGCATTCTTGCCAATATTAAGGCCAAGGACACCTTTAAAATGTGCGGCTTGTACATTTTCTACAAATTGCTCAACGCCACCATTATTAAACCCCATCCGGTTAATCAAGGCGCCAGCCTCGGGCAGACGAAACAGGCGTGGACGTGGATTGCCAGGTTGCGCGCGTGGCGTCACCGTGCCTACCTCGATAAAGCCAAAGCCAAGCGCTGCGAGGCCATCAATGCAGCCACCTTCCTTGTCTAACCCTGCGGCCAGGCCAACTGGGTTATCAAAATGTAGCCCCATGACTGTGCGTGGTGCGCGGACTGTGCATAAACCTGGAAGTTTAGTCGCGCCAATGCGACTCGCTGTGCGCAGTAGCGAAAGAGTCAAATGATGTGCTGCTTCTGCGTCCAGACGGAACAGACATGAGCGTGCAAGCGGATAAAGGGAATTCAACACGATTGAGCATTAATAATGAAAGTTCGCTATTATGAACGAATTAACAAATAACCAACGCTATTATGAAATTCTGCCCTACTTGTGGTGACACGGTGAATTCAGTTATCCCACCTGGTGATAACCGGGAGCGTTTTGTGTGTATGCATTGCGGTGAAATTCATTACCAAAATCCTCGCAATATAGTTGGCACGGTGCCGGTCTGGGACGGTAAAGTTTTACTCTGTCGTCGTGCAATCAATCCGCGTTATGGCTTTTGGACCTTACCCGCGGGCTTTATGGAACTGGACGAAACCACGACTCAAGCAGCTGCTCGGGAAACCCTCGAAGAAGCTGGGGCACGGGTTGAAATACAGGAGCTTTACTCGTTATTAAATGTACCTCGCGCGCGTCAGGTCCATATTTTTTATCGCGCCCGTTTGCTAGATCTTGACTTTGCTGCAGGTGAAGAAAGTTTAGAGGTGCAACTTTTTGACGAAGCAAGCATTCCTTGGCCTGAAATCGCTTTTGCAAGCGTTGAACAAACCTTGCATTTTTTCTTTGCTGATAGCGCTAGCGGAAATTTTAAGCTGCATACGGGTGATATTCTCCACACTTTACACTCAGGCTGAAATTGCACCATTGCCATTCATGATAGAAGACTTTGTGCACTATAATGAACCGGCAATCTCGGCTTATCCGGTGATCATGGCTTGCCTATCTTTATACTATGTTGCTTTGGCTGCACAATAATGATCCCTTCCCAAGCGTTGAATCCGCGCTTGACTCAGGCAGTGGCGCGTCTGGCTTGCTTGCGGCAAGCGCAACATTAGATGTGCAACGCCTGCTCGCGGCTTATCGCCAGGGCATTTTTCCTTGGTATTCAGACGGCCAACCGGTCTTGTGGTGGAGCCCAGATCCACGTATGGTTCTTGTCCCTGCAGAATTTAAGATATCGACCTCATTTAAAAAAACGCTAAAACGCGTACTACGCGAGCCTGCTTGGGAAATCCGTGTGGATACCTGTTTTATCGATATCATCACGGCGTGCGCCCACGTCACGCGGCAGGCCCAAAACGGAACTTGGATTACGGCGGATGTGCTGGCGGCCTACAGTGCGCTGCACCAGCAGGGATTTGCGCATAGCGTTGAGACTTGGTATGAAAATAAGTGCGTTGGTGGTTTATATGGCATGAGCGTTGGCATGATGTTTTTTGGTGAATCGATGTTTGCGCTACGCCCCGATGCATCCAAAATTGCACTGGCTGCATTAGTTAGCCATTTAAAACGGCATAATGTAAACATGCTCGACTGCCAACAAAATACACCACACCTGGCCTCACTCGGCGGGCGTGAAATTCCGCGCCATCTATTTATGGCTCATCTGAGTCAGGCTGTGGTTGCGCCGCCCATTCCATGGCAGTTTGATAAAACAGCATTGCTCGATGTCATCACTTAGCCAAGCGCTATGTTAGAGTATTGGGCGACAAGGGCTCAAGATTTGTATACCCTTATTTCCTTAAGCACTCTCTATGCAAAACCTATGCAAGGTCAAGATTGAAGGCTTCAAATCAATCGCCAAGACAGAGTTGTCATTAAATAATCTTAATATCGTCATCGGTGCGAATGGTTCTGGCAAATCAAATTTGATTGGAGTATTCCGTTTACTAGAACGGGTGTTCTCTCATAACTTGCAACTATTCGTGGCGAGTCAGCCGGACCGATTACTCCATCATGGGCGAAAAGTCACGCCTGCGTTAATAATTGACTTTGTTTTTGAGCAAAATGAATCATATGGTTTCACATTAAAGGCAGAACAAGACAGACTGTTTTTTGAGGAAGAACGGGTCAAATACAATAATAATTTATGGGGTCGGGGTTATGAAGGGGTAATTGCGGTTGGACATAAAGAAAGTCACTTTAGAGAATTCGTTTTTAAATCTGTCAACAACCCACTTGCTATTCATATATTTCCGAAACTCGAAAATAGTAAACTTTATCATTTTCACGACACGTCGGATTCGTCGCCAGCAAAACGAACAGCCCATCTTTCGGACAATCGTTTTTTTCGTTCTGATGCGGGTAATCTGCCAGCTTATTTGTACTGGCTGAAACAGAAGCATCCAATCAATTATCGACACATCGTTGAGCATGTACGCTTGGTTGCGCCTTTTTTCGATGATTTTATTCTAGAACCTTTGCGATTGGATGAGGAAAAAATCAAACTTGAATGGCAGCAAAAAGGCTCCGATGCTTATTTTGATGCTTATTCGTTATCTGATGGCACGTTACGCTTTATCTGTTTGGCTACACTATTACTGCAACCTACTCCGCCCTTTTTAATTCTTTTAGATGAGCCAGAGCTTGGTTTACATCCTTTTGCAATCCGTATTTTGGCTGAAATGTTAGAGGTAGCATCCAAGGATGTTCAGGTATTATTGGCGACACAGTCTGTGACTTTACTCAACCATTTTTCACCCAAAGACGTAATTATTGCTGAAAATGATGGTTTAAAAACTCAATTTCGCCGTTTACCGGAAAACGAACTTAGCCATTGGCTGGGAGAATTCAGTTTGGGCGAGTTATGGGAGAAAAATGTGCTCGGAGGCCGACCATGACCAGGGTGCTTATGCTCGTTGAAGGTCAATCTGAAGAAATTTTTGTGAAGACGACCCTCGGCCCCTATTTAGAAGAAAAGTATTGCGTATACATATCTCCTATCGTGCTTTGGACAAAGCGTTTAGCAGCAGGTGGCGGCTTTCGGGGTGGTGTATCGGGTTGGGAGCAGATTCGCAAGAACCTGTTACCACTGACTTTTGATACGCACGCGTGGATTACTACATTGCTTGATTTTTATGGATTACCGGATGATTTTCCTGGTATCGATCATGCCCGCGGGCCAGGCTGCGCGCGTGAACGGGTTAACGCTTTGCAACAGAGGTTTGCGCAAGAGATTAACCATCCTCGCTTTATTCCATTTTTGCCTTGCATGAATTTGAGGCATGGCTGTTCTGTGCTCCTCACAAGATAGCAGAGCATTTTGGTGATACAAGGGTAGGGGTGCTTGAAGAGCTAACAACGGCAGTTGAATATGCCGGGGAGCCTGAACTCACCAATCACGGTGAGCACACTCATCCTAAAGCACGGTTGAACAAACTTGGTATAGGCTATAAAGAAACTTCTGATGGGCCGACCTTGTTAGCAAAAATTGGTATCCCATCGATCAAGCAAGCGTGCCCGCATTTCTCTGCTTGGCTAGAAAAACTAAAATATCTAGCGCAAGCAGCATAAAATTAGAAAGTACCAAGTACTCCCGCTATAGCAAACCAAACAACGGTGTTTAAAACGGAATATCGTCGTCCATTTCATCAAATCCACTGCTTGCTGGCGCATGGGCGGGCGCACTGCTAGGGCGGTTTGCCGCTGCGTTTGCAGGAGTGAAATTGCTTGTGCGCGCAGGGGGTTGAGCGGACCCTTGCCCGTAGCCTTCTTGATCCATTGAAACTGTGCCAGTGCTACGCCCGCCGAGCATTTGCATTTGGTCACCCATGATTTCAGTTGAATAGCGATCCTGCCCGCTTTGGTCTTGCCATTTGCGAGTGCGAATCCGTCCTTCAATATAGACGGATGACCCCTTCTTAAGGTAGTCCCGTATTACCTCTGCTAGCCGGTTAAAGAAAACGACGCGATGCCATTCAGTCAGTTCTCTCATTTCGCCACTTGCTTTGTCTTTGTAACGTTCCGTAGTAGCCAGACGAATATTGGCTACCGGATCGCCATTAGGTAAAGCGCGGATTTCAGGATCGGCGCCAAGATTGCCAACCAGTATAACTTTATTCACGGATGCCATTAATTTCCCCTGTCAATTCGATGCATAGATTCAGAAAAGCGTGCCGCGCGTGGGCATTGCATATTGGCGGCGATTATAAGCCATGCAACCACGAGTACCGCGCAGCTTATAAATACTGTGTGATAATCTGCATTTTTCAGCAACCAGCCGCCGAACACACCGCCCATAAAATAACCGAGCGCCTGCACAGTGTTGTAAATACCCATTGCGGCACCTTTGCGTGCGCCGGGTGCTAGGGTTGAGATAAGCGAGGGTTGCACCGCCTCAAGCACATTAAAACCCGTAAAATACACCGTCAGTATGCCCGCCAACCACCATAGAGTAGGTGGAAATTCAGCGAATAACAACTGGCTGAACAGGATACATAAAATAGCGATGAGTAGCACGGTTTTCATGCGACCATATTTCCCCGCAGCAATAATCGCCGGGATCATCAGTACAAAAGACAATCCCATCACAGGCAAATAAATCTTCCAGTGCGCAGTAATAGGTAGCCCAGCCGTTACCAGTAAGTGCGGGACTACAATAAAAAGGGCAATCTGGGTGAAGTGCAAGACGAACACACCAAAATTGAGCCGTAGCAATTCCGCATGGCGTAGCACTTGTGTAAACGGGGCTTTGCTATGCGCGGTTGGGGCGGCAGGGGTAGGGACGACCCATAACACCACACCGATTGATGCGACTGCGAGTAGGCCAATGATGCTGAACAATCCGCTCATGCCGAGCCAGCCAAATAAAGTCGGCGCCGCCACCAACGCCACCGCAAATGATAAACCGATGCTCGCACCTACCATCGCCATTGCTTTAGTGCGATTTTCTGTCGTAGTGAGGTCAGCTAACAAAGCGGTGAGCACTGACGAGATGGCGCCGGCGCCCTGCAGAGCGCGACCAATGATGATCCAGGTCAGATCGGAGGTCAGTGCTGCGACTAGACTACCCAGTGCAAAAACCAGCAGCCCCGCAATAATCACGGGTTTACGCCCAAGCCAATCGGATAGCCACCCATAAGGAATGTAAAAAAGCGATTGCGCCAGTCCATAAATCCCAAGCGCCAGCCCGACGAGTAAGGCATTGTCGCCGCCTGGCACGGTCTTCGCGTACACTGAGAAGACCGGCAGAATCAAAAAGAGACCTAACATGCGCAACGCGAAAATCGCCGCAAGCGAAACGGTTGCGCGAATTTCTTGTGAGTTCATAGATAAGGAGGCAATCAAAGAAAAGCAAACAAACGCAGTAGATAAAATTTGGAATTGAGCATGCTGCTCAGTAAGCGATTATAGTAACAGGTTTGAGCTCCTTTTTTGCTACAGGTTATGGAAGAAATCCGCATTCGTGGGGCCCGCACTCACAATTTAAAGAATATCAATCTTGATTTACCCCGCCACCGTTTAATTGTGATTACGGGACTTTCTGGCTCAGGTAAATCGTCGTTGGCGTTTGACACGCTCTATGCTGAAGGCCAGCGGCGCTATGTTGAAAGTTTGTCCGCCTATGCGCGGCAATTTTTGCAGCTGATGGAAAAACCGGATGTTGATTTGATTGAAGGGTTGTCGCCGGCCATTTCAATTGAACAAAAAGCCACGTCACATAATCCACGCTCAACGGTGGGGACGGTGACTGAGATTCACGATTATTTGCGCTTACTTTATGCGCGTGTAGGCACACCTTATTGCCCAGACCATGCGCTGGCTCTTGCGGCGCAAAGTGTATCGCAAATGGTTGATGCGGTGCTGGCGTTGCCGCTTGGAACCAAATTGATGATCATGGCGCCAGTGGTTGTCAACCGTAAGGGCGAGCATATTGATCTATTTGCGCAAATGCAAGCACAGGGTTTTGTCCGTTTTCGTGTGCGCTCGGGTGGCGGGACCGCAAATGAAGGCAAAGCCCATATTTATGAAGTTGATGAACTGCCAAAGCTGAAAAAGAACGATAAGCACACAATCGATGTCGTGGTAGACCGGATCAAAACTCATGCCGATATGAAGCAGCGCTTAGCTGAATCATTTGAAACCGCGTTACGGCTTTCTGCTGGCCGGGTGCTTGCAGTTGAGATGGAGAGTGAGCATGAACACCTGTTTAGCTCGAAATTTTCCTGCCCGATTTGTTCTTATTCGTTGCAAGAGCTTGAACCACGCCTTTTCTCATTTAATAACCCAATGGGCGCTTGTACTGAGTGCGACGGTCTGGGTCAAATCACGTTTTTCGATCCTAAACGAGTGGTGGCCTTTCCTTCACTGTCGCTAGCCTCGGGTGCAATTAAGGGCTGGGATCGGCGTAACCCATTTTATTTTCAGATGCTACAAAGCCTGGCCGCGCATTTTAAATTTGAGCTTGATACGCCTTTTGAGACGTTGCCAGAGAAAACCCAAAAAATTATCTTGTTTGGTTCGCAACGAGAGGTTATCCCTTTTTCTTATCTCAATGAACGTGGGCGCACGTCGATTCGCGAGCATGTGTTTGAAGGCATCATTCCTAACCTTGAGCGCCGTTACCGTGAAACTGAGTCGGCGACGGTGCGTGAAGAATTGGCGAAATACCAAAATAATCAGCAATGTCCCGCTTGCGCTGGCGCGCGTTTACGCCGTGAGGCATGCCATGTAAAGCTTGGTGATGGCCCGAACGCGCGCGCGATCTATGAAATCAGCGCTTGGCCGCTACGCGATACGTTAAGTTACTTCCAGACTTTACATCTGACCGGAACTAAACAAGGAATCGCGGACCGGGTGATTAAAGAAATCACGGCGCGCCTGTCGTTTCTGAATGACGTCGGGTTAAATTACCTTTCGCTCGAACGCAGCGCAGATACTTTATCAGGCGGCGAAGCGCAGCGCATTAGACTTGCTTCGCAGATTGGCTCTGGCCTAACCGGGGTGATGTATGTGCTTGATGAGCCTTCAATTGGCCTGCATCAGCGCGACAATGACCGCTTAATTAAAACGCTCAAGCATCTGCGCGATTTGGGCAATTCGGTGATTGTGGTTGAGCATGACGAAGACATGATTCGCGCCTCTGATCATGTGGTTGATATGGGCCTAGGCGCAGGCGCGCATGGTGGCTGCGTGATTTCGCAGGGTACGCCCGCGCAAATTGAGGCGGATCCTAATTCATTAACGGGTGCGTATCTCGCGGGTCGCCGCCAGATTGCTTTGCCGGCTGAGCGCAAACCAGTAGGGGTAAATTCTTTAAAGATTATTGGCGCGCATGGCAATAATCTAAAACATGTTACGTTTGAGTTGCCGATTGGTCTATTGAGTTGCATTACGGGGGTTTCGGGCTCGGGTAAATCAACTTTAATTAATGATACGTTATATCGCGCGGCTGCCCGCCATTTATATGGCTCAACTGCCGAAGCTGCGCCCTATGAAGAAATTGAAGGGCTTGAACATTTTGACAAAGTCATTAATGTTGACCAGTCTCCGATAGGTCGCACGCCCCGTTCAAATCCGGCAACCTATACGGGCCTTTTCACGCCAATCCGTGAGCTTTTTGCAGGCGTGCCGGCAGCTAAGGAGCGAGGCTATGGCCCGGGTCGATTTTCCTTTAATGTAAAAGGCGGCCGTTGTGAAACGTGTCAAGGCGATGGGGTGCTAAAAGTTGAAATGCACTTTTTGCCAGATGTTTATGTCCCCTGCGATGTGTGTCATAGCAAACGCTACAACCGCGAAACGCTCGAGATTCAATACAAAGGCAAAAATGTCAGCGAAATATTAGCGATGACCGTTGAAGTTGCCTATGAATTTTTTAGGCCGGTGCCAATTGTTGCGCGTAAACTGAAGACTTTGCTTGATGTTGGGCTTGGCTATATCCGTCTTGGCCAAGCGGCCACCACTCTGTCAGGAGGTGAGGCGCAACGGGTGAAGCTTTCGCTAGAGCTCTCTAAGCGCGATACTGGCCGCACGCTTTATATTCTTGATGAGCCGACCACGGGTTTGCATTTTCATGATATTTCATTGCTGCTTGAGGTGATTCACCGGCTGAGCGACCAAGGTAATACGGTGGTGATTATTGAACATAACCTTGATGTCATTAAAACCGCGGACTGGGTGATTGATCTGGGTCCAGAAGGTGGGGCCGGTGGCGGTCAAATCATTGCATGCGGCACACCAGAGCAAATCGCCAAGTCAAAGGCAAGCTTTACCGGAAAGTATTTAGCACCACTCTTAAAAAGAAATAAGCGCAAAAAACCGCGGGGTAGTGAGATAGAAACGGCATCTAACGCGTAGCGCACGGACTTTAAGGGGAAAGGAAATCAAGATGGAAGAAAACAGAGCACATCAGTCTAAACGGCATGTTCATGCGCCCTATGTTTTAGGTGCGCCAGGGCGCAAATCAACCAGTGTGCCAGCTAAATGGGTGGTCGTTGAAATCGCCAGCTACATCTTGGCAGGTATTGCGCTGTGGTTAGTGTTAGCGCTCCAGCTGCTAAGTGGTTTACTGGCCGGTTTATTTACCTTTCAGCTGATTCGTGCTCTGACCCCTTTACTGGAAAAGCGCTTGTCGAGCCAACGTGCGCGCTGGTTGTCTGTCATGCTGCTGTCTATTATCGTGACGGGCGTTTTAAGTGCCGCGACGGTGGCCGCCATTTCGTATTTTCAACATAGTGCGCCTAACGAACAAAAACTGCTTGAACGGACTTTGCAAATTATTGATGGCGCGCGCGGACAATTGCCACTTTGGTTGCAAAATTACCTACCGGACGATATAGAAGATATTCGCACAGGTGCGCTTGATTGGTTGAGGGCGCATATTGGCGAATTACGACAAGGCGGCAAAAATGTTGTGCTGGGTTTCGTGCGGATTACGCTAGGCATGATTCTCGGCGCGATTGTTGCGGTTAGTGTCACCCGCCGCGTATATCGCTTGCCATTTGCCGCCGCCTTGGCAACGCGCATTAGCCATTTTAGTGATGCGGTTAAGCGTATTGTTTTCGCGCAGGTAAAAATTTCTTTGATCAACGCGACTTTAACCGGCATTTATCTGCTGCTTGCGCTGCCACTGTTCCATATTAACCTGCCGCTTGCGAAAACGCTTGTTCTGCTTACTTTTGTGATCGGGCTGCTCCCGGTCGTGGGTAACCTGATTTCAAATACTGTCATTATTGTGGTTTCATTATCAGCCGCGGGCGCACCGGTGGCGGTTGCTTCGTTGATTTTTCTAGTTGTCATTCATAAACTTGAATATTTTCTGAATGCACGTATTATTGGAATTGAGATTGAAGCTCGTACCTGGGAGCTATTATTGGCGATGATTATCATGGAGGCAGGTTTTGGCTTGCCCGGTGTCGTTGCCGCGCCGATTT
This sequence comes from Mycoavidus sp. SF9855, assembly GCF_024582735.1. Lineage (NCBI taxonomy): Bacteria > Pseudomonadati > Pseudomonadota > Betaproteobacteria > Burkholderiales > Burkholderiaceae > Mycoavidus > Mycoavidus sp. SF9855. Next base: position 204,381 of record NZ_CP102085.1, read on the forward strand.
ATTATGCTTATTTGAAACATGAACTTTCTACCGCGAAGTTAATTTAGTTTAAGAACTTGTGATACGCATATATCTATTTTTTAAATCAGGTCTATACTGTATTGACAAATGTGTTTATTGTATTTGATTAAATTAATTTAACGAGAGGATTTCGGATGAATCGCGAACCCAACCAGACCGAAGTGTTGCTGCGTCAAATGTCAGATATGGATAAGCTCGCAGAACGTGTCAGTGAATTATGTGCACAAGTTGCTGAATTGACTGAAAATGCAGCGCGCGACCCTGAAGCGCAGGCGCGTTTAGCTAAGTTGCAGCAAACGTGGGACAGCAGCAACAGCGATGTACCCGAGCAGATTGAGCAAATCCAAGCCCATATGCAACGTGCAGTTACATATAGTGAAGAATATACGAAGGCGATGCGCGCTGAGTCGGACTCATCTGAAACCGCCAATCAGCGCCAACGCTCGGATAAAGTCGCTTATAAGAAGACGCGGCAATTGGCTTAATGATAATTTGTTGCAATCGCTGGCGTTGAATAGGCTAAAATAGTTTGAATAATTACTCAACTCTGGCAACAATCAAGTGTGTCAGAGGGGGCGAAGAGCGGTGTTTTGTACGATTTTATCAAGAAAAGGCGGGTTAAATGACCAGTAGCGATGCACTTTTACGTTCTAACGCGTGGAATGCCGTAAGCGAGTCTAGGATGCTGCGGCTAACGACTCAGGGTATTTATTCAGATGAATACAAAAATCCATTTGAGTTGGTGCGGGTCGCATTAAATACGCTATGCGATGGTCAACGCGCGGTAGTGCAGAGGCTGAAAGCCACAGCCGAGGCCGAGATGATTTCGCAGCAGATAAACGCGCCGCTTTCGCAAGCAGAAAAGGCGCTCGCAAATTACGAGGGCGAGCTAAATAAAGTGATGCAACTTAGCCACCAGCTCATTACTAGGATACTGGATGCAATCCGATAAATTGGGCTTAACGCGTCAGTCAATACATTAAGCTTAACGCAGCGAGTGTGGGTTCTGGGCGTGAGCCTAAAACTACTTTTGTGGTAACGGCTCTGATCGAGAGTAAAATTCTAAAAAAGTAGTAAAATGTAAGGCGGCCTCTTGATTAGACGGCTGCTAATTAGAGCGTGTACTGGCGGAGCATGTGAAATGCTATGGCATGGTAATTTCAAAAAAATAATGGAAGGGCAAGGATTATTAATATGACAGCCCGTTTTTTATGGAAATTGGTTTTCCAATCGGGGGCTTTAGCTGGGCAGGTGCTACATCTGCCTGCTGGTGAATTGACCGTTGGTGACCAGCCTGGATGCGATGTACATTTCCCTCTGCCTGGCGCGCACGGGGACCATTGTGTGTTACGCGTTGATGAGCATGGCGTGACTCTTCGGCCTCTGCGAGTGCGTTGTAAAGTGAACGGCCGCGGCTTAAAAACGGATGAAATTAAGCTGGATGTGGGGCAAATCGTGGATTTGGCTGGCTGCAAGTTTAGCATTGCGCGTGTGGCCGAAGATACGGCAAGTTCAGTCGAAAAGCTGCCCGTTACTGCACCTGCCGGGCGTGCCGCTGTGCGTGCGCGCGATTTGCGCTTATGGGGCATTGGATTGCCATGCTTAATAGCCGCCGGCTTAGTGGTTGCAATGCTACAAGCAGGGCAAGAATTGCGTGCCTCAGTATCGCGCTATGTGCCATTTAATCTAGAAAGTTATCAAGAGGCGTTGCGGCTAGATACTGGGCTCGCACAGGTAGAAGTCGTCCGTGCTGAAAGCGGTGCGTTGACGCTCTCTGGCTTATGTCGTCATACAGCTGAATTGGCTCCATTTTTAGCCCGGCTTACAGATGCGGGTATTGCATACTGTAATCAAGTTGTCTGTGAAGATGAACTGCGTCAGGGCATTGCTTACACACTGCGAGCAAATGGCTATCGGGATGCGCGGGTAAGCGCCGGTTCGTCGATAGGTTCGGTGGTGATTGCCGGTAATATCTATGCAGGCAAACGTTGGGAAGCAGTGAGTCAGCAATTAAATCGGATGCCGGGCTTGAAGTCGTGGACGGTGAGTAACGATACCGACTCCACTATCACCGGCTTGGTGGATACTTTGCGCGAGCATAAGCTGCTTGCAAAGCTAAGCGTGGCGCGCCAAGGCGGCGATATTTTGACCGTAACGGGCCAATTGCCGGCGGCGCGTCAACAGCAACTTAGGCAAGTATTGGACATCTGGCAAAAACGGCATGAAGACCGAATTCGAGTAGTGTATCAGGACATCCCAACCTCAAAGCTCCAGCTTGGCATATTCCCTGCCACGGTGACAGGCTTTAGTGGCAACCATAAAACTGCTTTTTTACAGCTGGCCAATGGCATGAAAGTGCAAATCGGCAGTACCTTGCCGAGTGGCTATGTGGTGACAAAGTTGGATGAGAGTGGGGTGGAGTTGCGCAAAGAGGGGCAACTGGTTCATCTGCCACTTGATCTGTGAGTCGCTCACAATGAATAATAGTCCAGTGACGCAGCTTGAAGAGCGCTTATTGATAGATCAAGACGGCACACACCGGACGCAACTGGTGGCCCAGCTTGAAAGCGAAAAAGATCGAGTGCAACGCTGTTTGCGCCAGCCTTGCACTCCGCTTCAATACCGTATCTACAAACAGCAGTATGTCGCAGTTGAACATGCGCAAACGGTGATTGATACAGTTTGGTGCGCTTATCATAGGCCGCTTGCGCAAAAAGTTGCTCAGGTCGCTTCTTTATCAGTCATAAAAAAATAGGAATAGCGTGAAACAATGGGTGTTGTTGCTAGCAATGCTGCTAGCTTTCGGACTGGCGCAAGCGCGTATTCCATGGAAGGGTGCGCCTTATTTCATTACAACGCGTGGCGCAAAAGTGGCCGATGTTTTAAAAGACATTGGTGTAAATTATGGGGTTCCCGTGATTGTAAGCTCCAAAGTGGACGACCATTTTGTAGGCACGATCCGCAACGAAATGCCGGATGCGATTCTCGAGCGTTTCATTCAGCTATTTAACCTCGCAACCTATTACGATGGTCAGGCGCTCTATGTGTATAAAGGGCATGAAATCAAAAGCCAGATCATCACGCCGCGCTATTTGTCTACCAATAAGCTGGTTAAGTATCTTAACCAAGGTGGCGCGACAGAGCAAAAATATTGCTCTTTGCGCACCGTCAGCAATTTCAATGCGCTCGAAGTATTTGGCGTGCCGATGTGCATTGAGCGCGTAACCGAGCTTGCAAAAAATCTAGATGAGAAGGTCTTGGACCAGGCGCAAAATCAAGAAACCGTTCAGCTTTTTCCGCTGCGCTTTGCTTCTGCCGATGACAACCTGTATAGCTATCGAACGCAAGAAGTACGCGTGCCGGGCGTGGTGAGCGTCTTGCGGGAAATGATCCAAGGTCGTTCCCCAATTGGGGAAGGCGTTCCGATTAACAGCGCTAATGGTGGTTTGCTAACGAATACATTACCCGCGTTTTCCGCCGATTCGCGGCTCAATGCGGTGATAGTAAGGGATCGGCAGGTTAATATGCCGATCTACGCGAAATTAATCAAGCAACTGGATCTGCAACCCGTACAGATCGAAATATCGGTCGCCATTATTGATGTCAATGCAGCGAATCTGAGTGCGCTTGGCGTTAACTGGTCGGGTACCGCTAACGTGGGCAGATTTGGCGTTGGGTTTAATGCTAATCAGCCGCAAGGCGCAAGTGGCGTCAGTGGCACGATTAGTAGCGTGTTGAATGATACCACCGGTTTCATGGTGCGGCTCAATGCGCTTGAGCAACATTCACAAGCAAAAATCCTCTCGCGGCCATCTATTGTCACTTTGAACAACGTGCAAGCTGTACTGGATCGTAGCATCACTTTCTATACTAAATTGCAAGGCGAGCACGTGGCTAAGCTTGAGTCGGTTTCGGCGGGCTCGCTTTTGCGCGTGACTCCGCGCCTCATCAAAAACGACGGCTATGATCAAATCATGCTCACGCTTAATATTCAAGATGGCCAGCAGTCTGATCCGATTCCCGGCAATCATGAGCAATTGCCGCAGATTACCAACGCTGAAATTTCAACTCAAGCGACCTTATTGCCAGGCCAAAGTTTGTTGCTGGGGGGCTTCGTGCAAGACCAACAGATGCAAGGCGAAACTAGAATACCGTTGTTGGGTGATCTGCCGCTGTTGGGTCATTTGTTCCGCAATAAAAATGACACCGCGCACAGTGTCGTGCGGCTCTTTTTAATCAAAGCGGATCCTCAGCCAACTGGGCCGCAACGAGTGCTGGCTAAATTGTCGAAAAAGGCTGCAAATCAAAACCAGTCGATAGACGAGCGAGGCATGTTAGAAAGCACCATTCGTACCGAAATTGCGCAATAATGGCGCTGTTGTTTTGATCATAAAAAATAAATGCAGCAGATGTTTGATACTACTGTGTTAATGCAAGAATTTGACTTTATAAGGTAGATATATATGAGCATGTCAATTGACCAAATCACTGACGTTATGAGCAACAAAGCGATGGATTTGTCGCGTAGCTTGCAAAATGTAATCTCTCGCTCTGATATTTCCGACCCAAACGTAATGAGTCAGGTGCAGCATTTTACGAACCAGCTATATAGTACGATTGGTTTGCAAAGTGCGATTTTGGATGTCTATAAAAAAATCAATCAAGTGATCATTCAGCGTATCTAATGACTGAACTTGCGCGAGACATCAAGCAACTTTTGGTTGAAGCGGCAATTGCAGCGCCTAATCATGGGCTGCTTGCCCAAGCCCAGGGGTTACTTGAGGCGCTACCCGCACTTGGGTTGGAGGATGAAACCCAGGCGCTGGCAGCGGCCATGGTGCATTTTGGTCTGCGCCAACCGCGGGCAGCCTTAAATGCAATAGAAGGGGTTGAAGATACGTGTGCGCAAGATTTGCGCCAGATGGTTGCAGATTACACGGATGACCTAGTGCGTAAAAAGCACTCGCTAGGTTAACCCACGCTATTTATTTGCTTTTGGTGAGCTTCTTTTTCTCTCGGAGAACTATTTTTTATGTCCATCGATATCCAATCGATTCCGCCTTCAATGCTAGCGCCTGCAGCGCATGGACTCAATCCCATCGTGCCGCAGCCCTCTGTTGAGCAGGCGGAAGGTTTCGCCAAATTATTGCAATCTAATGCGATACCCAAACATGAAGAATCGCTGCTTAAAGCGATGCAGACTCAAAGCGAACAAACTGCGCAACGGTTAGCGCCAGCGTTGGATAAAGCGGCTGATGAACCCGGGGCGATGCTAAAAGTGCAACACGGTTTAGTCAAAACGGTGCTAGAACTCGATCTGGCGGCAAGAATTGCAAAAGCCGGCGCCGATGGAATCAACAAGCTTACGTCAATGTCATGAGCAAGAATTTTGTTGCGGGTTGCCTATTGGCGCTTAGTCTATTGTTGTCAGGCTGCAAAGTGCCGTTGTACTCGGAGTTGTCCGAATATGAAGCCAATCAAATGCTCGCGCTGTTAATGGCGAATCAGATTGATGCCGCGAAGCAAACGGATAAAGTGGGTGGTTTAACGTTGCGGATCAAAAAATCGCAATTTATTCATGCTGTCGAAATCTTGCGGCAAAACGGCTATCCACGGCCTAAATACGCGTCGGTGATGGATGTTTTTCCATCCAATCAGCTGATTTCATCGCCTGAACAAGAGCGGGCGAAGATGAGTTATCTGAAAGAGCAGCAAATCGAAGGCATGTTGATGAGTATCGATGGCGTGATTGTGGCGCGCGTATCCATCGGTAGTGTGCCGCCTGACAATTTAGGTATCGATACGGTCAGACCAACGATTTCGGTGTTTGTAAAATATTCTCCCGCCACTAATTTATCGACTTGGCAAGGACAAATTCGCGATCTCGTGCGGCAGGGAGTGCCCGGCATTCAAGATGACAGCATTAGTGTCGTCATGGTGCCTGCGACTTATCGTTATGTGTCATCGCAGCCGCAAGCCATGCCATCGTGGTGGGCGCGCTTATTGCAAAATCCGATCTTGTTTGGCGGTATGGTGTTGCTGTTTGTAGCGATGCTGGGTTCCGCCGTTGGTTTCTCAATATGGCAAACGCGCCGGCCATCGTGACGGATCCGCTTGAGGCGCGCTTATATGCGCTGCTTTGGCGTCCGGGAGCAAGCATGCATAGCCGATGGTGGCAGGCGCTGGAGCTCGACGCCTGGCAGTCGGTTTATCAAACCTGCGCGCGTAGTCAGCGTTGGATTGAGCAAGCGATTGCAGCGCGTCGGGGCGTGCCAGCCATTGGCGCACCCCTTACGTTAACGTTGCTTGAGCGTCGCCTGCTTGGGGTGTCAGAAAAATTACCTGTGCTGTTATTGGCGCTTGGCTTATTGCGTCTTGGGCAGCCGGAATATTGGATGCTCAAGCCTTATCTCGAAACGCTTAAGCCCCATCTAGATGCAGTTGCGTGTTCCCAATTAGCGGTGTTTTCAGCGGCGGTGGCGCCGCCTAGATTCAGAGTGCAAAGACCGTTAGTTGAGCCTGAACAACTCATTGAGCACGCGTGTGCATATGGGGCAGCAGTGCTAACTGGGGCTTTTGCCGGTAGCGCCGTATTGCAAGCGCTCGAGATTTTGCTAGCGCCTGGTAACTTCGATGGCGAGCCGCTGACTGAGTCAGCGGCATTGTTTGGGTTGGATACGTTATTCCGTTTGGCCCGTTTTCTATAAATAATTTGGATCTAGCTGTTGCCGTGAATATCGAAGCCAATCCTTTCAACCTTGAAATTAATCTGATTGATGGACCCGAGCCGTCAGAATCTGTGCTGCAGGCCAGCACACTTGGTCTATTAGAGCAAGCGCAAGCGGTGCTTGAGCATGCGCAAACACAAGCTTCTCTGTTGCAGCATGAAGTTGAGCTAGAGGCTGTGCAAATTCGTGCAACGGCGAGTGAACTCGGTGAAGAAGATAAAGCTGCGCTGATTCGCCAAGCGCAGGACGAAGCGCGTGATGAAACAGTAACCCAAGGATTGAGCTGGCTATTGGATGAGGCGCAGTTAGAGGCAAGTATTATCGACCGTCTAGAAGCACGTGTACGCAGCACCATGGCAAGCGTATTGCAAGAGTGGTTAGATGGACAAGACCGGGTCGCACAACTGGCGCGCCAACTGGCAACCCAAGTCCGTGAGCGGGCGCGGCAACGTCCCTATAAAATCCGCCTGCATCCGGCTGAATGCGAGGCCGTTGCTGCACAGTTAGCGCACAGCCCAGAGTTAGCGGAGATTCACTGCGTCGCAGATGCTGCGCTGACTGCTGGCCAGGCCATTATTGACACTGAATTTCTGCGCATCGAATTTGATTTAAGCCGGCATTGGGCGCAAGTTCTAGCAGCCCTGCGGGGCGAGACTTCAAGTGCCTCTCTGGCCTCACCCGCAACGGTTACAAATACCGATACCGATGAGCATTCTTCTGACGCATTAGCACCGCAAATTGAGCCAGTGTGGTGAGAGCGCTCTTACTTATAACAAGTTTTAAAGACCATTCATGAACAGGCTGACTCCCGCCATCAACCGGCTCAATTCCATTTTAATTGCTGCGTCACAACGGCAAGATATCATCCTGGTCGCCATTGTAGTAACGGCAGTCTTTATGATGATCTTGCCTTTGCCTACGGTATTGGTCGATATATTAATCGCCATTAATATCATGCTGTCGGTGACGGCACTGACGATTGCAATTTACATTCGTAATCCGCTCGAATTCTCGGCCTTTCCGGCGCTTCTGCTGATTACCACCTTATACCGGTTGGCACTGACGATCACGACCAGCCGTTTGATTTTGCTCCAGCATGATGCAGGCGAAATTGTCTATGCCTTTGGTAATTTTGTCGTAGCCGGTAATGTTGCCGTCGGGATTATTATTTTTACGATCATCACCGTGGTGCAATTTATTGTCATCACCAAGGGCGCGGAACGAGTTGCCGAGGTCAGCGCCCGTTTCTCGCTAGACGGCATGCCCGGGCGGCAAATGAGCATTGACGGCGATATGCGGGCCGGTGTGCTAAGCGCGGAAGAGGCGAAAATTGAACGCGACTTACTGCAAAAAGAAAGCCGTCTATTTGGTGCCATGGATGGTGCGATGAAGTTTGTTAAGGGTGATGCCATCGCCAGCATCATCGTGGTCTTAGTTAATATTATTGGTGGCATTGCGATTGGCGTGATGCAGCACAATATGAGCGCGAGCCAAGCAGTCGGCACCTACGCAATCTTATCGGTAGGAGATGGCTTAATCGCACAGATTCCGGCGCTTTTGATTTCGATTACCGCAGGTCTGATTGTGACTCGCATCCCAAACGCGGAGCAGCAAAATCTTGCCACGCAGATGATGGACCAACTGGTTGGGCAGCCATGGGCGCTCTTAATGGCCGGCGGGGTGATGCTTATTTTCGCGTTGATTCCTGGTTTTCCAACGTTTATCTTTGGCGGGCTAGCAGCCCTTGTCTTAGGTTTTGGGTTTCATATCTGGCGCACCCAAGCGCGTGTAGCACACGGACAGCAGGGAACCGCCGCCAAGGAAGAGGTGCAAGCAGCGCCTGCACCTGCGCTATTGGTACGGATTGGACCAAAGGCTGCTCGCCGCGATCGATTAGCGAGTGCGCTTGAGCGGTTTTGCCGTGAAAGATTTGACGAGCTTGGTCTGCCAATACCGCTGCCGGTGATTGTAGAAGCCCCGGAGTTACCGCCTTATAGGGTGGAAATCCAGTTATATCTGGTGCCTGTTGTTTCGCTGACTTTGCCGGAAAACGCTGATCTAGTCTGGGCCAAAGCACAAGCATTGCAGCTTGAGGCACAGGAATATTCTCTGCCATGGGGCGTAATGCTGTCGTGGTTGCCGCCAGAGCATAGAGAGGTAGCGACGAGCCTCGGCTTAGCTGTACATAGCAACGAGGATCGGATTAGTGCGTTGTTGGGTGCTGTGGTGGCGCGCTACGCGGAAGATTTTGTTGGTTTGCAAGAAACTCGCACGCTCCTAAACAGCGTAGAAAAAAACTATCCAGAGCTGCAGCGTGAACTACTGCGCGCGATGTCTTTGCACAAAATTTCTGAGATTATTCGGCGTCTTGTCTCAGAGGGCGTGCCCATTCGAGATCTACGCTCAGTCTGCGAGGCATTGGCTGATTGGGCAAATAAAGAAAAAGACATTGTATTGCTAACAGAATATGTGCGCATCACTTTGCGGCGGCAGATCTGCCATGTTTTTGGCGGTCCTCAACGCCGTATTTCAGTACTCCTAATTGGCGAGCGCATCGAAAATATGATTCGCGATTCAATCCGCGAGACATCCGCTGGCACCTATTCAGCATTGGATGTAGATAAAACCACCGCGATTCTCGAGCTCTTGCGCCGTCATATCAACAGCTATCAAGCACGGGGAGAATACCCGGTACTCTTGACGGCGATGGATGTGCGTCGTTATTTGCGCAAGATGATCGAACGTGAATTCTTTGCCACACCAGTATTATCCACGCAAGAATTAATGGAAGACCTTGAGGTGAACGTGCTTGGCAACCTTGAGTTATTTGATGAGGACCGTCGCCATGCCTTGGCCTGATGCTGAAGCGCTCGCGCAGCGCTTGGACGAGCGGCTGCAAGCCAGGATCACGGTGCCCGCCGCTCGCGAGATCGGCTCTGTGCGCCGGGTTGGCCCAACCGTTCTACACGCCTCGTTGCCAGGTGCGCAATTGGGCGAACTATGCCGCATTGGCACGCCGGGATTGATCGCGGAAGTGGTTGGCTTGAATGAAGAAACGGCGACCCTGTCACCGTTTGATGAACCCTTAGGGGTGGCGTGCGGGGCCGACGTCGAGCGCCTTGGCCGGCAGCTTGAAATTGAAGTAGGCGATCATTTAATTGGTGCTGTATTAGATGGCTTTGGCCGGCCGCTAAGAATGCAAAGAACGCGTGCGCCGGGTACGCTTAGCCAGTCACGGCCAATTTGCACTGACCCGCCAAGCGCGCTCTCGCGCCCCTTGGTGCAGGAACCGTTGTCGCTGGGTATTCGCGCGATTGATGGGTTGCTGACCTGTGGCAAAGGACAACGCGTGGGGATTTTTGCGGCCGCCGGAGTTGGTAAGAGCGCTTTACTTGGCATGATGATGCATGGGAATTTGGCCGATATTGTTGTGCTTGCGTTAGTGGGTGAGCGTGGCCGGGAAGTGCGCGAGTTTATCGATCGTGTATTTGATGATGAAATGCGTCGGCGCGCGGTGATTGTGATCGCAACTTCTGACCGGCCTGCGCTTGAACGCTATAAGGCCGCCTATACCGCAACCACCATTGCGGAATATTTTCGTGATCAAGGCAAAAATGTATTGTTGCTAGTTGACTCCGTGACGCGTTATGCGCGCGCGGCGCGTCAGCTTGGGGTGGCGGCTGGCGAACCCATGGCGGCTAATGGCTATCCACCCAGTGTTTTTGCTGCATTGCCACGTCTATTGGAGCGGGCAGGGCCTGCTGCGCAAGGGGTCATCACAGGGATCTACACGGTGCTAGTAGAAGGGGACAATATGAATGAGCCGGTGGCTGATGAAACCCGCTCGATTCTAGATGGCCATATTGTCTTATCTCGTGCCTTGGCTGAGCGCAATCACTATCCAGCGATTGACGTGCTGCGTAGTGTCAGCCGCGTGATGACCCATGTTGCGCCGACTGGGCTCAAAAAGCATGCCGCCAAATTGCGGCGGTTACTTGCTCGTTACGATGATATTGATCTGCTGGTGCGGGTTGGCGAATATCAGCGTGGTCAAGATGCGGAAGCCGATGAAGCGCTTGATCGGCGTTCTGCAATTGAGAGCTTTTTGCGTCAAAGCACGGCGCAATCAGGTGGACTTGCTGAAACCGAAATGGCGCTGAGGCAAGCGCTGACTGATAGCCAAGTTGCGTCGACCCGGTCACGCCATGATGAGCTGATGCATTAATTAAGAGGCCATCCACGATGTGGACAAACCTAATCGCGATTAAGCGTCACCGAGAGGAACGTTTGCGTGCCGAGATGCAGCGGGTTAAAACTCAAATTGACGAGTTAAACGCAGCCCGTGCAAAGCTTGATGAACAAAGAATGCAGGTTATTGAACAATGGCAGGAACTGAGCGTGCAAACATCGGTTCGGCGCGCGGATGAAGTAGAAGAGTTACTGCAAGAATTGAGCCATTACAATCTTACTGCTTCGAATTTTGAGCAAGAAAGTAAACAGTTAGAGGATCAAATCGAAGACTTGCGGCAACAACTTGAAGAACGTAATACATTGCTTCGGCAGTGTGTTGCAAAGCAGGAAAAATTGAAGCTCATCGAAAAAAAGTAACGATCATGCAAATTTTAACCACGCCTACTGGCAGCAATGCAGACAATACACAGTCTCAGGCAGAGCGGCCGCAAGAAATACCGCCCGCAGAGCAGGTGCAGAGGTTTGCAGATTTGCTTAAAAAAAAGCGGATGCCAGAAGCAATGGGGGTGCCAGTGCTACCGTCATTGTTGTTAGGGGAGGCTGGCCATGCATCAACAACGTCTGGTTGCTTAAGTTCAGCCCAGGTGGCATTACGTACATTGGCCGAAAGTCTCTTGATGCCGGCTTCATTAAAGGTGCAAAACACAGCCAACGAATTGCGCATTACCGTGTTATCAGGGGTGCTCGCCGGTGCTGAAATGCTGGTTGCCCAGGTGCAAGGCCGGCTCAAGATGACACTGCGTGCAGCCAACGAAAAGCAGCGTAAAGCGCTCGAATCAATTCAGCACAAACTCCAAACCCAAATCTCTTCAATGTATCCAATGGAGAAAATTTTAATTGAACAGCAGCATGACTGAGCAAGCTTTTTTCGAGGCGCCTATGTGGTCTGCCGAATATGCGCATTTGCATCAAGCGATTGGCGGCGGGCGGCAAAGCGAAGCCGAAGGGCTTTCGCTGCAACTGACCAAACGCGCGCAAAACTTTAACCATGAGCGACGGACGATGCTACCGCTTGAGCTTTCGCTCGACGGCCAAGCAGTTCGGCTTTGGTTTGATGAAGCGGCCTTGCTTGAATGGTTAGAGCCGATTCTGCCTGCACCGGATTTGTCATCACTTAATGATGGTCTGCGCGAAGCGGCGCTCGCCTGGACGTTAGCACCGTGGTTGGATTGGTGCGTCCAGCATCGGCTAACGCCCCCCTCGATCAAAGCATTGGGCGCATTAGCATCGCCGCCAGAGAGACTGGATCAACCGGACATTATTTTAACTTTTATTGCACAAGACGATCATCGCTGGCTTGATTTACACCTTGATGGATTCCCATTGACTTGGCTGAGCGCATTGGCAAAATGCATGGCAGCCAGCCCGGATCAGCATGCGGAACAACACACAGTGATCTCGGCTTGTGCGGGTTTTGCGCATTTATCTGTCACCCAACTTGCCGCATTGCAAGTGGGCGATGTTGTTATGGCTGCCTGGCAAGCCCCGCTTAAAAACGGTAGCCTGCTATTGGTATTGGACCGGCTGTTGGTGCAAATAGGCCGGCTGGATGAAAATCACTTTGAAATTGAGCGCGTCATGGAGCCATTAGGCGAAGAAAACCATTTTATTGCTGACACGACTGAACCCATCGCTGATGAAGCTGGCTTCACTCAAGAGACGCAGCCGGCTGATGAAGCTGCGTTCACTCCAGAAGCTCAGCCTGCTGCTGAACTTGATCTCACAGCTGGAAACATCGCTGCAAGTTTGCCGATGACCTTGGTGTTTGAAATTGGACAAATGACTGTGCCACTCTCAGCCCTCTCTCAATTAAAAGAAGGCGATGTGTTGGCAGCAGATTTCAAGACCGCGCCGGAAATCGGCATTCGTACACAAGGCCGTTTAATTGCAACGGCGAGCCTGGTACGCATTGGCGAGCGCCTGGGCGCTAAAATTACCCGCCTAATTGCGCCGGATGAAACAAGATGAGCTTGCTCGATCATCCGGTTCAGCTGATCGTTTTTCTTTTTCTGCTGTCAATTTTGCCTTTACTGGTGGTGCTAGGTACGTCGTTTCTAAAAATCTCGGTTGTGCTTGCGCTATTGCGTAATGCGCTTGGCATTCAGCATGTGCCGCCGAATATCGCACTCTATGCGATTTCGCTGGTACTGACTGCCTATGTGATGGCGCCAGTGGGCTTCCAGGTGAGCGATGCGCTCAAAGCTCATCCGGTAGAATTCAGCTCGCCCGAATCAGTGAGCCAAGTAGATGACAGTGTACTTGCTCCATACAGGGCATTCTTAAAGCGGCATACGCCGCCGCGGCAAATTCATTTCTTTGTCGATATTGGACAGCGCACTTGGCCAGAGCAATATAAGGATCGGCTGGATGTCAATTCTTTACTGGTCCTCATGCCGGCCTTCGCCATTGGTCAATTGATTGAAGCGTTTAAAATGGGCCTGCTGATTTTTTTACCCTTTATCGCAATTGATTTGATTGTTTCGATCATCTTACTTTCGCTGGGCATGATGATGGTATCGCCACTCACCATTGCCTTGCCTTTCAAACTCCTTTTATTTGTGCTAATGGGTGGTTGGGAGAAACTATTGTCGCAATTAATGCTCTCTTACTCATGAGTGACGCCATCCTGATCCATATGACGACGCAGCTACTGTGGGTGGTACTGTTGCTTGCCTTGCCTATCGTGGTAGCCGTAGCGGTCGTCAGTCTAGCCGTCAGCTTAATGCAGACGCTCACCCAGTTGCAGGATCAAACGCTACAATTTATTTTCAAGCTGCTGACAGCCTCGTTGACTTTGCTTGTGACCTATCGTTGGATTGGCATGACTTTGCTAAATTACAGCGATATGGTATTTCAACAACTGTCTGATATGAGGCGTTGAAATGGCGGCCTGGTTGGCCTGGGCGCCGCTACTGAAAATGCTGGCGCTGTGCATGATGCGCCCGCTAGGGGTCATGGTGCTGCTCTCTGTCACCAGCACCCGCATGTTGGGCGGCGCGCTAATTAGAAACACGCTCGCCTTAATGATTGCCTTGCCGGCGTTGCCCTTGGCTTTTGCCTGGACAAAACATACTGCGCCGCCAGAAGGGTTTGCCTTGGCCGGCATGGTTTTGAGCGAGCTCTCAGTGGGCCTTTATATTGGCCTTTTAGCCTCCATCCCATTTTGGGCGGTGGCGGTGGCCGGCGAATTCATTGACACAGCACGCGGCGCTGGTCTGGCTGAAATTCTAAACCCAGCAATGGGCGAAGAAGTTTCACTATTCTCGATTCTATTTATACAATTGCTGGCCGCGCTTTTCTTCGTAGGTGGCGGTTTTAATTTACTGCTGGCCGCGATTTACCAATCGTACACGATGTTGCCGCTTGGGCAAGCGCTCTTAATCAATCAAGAGACCGCTTTGTTCATGATCAACCAATGGCGCATGGTGCTTGAGTTGGGCATTGGCTTTGCCCTACCGGCGGTGGCACTGATGTTGATGGTTGATTTTTCCTTTGGCCTGATTAACCGTACTGCTGGCCAACTGGATGTATTCTTTATTGCCATGCCGATCAAATCAGTCTTCGCCTGCCTCGCGTTGATTTTTGGCATGCGTTTGGGGCTTGATCATTACCTCGACCGATTTGATGAAATCTGGCTCATCGTGCGCCGATTACTAGAAATCGGCACAACCGCAGAGATCGGATAAGATGGCTGAAAAAACCGAACAGCCCACCCCCAAAAAGATCAAGGACGCGCGTAAAGAAGGGCAAGTTGCTAAGAGCGTTGAAATTATCCAAGGCATGCAGTTGCTGATAGCCGCGCTCTGGCTTTGGCTAGAGGGGCCGAAGTTGCTGGTTGCGTTACAAGATACCTTTGGGCAGGCGATCCAATACATAGCGTTGCCATTTGAACAAGCGCTGATGAGAACTTTTCTGGCGTGTGCGCAGGTATTTATGCGTTTTGTTGGTTCATTGATGGCGGTATTGTTTTTAGTAACTGTCATAACAGGTCTTACTCAAACGGGGTTTCTCTTCGCCCCAAAGAGGCTCAAGCCAAAACTCAGCGCGATTAGTATTATTAAAAATGCTAAGAATCTTTTCTCGCTGAAAAAACTTTACACTTTATTGCGCACTATATTTAAGATCGTGTTGCTGGGTTTTGTGTTTGCCTATATTTTGGCGCGCTACGGTAAGTCTTTAGTTTATCTGCCAGAATGCGGGGTGCACTGTGCCATCCCCATTGTGGCTAAATTATGTGGCTGGCTGATTGGCTGCGTCCTCGCTTTTTATATTATATTTGCGATCACGGACTATCTATTTGAGCGTTATCAGTTGATGAAGCAATTACGGATGTCAAAAGACGACCTTAAACGGGAGTTTAAAGATACTGAAGGTAACCCACACGTTAAAGGGCGGATTCGTCAGCTACACGAAGAAATGCAAGAAAGCGATATGGCTGGCCGCGTTGAGCGCGCCAGTGCTGTCATTAGAAATCCGACTCATCTTGCGGTGTGTATATACTATAAGCAGGGTGAGACGCCACTGCCTATTGTTACAGAGAAAGGTGAGGGGCTTAAAGCATTGAAAGTGATAGAGTTGGCGCGGATTTATAAGGTGCCGGTGGTGGCGAATGTGGCGCTTGCGCGACAACTGATGGGGGATACTAAAATTGGGGATTATATTCCTGAGACGTTGTTTGAACCGGTGGCGGAAGTGTTGAGGATTGCGATGTTGGAATTGGATGAAGAGGGTGGAGGGTAGGATCAATCTATGCGTTGATTTTATGTGACTGGCTATAATTAAAATAGATATCATTAGTTAAACTTTGAAGCATAATGTGGGTGAAGCTAAGGCTAACGGGGAAATAAATGAAGCTGCGCATTTTTGTCATGATAATTGCTGTAAGTATTGCTGCGTGTGGGGGTGGCGGGTCTGATGGTGGCACGTTTTCGGATTCCACTAATTACTTTCCAAGTGAAACTGAAAATGAATTGTCATTCAAGATAAATGATAGAGAGAGCGGTGGTCCTGAAGGTAGCACGTTGCCGGATTTTGCTAAGCTCTCAAGTGAAGCTGAAAACAAATTGCTACCAAATAAAAATGGTAAGAGGAGCGGCAAGAATCCGGCTCATAGAAAGTTTATAGTCAAACAGGATGTCGCAGAACTGGTCGTTCGAAAAACCCTTGATGCTTATTATTTTGTTGATGTAGGTAAGCCATCACAAGTAAGGATGGAGATGCACCATCCGGACGCCCCCCATCTACAGTTGAGGAAAGGGATGGAGTATCTCAAAGACCACGCGCGAGAAGAAGATGACCAGCTTTGGTCAAAAAAATATGCTGTCGCTACATATATTTACGTATTGAATAGCTTGCCACGCTATAATTTTAACCTTCCCTTTGAAAGGGAACGGGCTTTTCTTCCTTTTAAGAAGATTAAAAAAGAGGAAATTGAACGTGCTAAACGGGTAATAGTTTTCTTTCGACAAAAAGCCGATGGGAAATGTCCCGAGCCTATAGGGTTGCGTTATTTTGAAGAGAATGATCCGGAATTCAATAAAAATGATCCGGAATCCAATAAAAATAATTCGTCAGCCAGTGGAAGTAACGGGAATCAAAGGGGGTGGTATATAACCAAGAGTAAAGCGTGGAAAGCTTTAGATTCTAAGAATTTAGACACACAGGAACATATCAGTTGGCTACGACATAACACGGAAACCATTGACTCCCTTATTTACTTTAAAGAGGATGAACTTAACGAGTTGGAGAAATCCGTAAGAAATTTAGCCAACGAAGTTTTACCTAAGAAGTTGGATGATAGTATTATGTTTCATGAGAAATTCTTCTTTATGGATTAAATATTATAGTGAGTGTTGTCCATATTCAGAAGGATATTGTTTTTGTAGAAGACTATTACGAGCTTCGATTGGATAATAAAAATTGTTGTATTAGCAAGTAACTGGATCGACTAATGCTGATAGTCGATCCAGATTAAATTGTGATGTAAGAGCGGGTGTATATATCGGGTCAATGTTTTCCAGCTGGTGTAGAGTGTTCAGGTGACCCGCTCCGCGATCCACTACTCTGCGATCCTGCCCATGATGATCCAGTTCTCGAGCCGAGTGGTGATAGAGCCAGATCGAGTGGCAGGTTAGATCTTTCTAAAAGTCTATACATTTCGCTGACAGTGCTATTTAGTTCAATGATTTGACTTTGTAAATCATCGGCGCCTTTAATCCTAGTTCTTTCGGCTTCGATAGCTTGAGATTGTATCAATTTAATTGATTGGGAAGATGTAGATAGTTCGTTTGCTATTTTTTCAAGCTCAGCTTGGGAAGCTTTTAGATTAGCGGTTAATTTTATAAGGTTTTCCTCAAGAGTGGCAGCCTTGCCTCCTGTTCCTTGAATTTTCGAGTCTAGTTGATCAAGTCGCCTGCCTTGTGAGGAAACCATATTCTTACTATCTTCGATTTCTTTGGTTAGATCATCTCTCAATGTGGAGCGCTTCACCTTTTGATCTTCGATTTCTTTGGTTAAATTTTCTATTAATTTGGAGCACTCGCCCTTCATATCTTCAAATTTTTTGTCTAGATCACCGTTAAATTTCTTTTGCATAGTTATATTTGTATGGCGAGCATACGCAATAAAAAGTAGAAAAAGAATAAATGTGGAAATAGCCAGGTACTGAACTTCTGGCTCCAACCGATCAAGCCGCCTAGAAACTCCATTCATATTCGTTGTCATCAAATCTATATGATTAAAAATACCGCTTGTTAGTTGCTTCTGCTGCCAAGAAGTCTGCTCTAACTCTCTGATGAATTGAGGAGAAGAATCGTGGCCCTCCGCTCCGGCGGGGCAAATATCTCGTTGTTTATAAATCTGCAATACTTGATCTAGGGAAAGGTTGCACAGGTCTGGTGTTTTTCCATTTTGAGCTTTTTTTTCTGTATCTCCCAAATTAGGGAACCAGTAAGAGACTATGGATGCTAAGGATGATGGAATTTGCATTATTTGCTCCGACAAGAAAACGAGAAAATTTTGTTAGTATGAAGCGTTGTCATGGAATGGTTATACTTCGTGACGGGCTATATAAATTATGACTTAATAGACCAAGGCTGGTTTTAATCTGCTCAAGTGACAACAGAAAAAATACAATCATCTGTATTTCCTGGGAAGGATAGTGACCAAACTCTCAAGCCCGATAAGGGCAAATGGATGATGATAAAGGCTTAGTTGAGATATTGGACAACCTAAACTTTGCCTATCACAGATTTTAGCAGATTATCAATCTTCTTCATCATACAATCACTTATTTCTTTGCTCAGTGCTGAGTTCTCGTTTTTCTAAATTGATTTGAAAACTAGGCTTTGGTCTGATGGATCATGTAATAGATCTCTATAAAATGAAACTATAGAGGAATAGATTTGATTATTCTCTCTGAATTTTTCGATGGTGCGTTTTGCACATGGAACTCCTTTGGCGATTGTTTTTTTTCGATTGAGTTGATTCAAGGACAAAGACGTTCTAGTTTGAACCTTACTTTTTTTGCCATGTCTAAAAGGTAAGGGTGCATATTATTGAAAATAATAATTTCAATAATAATTGAGTGAACATTAAAAAGAAAATAGTGGTAATGCGTTAATTTATAAAATAATATAGTTAGTTAGATTAAGGGAATAAACTAGAGAGTCAAGTTGGGTCAGTAAAGGCCGGCTTCAGAGTTGGTAAACGAGGAAGAGTAAAGTATGCCAGGATCACAGAATGCTAAGGATGTGAATACTTTTCAGATTGCGTCAGTGGGCACTTTGGCTGATCGCGTGACGGAGGTGCTCGCGTACAAGATAAAAAACCAAGAATTACCTCCTGATTTTCGACTGACGGAACATATTATGGCTAAACGCTTTGGCGTAAGCCGCACAGTGATCCGAGAGGCAATCTCGCGCTTGAAATCGGATGGTTTAGTTGAATCGCGTCAGGGTTTAGGTACGGTGGTTTTACGGCCAGGTGCCGCCACTGCATTTAGGATTGATGTCGGCACTACGGATTCTTTGCCGGCCGCATTGCAGGTGATGGAGTTGCGGCGCGGCATCGAGGGGGAGGCGGCGGCGCTAGCGGCGCAACGGCGTACGCCTGAGCAATTGGTTAGCATTAAACAGGCTCTAGTGGAAATTGATGAGGCAGTGGAGAAGGACGATGATGGCGCCGATGAAGAGTTTGGGCTGCATAAAATAATTGCTCTAACGACGGGTAATCCGCTTTATGTATCACTATTAGATTTTCTGGGCCATTTTATGCACACCTCGATTAAAGTGATTCGCGCAAATAAGGCCCGGCACATGGATCTTTCGATACAAGCCGAACATCAAGCGATTATTGAAGCGATTGCGCAGGCTGACCCAGATGCTGCGCGGCGGGCGGCTGTGGCGCATATTGATAATGCTGCCGCGAGGCTTCGTCTGGCAAATCCAGATAAGCGCGATAGTCAGTAATGTGCATTAGCCAGCGGGTGATGAAACCAGGCTCGCTAGAATTTTAGTTTTTATGTCGCATGTCGATGATTGCCAGCTAACAGTTCTATGGCGAGCTTGATAAATGCCCGTGTCTTCGCAGGTAAATGGCGCTGGCTTGAATAGACCAGCGAAATTTGCTCGTTTGCTTCCGGCACGCTGTATTCGGGCAGAATTCTTTTCAGCTTACCTTGTGTTAAATCCTCATCCACCATGGTCTTCGGTAGGACTGCAATGCCAATACCTGCGAGCGCAGCTTCACGCAATTTCGCTAAGTCATTGACTGAGTAAGCCGGTTCAATCGTTAGCTGACGACTGCTTTGCGCGTTGACAAAGGTCCACGTGGGGCTGGAGGTGCTGCGGTGTGTCGGCCCGACAAAGATGTGCTTAGTGAGTGCGTTTAAAGAGTCGGGCGCGCCACCTTGTTGAGCGAGGTAGCTCGGTGCCGCCACAATTGCTGATTCAATCGTCAACAATGGGTGTTGAGTCATGCTGGTACTGGTGATGGAGCCGGTGGCAACGAGACTGGCGTCAAAGCCATTTTCAATCAGGTCAACCGGCCGATGCCCTAGCGTGAGTTGTAATTTCACCTCTGGATAGTGGGTGCGATACGTGCTGAGTAGCGGCGTTAGATTGTCCAGCGAGAGGGAGGCTGAGGCGAAAAGCTTTAAGGTCCCGCATGGCACGCTTGACATTTGCGTTGCATTGGCTTCAATGGCTTCAATTTGCTTGAGGATATGACGGCATCCATCTGCATAAGCGCGTCCAGCTTCCGTTAAGCACAGGCAGCGAGTTGTGCGTTGCAGCAGTTGAGTATTCAAATGCGCTTCAAGCAACGCGACATAACGCGTGATGACTGCATTAGACAATTTAAGGTTGGTCGCAGCGCCCCCGAAGCTGCCGCTTTCGGCAACTTGCAGGAAGACACGCATGGCTTGCAGTTGGTTCATACTTAAAGGTAGGTGAGTCGTGTTGTACAAACAGAAGTTTAATGCAAGATTGTTTTGTAGTGTACATAATGCAGCGTTTCATCCTTTACTCATATAAGAATGATCTTAAAAAGACTAAAATGATGAGAAAGAATAAGTTATTCATCTTTCTTATAGGAGCATTAGTTTTTTATATTTGTTCGCGAAAATTTTTGGCTTGATGCTCGATCATTTGCGCCACGGCAGTTTGCAGTGGTGAAGGGGCAATTTTTTGGCGTAAGGCTTGTAGGCAGGTAAAGCCAGCCCTTGATAGATGGGTTTTTTTAGCGACAGATGTGGGTTTTGCATGCTGGAGTTGCACCCGAATTTTAATCGCATGCACAAGCCAGCCGCGTTGTTGCAGCGCTTGCAGCAAACCCGGTTCTAGATGACGTAGGCGTGCCGCGAGCGCGTTATGCGCGGTAAGCAGGGTGAGCAAGCCATTTTTGATCGGACCGGGGGATACATTCGGCGCTAGATAATCTGGTAATGCAGCCGCCAAATCACGCTCCAGGGCGGCAATTTGTTCGACGCCGGTACGTAGCTGGGCGAACGCTTCATTGCGCTCAAGCAATGAAACGAGAGACGGCGTGCTGCGCGTGGGGAGCGATTTTGTTAAGTATGCGGGGTTCATATGCTGCCCTGATCTTACCTTGGATTTATTTGTACAGGCTGCTTAACTCTAAATTGTAGGTTGCCGCTATGTTTTGCCTATATTGCAGCACAGAGTAGCATGATAAACTCTATTTTTTTTAAACTCTTAAATTTCATAGTGTTTAAACCCTTAACTTTCATAGCGTTAGCAGTTATAACCTTATAAGCGATGATTGCCGGACTTCTCAAAAAGATTTTTGGCAGCCGTAATCAACGGTTGCTTAAGCAGTACCAGAAAACTGTCGTTGCGATCAATGCGCTTGAGGCGCAGTTCGAAAAACTGACTGACGAAAAATTGCAAGCATGCACAGCACTATTTAGGCAGCGAGTCACTGCTGGCGAGTCGCTTGATCAACTCTTGCCCGAAGCGTTTGCGGTGTGCCGCGAAGCAAGCCGGCGAGTGCTAAAAATGCGCCACTTCGATATGCAGCTTATTGGGGGTATGGCATTGCATCATGGCAAAATCGCCGAGATGCGCACAGGCGAAGGTAAAACGCTGGTGGCGACGCTTGCGGCCTATCTCAATGCCTTATCTGGTCGTGGCGTTCATGTGGTGACGGTCAATGACTATCTGGCGCAGCGTGATGCTGAGTGGATGGGCCGCCTGTACCGTTTTCTGGGCTTGTCCGTTGGCATCAATCTATCGCAGATGGAGCCTGAGGCCAAGCGGCAAGCGTATGCCGCCGATATTACTTATGGCACGAATAACGAATTCGGTTTCGATTATTTGCGCGATAACATGGTGTATGAAGTGGATGCGCGTGTGCAACGCGAGCTTAACTTCGCGATTGTCGATGAAGTCGATTCAATTCTGATTGATGAAGCGCGTACGCCACTGATTATCTCCGGCCAAGCAGAAGATCATACGGAGTTGTACGTACGGATGAATGCGCTGCCGCCGCTGCTTGAGCTCCAACTTGGTGAAGAAAAGGCGGACGGGACAGGGGTTGACGTGCCGGGTGATTACACCCTGGATGAAAAAGCGCGCCAAGTCTTTTTGACGGAGCGCGGCCATGAAAAAGCGGAAGCCTTATTAGCGCAATGGGGTTTGATCGGCGCGGGCGAAAGCTTATACGCACCACAAAACATTACATTGATGCACCATGTGTATGCAGCGTTACGCGCGCATACGCTGTTTTATCGCGATCAGCATTACGTCGTGCAAAATGGTGAAGTCATCATTGTTGATGAATTTACTGGCCGTTTAATGGCCGGACGTCGTTGGTCGGACGGCTTGCATCAAGCGGTTGAGGCAAAAGAAGGTGCGCACATTCAGCACGAAAATCAAACGCTTGCATCGATCACCTTTCAGAATTATTTTCGGATGTATCTCACGCTGGCTGGCATGACCGGAACGGCAGATACTGAGGCACACGAGTTTCAGCAAATCTATGGGCTGGAAACCGTAGTGATTCCGACTAACCGGCTGAGTCAGCGGATTGACCATCAGGATCAAATTTATAAGAGTGCGCGTGAACGCTATGATGCGGTGATTACCGATATCCGCGCATGCTATGAACGGGGGCAACCGGTGTTGGTGGGCACCACATCAATTGAGAATTCAGAGTTGCTATCGTCGTTGTTAACGGATGTGCAGTTGCCACACCAGGTCCTCAATGCTAAGCAGCATGAGCGCGAGGCGGAAATTATCGCGCAAGCAGGTCGTCCCAAAATGGTGACGATTGCAACCAATATGGCGGGCCGGGGTACAGATATTGTATTAGGCGGCAATGTTGAGAGGCAGGCAAGCTTCATTGAAGCCAATGAAACCTTGACTGCCGATGAAAAAGCGCGCCGGGTTCATCACCTGCATGATGAATGGCAGGCTCTGCATGATGCCGTCAAAGCGGCGGGCGGTCTGCATATTATTGGCACTGAGCGGCATGAGTCGCGCCGGATCGATAATCAATTACGCGGTCGGGCAGGAAGGCAGGGCGACCCTGGCTCTTCGCGCTTTTATCTTTCACTGGAAGACCCGTTGTTGCGGATCTTCGCCGGTGACCGTGTCCGCGCGATTATGGAACGTCTCAAAATGCCTGATGGCGAGGCTATTGAAGCGGGCATTGTCACGCGCTCAATCGAGTCGGCGCAGCGCCGGGTCGAAGCGCGTAACTTTGATGTTCGCAAGCAATTACTGGAATACGATGACGTTTCCAATGACCAGCGTCGTGTGATTTACCAGCAGCGCAATGAATTGCTCGAAGCGGCGGATATTTCAGAGACGATCGTGGCCATGAGCGAGAGTGTGTTTGCCGAGCTGGCTCATACTTTCGTGCCACCAGGCAGTATCGAAGAGCAGTGGGATTTGGCGGGCTTGGCTCAGGTCTTGCGCGATGATTGGCAACTTGAGCTTAACCTTGAGCAGGCCGAGATAGATGTAGCTGATGATGCAGACATTGTGCACTATGTGTTGACAGCTGTGACCCAATTCTATCAAAACAAGGTCGAGCAGATTGGGCGTGAAGCGTTTAGCGGATTTGAGCGTTCAATTATGCTGCAAACACTTGATGCGCGCTGGCGCGAGCATTTGGCGGCGCTAGACCATTTGCGGCAAGGTATTCATCTGCGCGGTTATGCGCAGAAAAACCCCAAACAAGAATATAAGCGTGAAGCTTTTGACCTTTTCGCGCAACTACTTGATTCAATCAAACTCGAGGTGATACGCATTGTCATGAATGTGCGTATTCAGTCGATCGAGCAAATTGAACAGGCAGCCGAGCAGCTTGAGGAAAAAGCGGCTCATCACGAAGATATGCACTTTCAGCATGCTGAATTTACTGGGGCCGCCATCAATCAGTCGATCTCTGAGCTGGATCAGAATGGGCGGGGTAAGTCCGGTTTTCATGACCCAAATGCATTACGTGAAATAGCATCTAAAGTCGGCCGTAATAGTCCGTGCCCTTGTGGTAGCGGTAAAAAGTATAAGCAATGTCACGGTAAATTGGCGTGACGCGTGCTTTGTAAAAATGAATGGTCGCGGGCGACATCCTGATAAATTGGGGTTCGCCAATGTTTTCTAACCCATGAACTTTGATTTCTGAATGGCTGTCAATTTTCCTCTGATTGATCCTGAGCAGCTCTATCCTGTCGCAGGGGTTACGCTTGGCTGGGCTAAAGCGAATATTCGCAAACCGAATCGTAAAGATTTACTGGTGCTGGCGCTAGATGAAGGCACTACGGTATCGGCTGTGTTTACGACGAATCGTTTCTGCGCTGCCCCAGTCATTGTAAGCCGTGAGCATTTGGCTTCTGCGCGCAGTGGTGGGGCCGGTATTCGTGCACTCGTTGTGAATACGGGCAACGCTAATGCCGGCACTGGCGAGTTGGGGCTTGCCCATGCTCATAAGACGTGTGCTGTGCTGGCGCAACTTGCCGGGATGACTGCGCAGCAAGTGTTGCCATTCTCAACCGGCGTGATTCTTGAGTCGCTGCCGATCGACCGCCTGTGTGCTGCGCTACCCGCAGCATGGGCGGCGCGCGCACCCGCGCAGTGGAGTGACGCTGCCGAAGCGATTATGACGACCGATACCCGCGCAAAAGCTGCCTCGCGGCGTATCACCATCGGTACACAACAAATCACACTCACTGGCATCAGCAAAGGGGCTGGCATGATTCGGCCCAATATGGCGACCATGCTCAGTTTTATTGCAACCGATGCCGGCCTCAGTCAGCCAGTGCTTGATGCACTTACCAAGTACGCTGCGGATCGCTCATTTAATTGCATTACGGTCGATGGTGACACGTCGACCAATGATTCATTTGTCATCATCGCCACCGGCCAAGCCGATCTGCCGCTGATGACTGCGACTGACGATCCGGCCTATATCGTGTTACGCGATGCGATTACCGAATTAGCTCAGACGCTAGCCCAATTGATCGTGCGTGACGCCGAAGGCGCTACAAAATTCATCACCATTCAGGTTGAAGGGGGTGCAATTGCTGCTGAATGCCGCCAGGTTGCCTATGCGATTGGTCATTCGCCACTGGTTAAAACGGCTTTTTTTGCCTCTGATCCAAACCTTGGCCGCATCTTATGCGCGATTGGCTACGCTGGTATTGAGAACCTTGAGGTCGACAAAATTGATTTGTATCTCGATGATGTATGGGTTGTAAAAGGAGGTGGGCGTCATCCCGATTATCTTGAGGAAGAGGGGCAGCGTGTGATGCAGCAGCCGGAAATTACGGTGCGCGTTGGGTTAGCGCGTGGTGATGCAAAGGCCGCGATTTGGACGAGCGATTTGTCGCATGAATATGTGAGCATTAATGCCGATTACCGCTCTTAGGGAATAGTTATTTTTTTATGGATAAGTTTGAGCAATTCCTAACTCGTGCGGAAGGGCTGCTTGGTCGGCTGGAGGCACTGCTGCCACCGCCGATTGGCGTGATTGATTGGCCGGCCGCTATAGCGTTTCGCTGGCGTACGCGCCAAGGCCGAGGTTTTTTGCAGCCGGTGGCGCAGGTATCATCGATCACACTGGAAGATTTACAAAACGTTGACCGGCAAAAGCAGTTAATTGAAGCCAATACGCGCCAGTTTGTAAAAAAATTGCCCGCCAATAATGTATTGCTGACGGGGGCGCGGGGTACCGGTAAATCCTCCTTAATCAAAGCATGTTTAAATCATTTTGCAGCAGATGGTTTACGGCTGATTGAAGTCGACAAAGATGATTTGCATGAACTGGGCGATATTATTGAGCTGATTGCGCAACGTCCTGAACGCTTTATTGTGTTTTGCGATGATTTATCTTTTGAAGAGGGCGAGCCAGGCTATAAAGCCCTGAAAGTAGCACTTGATGGCTCGATTGCTGCGCAATCAGACAATGTATTAATCTATGCCACGTCAAACCGCCGCCATCTTTTGCCGGAATATATGAGTGACAATGAAAGCTACCGCCATACCAGCGAGGGAGAAATTCATCCAGGCGAGGCGGTGGAAGAAAAGATTTCGCTTTCTGAGCGTTTTGGCTTATGGATTAGCTTTTATCCATTCAAGCAAGATGACTATCTTGGCATTATCCACCACTGGCTTAAACATTTTGGGTGTAGCGATACGGATTGCGAGCGAGCACGTGGCGAAGCTCTTGCCTGGGCGCTTGAGCGTGGCTCGCGCTCTGGGCGCGTAGCATGGCAGTTTGCACGTGATTGGTCAGGCCGACAACAACAAATGAACGCCTCAGCGAGCAGCATTTTATGATGCCGCAACAGCGGGCAGAATATATGCCGGATGGTCGGCTTGTCACGCAGGTGGCGGTTGGGATACTGGTGCGCAACGATGGACGTTTTTTGCTCGCGCAGCGTCCTTCTGGCAAACCCTATGAAGGCTATTGGGAGTTTCCTGGCGGCAAGCTGGAGGCCGGCGAATCAGTCGAAGCCGCATTAACGCGTGAGTTACACGAGGAGCTTGGGATTCAAGTAGAGGCGTGCCAGCGTTGGCGAGTGCTTGAGCACGATTATCCCCATGCTTACGTGCGGCTTTTCTTCTGCAAAGTAACTGCATGGCAGGGCGAGCCAACTGGGCGAGAAGGGCAAGCGCTTGCTTGGCAGCAGACACCGGTTGAAGTGGCTCCTGTGCTCCCTGCGACGATGCCGGTGCTTGACTGGCTTGAGGCCGATACTACATCCAGCCTATGACAGGCTGAGACTCAGTTAAAGCAATGACCGCATAGATTTAATCTAAGTCGTCGTTTGAGTCAGCTGTAGCGGGCGCTTCCTGCGTGCCGCCAATCACATACTTCTCGGCGGCCCAGGTGCCAAGATCGGTTTTTTTGCAGCGCTCTGAGCAGAATGGCCGATAACGATTCTCTGGCTTCCATTCAACTTTGATGCGGCAGATAGGGCAGTTAACGAGAGTGTTCATAGATAAGAGTGTATCTGAAATCTGGTGTGTGAAGCTAGCCTGAGTATTCAGGTTATGCCCCGGTCTCATTGCGACTTTTTATGCCGTTCTTAACCCAGTTATAAATTACACAAAGCGAGCTGAAAGGGCACATCCGTATCAACCGGCTGTGGACGCATATCGCCGTCTTGCGTGGTAAAGCGTACCCATAGCATGTATTTATTGGCGCTGGCCTCAGGAATGACGCCCAGCTCAGCGGGTACGCGTATTTGCATCAACTGGGAGGTGCGGCCAGATAGCATTTGCTGGTAGCGACCTTGGGTGGCGATGACTTTGGTGACTTGGCTGGATTCACGGGCGAATTTTAAGACAATCGCCATGGCATCGCGTAGCGGCAATAACGGTATGGCCCACTGTGCAATATCATGCCGACGGTATTCGAGCGGCCCCTGTTGCCATGCATAATAAGAAGGTAAATCAAAGCGGCAAGTGCCACCTGGGATGCTTGAGCGGCTGCGGATACTGCTGAGCCATTCATTATCCGCCAGATGTTGGCCTGCCTTACCGTGCATTTGGTTTAGCTGAGCAAGTGTCTGCGTAATTTCTACTAGCACGGTCTCTAACGTCGTTTGGTCAATCCCTGGATTATCTCGATATGAAATAAGGGTTTGGCGTTGACGCTCGAGTTCCTTGCTGAGATCAGATTTGAGATCAGCTCGGCCTGCTACGTCTGCAATTTCAAACAGCGTCATCAATGCGATATGGTGTTCCTTTGCATCTTCGCGAGACAAAAAGAACGTAAACCGGTCAAAAAGATCTTCAAACCGCAACAGTGTTCGGATGCGCTCGTTGAATGGGTACTCGTAGAGGAGGGTCAAGCTTAATGCCTATTAAAAGGAGCAAAGTGGCTAATAATGGTGTCTATTCTAGTCTGCATATTTAAGCGCCGCAATCTTAACCTGAATTTACCTGATATTCATTCATAGGCAGAAGCTAGATGCGGTCCACCCATTAAGTTTTTAGCTATGAAATAATCCCTTAATCGACATACACGGCCTAAGTTAGCTTGAGATAATATTGGTGCAATGCATCAACTTCATTATATAGGAAAGTCAGCGGCGTATCCTCGTCGTTAGAAATCACATCGTCAGCATGCGCTAGGCGTGTTGCTCGGTTTGCCTGGCGCGCGATGATGGCTTGCACCTGCTCGCGTGTTAAACCGTTGCGTTGCATCACGCGCTTAATTTGCGTGGCAGGAGAGCAATCAACCACCAGTATCCGATCGACACGGTCTTGCCAACTGCTGGATTCAATCAATAAAGGTACGACAAACATCAAATATTGACCGCTTGCGGCGTGCGCCGCGGATTCACATTCAAGGCGGATGAGTGGGTGCAGGATAGCTTCGAGGCGCAATTTGGCTTGTTCATCATTAAAGATGGTGGCGCGCATCTTTATGCGCTCAAGCGAGCCGTCTGGGGCGATGAAGGTTTGGCCGAAATGTTCAGCAATCAGCGGCATGGCCGCTCCGCCAGTTGCGGTTAGTGTATGCGCGATATGATCGGTATCGATAACGGCCACGCCGTGCTCGGCGAAGCGATTTGCAACGGCTGTTTTGCCACACCCGATGCCCCCCGTTAAGCCAACTGAAAATAAATTAAATTTTTGCTGATTCATCATCTTTGTTGTTAATTAAATGATAGGCGCCGTTTTAAGAACCGTGATGAGCTGGATCATTTTACTGTTGCACGTTATGTGGCAAGAAAATATTACATAATGCACAAACGCTATCCTTTTAAAGTGGCGTTAACTAGCAAAAAATGGTGTGCCACAAAATAGCGTGATCATTCCTGCTGCAACAAGAAATGGGCCAAATGGTAAAGGTTGTCCTTTTTTTAGGTGGCCGCAGGCCATTGCAGTGAGACCAAATAATGCACCTGTAGCAGAGGCCAGGAGCACGATTTGAGGTAGCGCCAGCCAGCCAAGCCAGGCGCCGAGCGCGGCCAGTAATTTGAAGTCGCCATAGCCAATCCCTTCCTTGCCGCGCAGCAAGCGAAACCCCCAATAGACTAGCCACAACGTAAGATAGCCGGCCGCCGCACCAATCACTGCGCTGTGCAGTGACGTAAAACTGGCGTCAAGGTTCACTAAAAGCCCGGCCCAAATCAGGGGGAGGGTGAGCGTGTCAGGCAGCAAGTGAGTGTCCATATCAATGAAGGCAAGCGCCAATAAGGTCGTGGCCAGCCCGAATGCGGCGAGGGCTTGCCAGCTTGCGCCAAATTGCCACAGCGCGCCTGCTGCTAAGCAGGCGCTGAATAGCTCAAGGGCTGGATAACGTAGGCTAATTGGAATGTGGCATGCAGAGCAGCGGCCACGGCACAGAAGATAGCCCAATAGAGGCAGGTTCTCAGTTAGAGTGAGAGTATGTTGGCATGATGGGCAATGAGAGCGCGGCAGGCAAAGGTTATAGGCGTGCTTGTCCCCAAGGCTTTTACCTGCCATCGGGGGGGGCGTGATGGCCTGGTCTATCATTTCGTTTGAAACGGCCGCGTGCGTCGCAGCGGCCGCTGCTTTGGCAGTGATGTTTGCATGAGCCGCAAAACTATGCCATTCGGCTTGCCATAGCCTATGCAGCATAATTGGCACTCGATGGACGACAACACTTAGAAAGCTGCCGATAATCAGGCCAAATAGCACGGTGCAGATATATTGAAAGCTGACGGGCAAAGCCGCGAAACTAGCCGCCCAGCCATTAAAGATGGCGGCAATCGGCTGAATTAGGATAGGGGCGGGTAAGGACATTTGGAAAAAGCGGCACAGAATATGAATAAATGAGTATCTATGCTACACCATCACTAGATGACATTGCCGAGTTCAATGATGGGTAGATACATTGCGACCACAAGGCCGCCAACTAATAGGCCAAGCACGATAATCATCAGGGGTTCGGCGCTATTGGCTAAAGTGGCGATGCGCATATCCACTTGCTGCTCGTTGAGGGTGGCGAGGTCGTTAAGCATCGTGTCAAGAGAACCAGATTCTTCAGCAATTGCAATCGGTTGCAAGACGGTTGGCGGAAAGCAGCCAGTAGCGCGCATGGCATTGGCCAGACGCTCGCCGCGCCGCACACGGTGCGAAATATTAAGCGTGGCCTGATCGAATACTGCATTGTTGGTGACCTTCGCCATAATATTAAATGCATCGGCCAGCGGCGTTCCGGTTTTTAATAGAGTTCCGAGGGCGCGGCTCCACCGCGTGATGGCGAGTTGCTGCAGCAGGGGGCCAATGATCGGTGGCATTAATATAAAGTGGTCATAGGCGGTGCGCAGCGTCGTTGAGCGGCGCAAGCCGATCCCAGCTAGCAGGGTTCCTGCGCTGATCAATAGGGTGATAGGCACAATGCAGTGTGCCATGGCTGACGAAAGAGATAATACAACCCGGGTTGGGACCGGAAGTGGTGTACCAAAACCATCGAAGATTTGCTTGAAAGTCGGCACCACCCAGATCATTAATGCGGTTGTAATCAGTAGAGATACGATCAATATGCCTGCTGGGTAACTGAGTGCCGCCCGCAATTTTGCTCGTTGCGCCGCGGCGCGCTCGCGTTGATCGGCAAGTTGCGCCAGCAAAGGCGCGAGTGCGCCCGAGGCTTCGCCAATCGCCACCAACTGGCAGTACATCGCGCCAAATTGCGGATAGTGTGCCAGCGCTGCTGAAAAATGTTGGCCTTGTGCAATTGCGCGCGCGAGTGCATGAATCACTCTAACTAAGGTTGGCCGCGTATTGCTGCTGGCCATAACGTCTAAGGCAGCTACCAGCGGCAGGCCGGCGTGTAAGAGGCCGGCGAGTTGACGTGAGAAGGTGGTGATATCCGCCGCGCGCAGCACAGCAGGCTTGGCGGGTCCTTGGTTAATGATTTTAAAAGCGGTAATGCGTTGTTGCTTGAGCAGCGCGCGTGCCGCGCCAATTCCAGTGGCGATTAAGACGCCATTCTTAGTGCCGCCTGTGGCGTTTATTCCTCGCCAGCTAAAGCGAAATTCTTGCCCCTGATGAACTGTAATCGGCGCCTCTGATTCGATCATGGCGTTTTTTAGAAAGTAGCCGGGCTGGCATCTGTGACGGCTAGAATTTCTTCGAGGCTGGTTGTGCCGGCGCGTACTTGCGCTAAGCCTGCCTCTCGTAAGCTTTTTACGCCTTCACGCAGCGCTTGTTGAGCGATTGCATCGGTGCTGCTTCGTGCCATGATGAGCCCGCGTATCGCAGCGGTAACCGGCATCACTTGATGGATGCCAATGCGGCCGCGATAACCAATGCCATGACACGCAGCGCAGCCGACGGCTCGATAGGGTTGCCAATCTTCTGCTAGGGTTGTTTCGTCAAAGCCCGCGCTACGCAGCATCGCCTCAGCAGTTGTCTGATGGGTGAAAGCTGGGGCGCGACAGGCTAAGCAGAGTTTTCTGACCAGTCTTTGCGCGATAATTAAGCGCATGGCGCAAGCCAAGTTAAAAGGCGCTATGCCCATATCAAGTAAGCGTGCGAGTGTGGCGGGAGCATCATTGGTATGCAGGGTGGATAAGACAAGGTGACCCGTTTGTGCGGCTTGTAGTGCAACACTGGCGGTTTCAGTGTCACGAATTTCTCCAACCATAATCACATCAGGATCTTGTCGTAAAAAGGCGCGCAGTGCGACGGCAAAGGTAAGGCCCGCTTTGTCGCGTACACTGACCTGATTAACGCCTGCTAATTGTATTTCAGCTGGGTCTTCGACCGAGCAGATATTGATTGATTCTCGATTTAAGTGCTGTAAAAAGCAATATAACGATAAAGTTTTGCCGCTCCCCGTTGGGCCTGTAACCAATACCATGCCGTGCGGGGCGTGAATAGCTGCGGCCAGAGTGGCTTGTTGTTTGAGGTCAAAACCGAGGTCAGTCAGAGTAAGCGTGGCTGGGAGGGTGTCAAGTCGCCGCAAAACGAGTTTTTCGCCCCACAAGGTGGGTAGTGTATTAACTCGGAATTCTTCAAATTTGTCTGCTGCAACGGATAGTTTGAGGCGTCCGTCTTGAGGTATGCGCCGCTCGGCAATATCGAGGCGAGCTAGCACTTTCACGCAACAGATGAACGGATCTCTTAGATAGGGCGGCGGGCGCATGGTTTCATGCAGCACCCCATCGATGCGTAGCCGAATGCGCCAATCATGCTCGCTAGGCTCAATATGCACGTCAGATGCGCCATGGGTGGCAGCATCAAGTAAAAGTTCACGCAATAGTCGCACAGCTGGAGCATTATCGTCCTCTTTGGGTCCAGTAGAGGATAAGGCGTTCGGAGGTGGTACCGCAGTTGCTGAATCCGCAAGCGTATTCATATCAGCTGTTTGCGATACGGTTTGGCCTAGATGAGAGGACATAACTAGAAAGGGCGGCGCCGTCCTTGATGAATAAAAATTAATCGTCGCCCACCGCGCTTAAATTTGCTATTCAGCCATTTGGCGAATCTTCATCCGAATATTATTTTTATTGCTGCAATGCTTTGTCAGAGCAAGTCAAGCGGCTTGCCTTATTGGTGTATGTCAGGGCCGCCTGCCGTTTTTTACTAGGGGGGGCTCATTTCATCTGCGTTGCTTTCTTGGGGGCGGAATAATTTGATCGTTTTAACCGTTTGATGGTCAATCTGCATGACTTCCATCCGGCAGCCGTTGATTTGTAAGCTTACATCTCCATCTGGGATTTCACGCAGTACTTCAAGGATTAGACCGTTGAGTGTTTTTGGTCCTTGTACCGGTAACTGTAGAGTGAGTAAGCGATTTAGCTCACGCAATGGGATGCTGCCCGCGACAATGCATTCGCCTTTAGCGTTCCAGCCAGCGCGTGTACCGCTTGTGCGTGGCATTGTCGTGGTAAATTCACCAATTAATTCCTCGATAATGTCTTCGGGCGTCACTAACCCTTGCACTTCGCCATACTCGTTGACGATGAGGCCCATTCTTTGCTGGTTTTCTTGGAAATAGTGGAGTTGCTGAAATACCGGCGTGCCGCTGGGTACAAAATAAGGCTCGTTGAGTAATTCGCGTATTGTTTCGTGTTTGAGGGTGTGACCATGCCTTGCGGCCAATGCTTTGCGTACCTGTAACACACCGAGGATATGGTCGGTATCGCCTTGATAAACAAGTAATTTGTTGTGATAACACGTATCAAGCTGCTGCAGCATAGTCTCAAGCGGCGCGTCAAAATCAAGTGCTTCAATCCGTGTGCGAGGCACCATCACATCATCGACAGTGATGTTTTCCAGATCAAATAGATTAAGCAAAATGCTCCGGTGTTTATGAGGTGCAAAATTAGCCGACTCAAGTACGATGGTGCGCAATTCGTCCATCGACAGGCGGTGTTCCTTTGCCTTGCGGGTATCGAGGTGCAATATACGGAGTAGCGCCGAGACAAATAAATTGACAAACCATACGAGTGGGCGGGTGACCCGCATCAAAGGGCTGAGCACTAGGCTTGCGGGTAAGGCAATTTTTTCTGGCCAGGCGGCGCCGATGATTTTCGGGGTAATTTCACTAAAGATAATGATCAGAAACGCGATGCCGCCGGTAGTCATCGACAAGGCTAAATTATTCGTGCCAAAGGTGCGCAATGCAATTGCGGTGGTGAGCACAGGAATAATCGTGTTAAGCAAGTTATTGCCAATCAGAATAACGCTTAATAATTTTTCTGTGCGTGCTAATAAGCGAGATGTCGTGCGCGCGCCGAGCGTGCCTTGTTTCACAAGGTGCTTGAGCCGGTGGCGGTTAAGCGCCAGCATCGAGGCTTCAGAGATCGAAAAAAAGCCAGATAGCAGTAGCAAGAAAGCGATTACGCTAAGCTGCGCCCATAAAGGAAATGATTCCACGTGGAATAAGGTTAAGTAGGGTTGAGAATTCGATTAAATTTGGCAAAACAGAGTTAACACCGGCGCGCGGTTGAATACGTACATAATTCTAGCAAGCTTTTTTTGTAAATAGAGTCTGGCAACGGTTGCAACGCCTTAGCTGCGGCGCTGGCTTCGCGCTGTGCGCACGCTAGCGTGTAGTCGAGCGCGCCGGAGGTGTGCATGGCGGCGAGAATTGTTTCAGCGTGATCGGTGCCGCCTTGTTCAATGGCTGCGCGGGCCAGCGCTTGTTGCTCAGTTGTGCCTCGTTCAATAAGATAAATCAGCGGCAGGGTAGGTTTGCCTTCATATAAATCGCAGCCGGCATTTTTGCCCATTGACTCAACATAGCCAGCATAATCGAGCCAGTCATCCATCAATTGAAAGGCGGTCCCTATGCGCTGGCCAAATTCCATGGTTGCCGCCTCAAGCGGGGGCGGCGCATCTGCCAAGATTGCGCCAAGTTGCGCGGAGGCCTCAAAGAGCCTTGCGGTTTTATAGCAAATCACCTGCATATAGCGAGTCTCATCGACTTTGGGGTCATGCATATTCAATAATTGCAACACTTCCCCCTCAGCGATCATATTGGTCGCATCTGACAAAATTTGCATCACGCGTGGACGGCCGACCTCCACCATCATTTGAAACGCGCGTGAGTATAAAAAATCCCCAACGAGTATGCTTGCCGCGTTGCCAAATAGCGCATTTGCCGTTTTTTTGCCACGCCGCAAATCAGATTCGTCAACGACATCATCGTGCAAAAGGGTGGCGCTGTGAATAAACTCAATGATTGCGGCGAGTTCATGGCATGGTTTGCCATGCGCGCCCAGGGCATTCGCTACAAGCAGTAAGAGCGCTGGCCGCAGCCGTTTGCCACCAGCGTTAATTAAATGTTCGGCAATCTGGTTGATAAGCACAACTTCGGAAGCCAAGCGCTGCCGGATGACATGGTTAAGTTGCTGCATATCGCCGGCGATTGGCGCGAAAATGCTCGAGCTATTTGGAGTGGTGTCAGTTGTAGTCAACGCAAACGGAAAAAATAAATAATATTGAATTATAAAGCGAATGGCCGCGAGTGCGAATAATAAAGGCCAACCTTAGCATAAAGTTCAGCCTTAGTGCGGGCGGTTTTTTTGTGAAAGCCGCGTCCAATGTCGCAAAGCGAGTAGACCACCGATTCCCTCTAGTAATGAGGCGGGTACCCACATAATTAACCCACCGATACTCTGATCGGTTAGCGCGGGTAAACCAAAAGCCCGGCCGCACAGATCGAAAATTGGATACAAGTCTCGTTGGGTAAAGGTAATAATCGCGCCGGCAAGGATTTGTGGCGTCATCGTTAAAAGCGGTGATAAGACGCGCAAGCCTGCTCCTAGGCGCGCGGGGGGGGCTGGCCGGTGATCCAGTAATAGCCACCAATATAGAAGGCCAGTCACGGCGACTGACCAATTCATGAACAAATACAAGCGCCAGTTAATCATCGATATAAACTGCACGGACGGAATTAACCAGACTAATACCGACGCGACAAAAAGCAATGAAATAAGTGTGGGGTGTAAGCAGATCTTGGCAAGTATCCGTATTCCCGCCTTTTTGCCTGTGGCTCGCAAGCGAGTGCGCCACGGGATGGGCAAGCCGGCACGCAGTACACTACCTGGATAAGATGCCATGACTAATAATGGCGCTAGGTGATGTAAAACAAGATGTTGCAGTCGATGCGCGAAAAACTCATGTTCTGCATAGTAGTCCACGCGTGTATGGAGGGCAATGTAGAAAAGGGCCAAACCGAACCAAAATGCCAATTGCCGCGCAACGCTTACGCGCGCGTGCCGCGTGCCGCGCAAATACAGCCCGCAGGTTATGGCAAAAATCGCAACAAGTAAGATAGATGGCTCCCAAGGAGCCAGA
Source organism: Mycoavidus sp. SF9855 (assembly GCF_024582735.1). Classification (NCBI taxonomy): domain Bacteria; kingdom Pseudomonadati; phylum Pseudomonadota; class Betaproteobacteria; order Burkholderiales; family Burkholderiaceae; genus Mycoavidus; species Mycoavidus sp. SF9855. The sequence continues at coordinate 240,136 of NZ_CP102085.1, forward strand.
AAATGTAGCAATGACACGGTTATGAATAGAAAGATAAAATCAGCGTTGCTACAGGATTTTTTAGTATACAGCAGTTGACAATAAGGGGTCTCTACTTGATAATGCCCAATTCTCCGTGGAGGGGTGCCCGAGTGGCTAAAGGGGGCAGACTGTAAATCTGTTGGCTTACGCCTACGTTGGTTCGAATCCAACCCCCTCCACCAGGCTATTATGTATGGAGTCTGCTGAGTTAGGCTGCGGGTGTAGCTCAATGGTAGAGCAGAAGCCTTCCAAGCTTACGACGAGGGTTCGATTCCCTTCACCCGCTCCAAGTTGGATAGGCTAGGCGAGCCCATGTGGCTCAGTGGTAGAGCACTCCCTTGGTAAGGGAGAGGTCGGCAGTTCGATCCTGCCCATGGGCACCAGTAAATTTTAGTAATTTTGTTTTGATACGATTTGCGCGCGGCGCAATGAATGGAAATCCTATTTAGGAGTTGAGGAATGGCCAAAAGTAAGTTTGAACGAAGCAAGCCGCACGTGAACGTAGGAACGATCGGTCACGTGGACCATGGTAAGACAACTTTAACAGCGGCAATTACCACTGTGTTGTCAAGAAAGTTTGGCGGTGAAGCCAAAGCGTATGATCAAATTGATGCGGCGCCAGAAGAAAGAGCGCGCGGGATTACGATCAATACAGCGCACGTGGAATATGAAACGGAAGCTCGTCACTACGCGCACGTTGATTGCCCAGGGCATGCTGATTATGTAAAAAACATGATCACCGGCGCAGCTCAAATGGACGGTGCAATTTTAGTCTGTTCAGCCGCTGATGGCCCAATGCCACAGACTCGTGAGCACATTTTGCTCGCGCGCCAAGTGGGGGTGCCTTACATCGTCGTATTTTTAAATAAATGCGATATGGTTGATGATGCTGAGTTGCTTGAATTGGTTGAAATGGAAGTGCGCGAGTTACTCTCCAAATATGATTTCCCTGGCGATGACGTGCCAATCATTTGTGGTTCGGCAAAGTTGGCGCTCGAGGGCGATGAGAGCGAGTATGGCGTGCCAGCGGTAATGAAGTTGGCCGATGCGTTAGATTCATATATTCCAACCCCTGAGCGGGCGGTTGAGGGCGCATTTTTGATGCCAATCGAAGATGTATTCTCAATTTCCGGGCGTGGCACTGTGGTGACTGGCCGGGTTGAGCGTGGTGTAGTTAAGGTTGGCGAAGAGCTTGAAATCGTTGGTTTCAAAGACACTGCAAAAACCATTTGCACCGGCGTTGAAATGTTTCGTAAGCTGTTAGATCAAGGTCAGGCAGGCGATAACGTTGGGATTTTGTTACGCGGTACAGCCCGTGAAGACGTCGAGCGCGGTCAAGTGTTGGCTAAGCCTAAGTCTATTACGCCGCATACCCACTTTACGGCTGAAATCTATGTGTTGAGTAAAGATGAAGGCGGCCGTCATACGCCATTCTTCAGTAATTACCGGCCACAGTTTTATTTCCGTACGACAGACGTAACCGGCTCGATCGAATTGCCAGAAGGCAAAGAGATGGTGATGCCTGGCGATAATGTGAGTATCACTGTAAAATTGATTGCTCCAATCGCGATGGAAGAAGGTCTACGCTTTGCTATTCGTGAAGGTGGCCGTACTGTCGGCGCGGGTGTGGTTGCAAAGATTCTTGATTGAGTAAAATCGATATAAGCTGCACAGGCATGTTGCTGTGAGGCTTTCGGGGCTGGTTAGTTGATTGACTAGCCAAGTCCCGGATTTTTTGTTTAGGGGTATAGCTCAACTGGCAGAGCGTCGGTCTCCAAAACCGAAGGTTGGGGGTTCGATTCCCTCTGCCCCTGCCAATCTGAGATAATGCAAAATACAGTGAGCAGGCTTTGGTAGTTGCTTAATGGTTTTGTGATGATCTCATGTTTTATTTATTTTTCTGGCTGTGATGGCAAATCCTTCCGTTGATAACGTCAATACGGCGCAAAGCAAATTAATGCTTACGCTGGCAGTCTTGTTGGCGGTCGCCGGAGGCGCCGCCTTTTATTTCTGCGGCAATCAGCCATGGTATATACGTGGCGCATTGCTGTTTAGCGGCCTTGGTGCAGGCAGCGTTGTTGCGCTGTTTTCATCAGCTGGCAAAAATTTTATCGGCTTCACAAAAGAAGCTTGGCGTGAAATTCGCAAAGTAGTTTGGCCAACGCGCAAAGAAGCCGGTCAGACTACGCTCATTGTGTTTGTTTTTGTATTGCTGATGGCAGTTTATCTGTGGATTGGCGATAAAATAATTGAATGGGCGGTTTTTTCGCTGATTTTGGGCTGGAAATAATATATGAGCGATACCGCGGTAACTCCTGCCAGCAGTAAACGTTGGTATGTTGTGCACGCTTATTCCGGGATGGAAAAAAGCGTGCAACGTGCATTACAAGAACGTATTGACCGCGCAGGCATGCAGGACAAGTTCGGCCAGATTTTGGTGCCGACTGAAGAGGTTATTGAAATTCGTGGCGGCCAAAAAACCGTCACTGAACGGCGTTTCTTTCCGGGGTATGTGCTAGTTGAAATGGACATGACCGATGAAACCTGGCATCTCGTAAAAAATACGGCGAAGGTGACAGGTTTTGTAGGGGGCACGCGTAATCGTCCAAGCCCGATCTCGCAGCTTGAAGTTGACAAAATCATGTCTCAAATGCAAGAGGGCGTTGAAAAGCCTCGGCCGAAAACGCTTTTCGAGGTGGGCGAGCTAGTGCGGATCAAGGATGGTCCATTTACTGATTTCAATGGCAGCATTGAAGAGGTCAACTACGAGAAATCTCGTCTCCGAGTGTCGGTCACTATCTTTGGACGAGCGACACCAGTTGAGCTTGAATTTGGACAAGTTGAGAAGGTGTAATTGTTTTTGCGTACAGTCCGCTTAATGACTGAAGAGGAGCACTGAGAGAGGGGAAATTAAGTGTTGCCCCTATCGAGGATGCGCTACCACTCACCGAACGCTATGCGTTCAGCTTGAAAATTGCAAGATCGATGATACGTGCTGTGGCATAGCATCGTTAGTAATTTTTAAGTTTAACCGAGGTTTTAAAATGGCAAAAAAAATCATCGGCTTTATTAAATTGCAGATTCCTGCAGGTAAAGCCAATCCATCGCCACCGGTCGGCCCAGCTTTGGGTCAGCGTGGCTTAAACATCATGGAGTTTTGCAAGGCGTTTAACGCGCAAACTCAGGGCATGGAGCCAGGTTTGCCGGTGCCGGTGGTGATCACCGCTTTTGCTGACAAGAGTTTCACTTTTGTTTTGAAAACACCGCCAGCGACTGTCTTGATCAAAAAAGCAGCTAAAGTGGATAAAGGTTCACCAAAGCCGCATACGGATAAAGTCGGGCAAATCACGCTTGCACAAGCTGAAGAAATTGCTAAGGCTAAAATGCCTGATCTCACCGCTGCTGATTTGGCCGCCGCAGTCAGGACTATTGCAGGCAGCGCTCGCTCAATGGGCATTACGGTAGAGGGTCTATAAATGTCAAAGCTTTCAAAACGCCTACGTTCATTAGCGGGCAAAGTTGACCGAGCAAAACTCTATTCAGTCGATGAAGCGCTTAATTTGGTAAAAACCTGTGCTACAGCTAAATTTGATGAATCCATCGATATTGCTGTACGGTTAGGTATTGATGCTAAAAAATCTGATCAAGTTGTACGTGGCTCTGTTGTGTTGCCAGCAGGTACCGGTAAGGTAACGCGGGTCGCTGTTTTTGCGCAAGGTGAAAAGGCCGAACAAGCGCGTGCTGCTGGCGCCGATATTGTTGGCATGGAAGATCTCGCTGAGCAAATTAAAGCGGGTAACCTTAATTTCGATGTGGTTATTGCTTCACCAGACACGATGCGTGTCGTTGGCGCACTAGGGACAATTCTGGGTCCCCGTGGCCTGATGCCGAATCCAAAGGTTGGTACCGTAACAGCAGATGTTGCGACCGCAGTCAAGAATGCGAAGGCTGGACAAATTCAGTTCCGCGTCGACAAAGCGGGTCTGATTCATGCCACCATTGGCCGTGCATCATTCGAGCCGCTAGCCTTGCGGACCAACCTGGTCGCGTTAGTCGAGGCGTTGCAAAAAGCTAAACCGGCAACGAGCAAAGGGGTTTACCTGCGTAAGATCGCTTTATCAAGTACGATGGGCGTTGGTGTGCGGGTTGATCAAAATACGTTAGCCGCTTAAGCGTTACACAATTTTCTCAGGGTATGAGCTGCGTAAGGTTAATTCAATACAAAGCAGTATCCTGTAATCTAGGCTTTGGGCAGTCACGGTACGGCAAGTAATGAGTATCGTGCTGGTTATCAAAGACCGTTGGTGGACAAGTTGTAGTCAAGCAAGTTCTTAATTTTTTAGCCAACGCAGATGGCGACCCCGAAAAAGTTTCTGAATATTGAAACCGGTGGCATTAACGCTTAACCTCGGACGCCGATTTAACGTGGTGCGCAATGCTTTAGGTATTGTGCATTCAATTTGGAGTTTAAACCGTGCCACTTAATAAAGAAGATAAGCAGGCCGTCGTAGCTGAGGTCGCAGCGAAAGTTGCACAAGCTCAGACGATGGTCCTGGCTGAATATCGTGGAATTGCGGTAGGTGATCTCACCCGGTTACGGGCGAAAGCACGTGAGCAAAAGGTATATCTGCGTGTCTTAAAAAATACGCTGGTGCGCCGCGCCGTTGCGGATACGCCATTTGCCTCGTTGACCGAACAGATGACTGGTCCGTTGATCTACGGTATTTCTGATGATCCTATTTCTGCTGCAAAGGTCATTCATGACTTTGCCAAAAGCAACGATAAACTGGTGATTCGATCGGGTGTCTACGAAGGTAAGCTGATGGACAAAGCGGCGGTGCAAGCATTAGCTAGCATTCCAAGCCGTGATGAACTACTCGCTAAGCTGTTGGGTGTGATGCAAGCGCCGATTTCCGGTTTTGCACGTGCACTGGCTGCATTAAGCCAGCAAAAGCAAAGTGAGACTCAAGGTGAACCTCAAGGCGAACCAGCCTGAGTCCGACCACTATATAAGCTAAGTAGCCGAAGCTGATTTCAATTTAGGAGTTTTTAAATGGCAATAGTACAAGAAGACATTCTCGAAGCCGTTGGCGCGATGTCTGTTTTAGAGTTGAATGAGCTTGTTAAGGCATTTGAAGAAAAGTTTGGCGTATCTGCTGCAGCATTGGCAGTCGGTGGCCCGGCGGGTGGCGGTGCAGCCGCTGCTGCGGAAGAGCAAACTGAGTTTACAGTTACGCTAACCGAAGTCGGCAGCAATAAAGTTTCCGTCATTAAAGCCGTGCGTGAAATCACTGGTTTAGGCTTGAAAGAAGCTAAAGATCTAGTTGATGGCGCACCTAAGCCGGTGAAAGAAAACGTGCCTAAAGCGCAAGCTGAAGAAGCCAAGCAAAAGCTTGAAGCGGCTGGTGCTAAGGCTGAAGTTAAGTAATGTAGAGTGGTGCTTTCAGCGATTGCTGATATGAGCAGAAAGCACTACTAAGAATCGCATCAAGGCTGGCAGTTTATTCTGCCGGCCTTTTTGTCCGTGGTAAGTATTTTTGAGAAATTAAATTAAAGTAACGTGGATACATTCAAACACGGTATTTTTCTTTAATTTTTAAGCTAGAAATTGCGGTAAAGAGTAAGTTTGGTCGGGCAACGGATGAGTCCTTCGTTGCCGTCAGCCAGCGGTTGGTAGTGGCCAACCACCAAGCGATTATTTCGTTCATTTGTTGGCTGTCTTGATAGCGGATCGTATCATATGCAATATTCTTTCACCGAGAAAAAGCGTATTCGGAAAAATTTTGCGAAGCGCGTGAATGTTCACCAGATTCCATTTTTATTATCTACGCAACTTGAGTCCTTTAGTGACTTTTTGCAAGCGGATATTGCGTCCGGAAAGCGCAACCCTGAGGGTTTGCAAGCGGCATTTATGTCCGTTTTTCCGATTGTGTCGCACAATGGTTTCGCCCGTCTTGAATTTGTCAGCTATAGTTTGTCGTCGCCGGCCTTCGATGTTAAAGAATGCCAGCAACGCGGTTTGACTTTTTGCTCGGCACTACGCGCTAAGGTGCGTTTGGTGCTGTTAGACAAAGAGTCGCCAAGTAAGCCAGTGATCAAAGAGGTGAAGGAGCAGGAAGTGTACATGGGCGAAATGCCGCTGATGACACCGACCGGCTCTTTTGTCATCAATGGCACAGAACGGGTTATTGTGTCGCAGTTGCATCGCTCGCCGGGTGTTTTTTTCGAGCATGATAAAGGTAAGACGCATAGCTCCGGCAAATTGCTTTTTTCTGCGCGGATTATTCCCTATCGTGGTTCATGGCTAGATTTTGAATTTGATCCAAAAGACAATTTATATTTCCGGGTAGATCGCCGCCGCAAAATGCCGGTGACCATCCTCCTCAAAGCAATTGGTTTAAATGCTGAAGAAATCCTTGAGCGTTTCTTTATGTTTGACCAATGTACGTTGATGGACGAGGGCGCGCAGATTAAATTTGTCCCTGAAAGGCTGCGCGGAGAAGTCGCGCGCTTTGACATTCTTGATCGAGATGGCAAAGTCATCGTGCAAAAAGAGAAACGGGTCAATGCAAAGCATATCCGTGATCTTGAAAGTGCAAAGACTGAAACCATCTCAGTGCCGGAAGATTATCTCCTGGGCCGAGTGCTTGCTAAAAGCGTAGTGGATGCCCAAACCGGTGAAGTGTTGGCAGAAGCCAATGAAGAAATCACCGACAGCTTGCTCGCGAGATTGCGGGAAGCGGAAATCAAAGAGATTCAAACGTTATACACGAATGATCTTGACCAGGGTCCTTATATTTCGCAAACGCTTCGGATTGACGAAACCATTGATCAAACAGCCGCGCGCATTGCGATCTACCGGATGATGCGTCCGGGTGAACCGCCGACTGAAGAATCCGTTGAAGCGTTGTTTAACAGGCTTTTCTACAGTGAAGATACTTACGATCTGTCGAAAGTAGGTCGCATGAAGTTTAATCGTCGTGTGGGCCGTGAAGAGATCACTGGCCAAATGACGCTTGATAACGCCGATCTTCTTGCCACGATTCAAATTCTTGTTGAATTACGCAATGGTAAAGGCGAAGTTGACGATATCGATCACCTTGGTAATCGCCGGGTGCGTTGTGTCGGCGAACTCGCAGAGAATCAATTCCGCACGGGCTTAGTGCGTGTCGAGCGCGCGGTTAAAGAAAGGTTGGGACAGGCAGAAAGTGAAAATCTGATGCCGCATGATCTGATTAACTCGAAGCCGATTTCGTCGGCCATTCGTGAGTTTTTTGGCTCATCGCAGCTGTCGCAGTTTATGGACCAAACCAACCCATTGTCCGAAATCACGCACAAGCGCCGCGTCTCTGCGCTTGGGCCGGGTGGTTTGACGCGCGAGCGCGCCGGCTTTGAGGTGCGCGATGTGCATCCAACGCATTATGGCCGCGTGTGTCCAATTGAAACGCCGGAAGGACCTAATATTGGTCTGATTAATTCGCTCGCCTTGTATGCTCACCTTAACGAATATGGTTTTCTAGAAACGCCCTATCGTAAGGTTGACGAGGGCAAAGTAAGTAACAAGATCGATTATCTATCTGCGATTGAAGAGGGCCGTTATGTGATTGCGCAAGCAAACGCAGCGGTATCCAGTGACGGCACGCTCACGGATGAGCTGGTCTCTGCGCGTGAAGCGGGTGAAACGCTGATGGTAACCCCAGATCGTGTGCAATATATGGATGTTGCGCCATCTCAGATTGTCTCGGTGGCGGCTTCGTTGATTCCATTTCTCGAGCACGATGATGCTAACCGCGCGTTGATGGGATCGAACATGCAGCGGCAGGCGGTACCTTGTCTGCGTCCTGAAAAAGCGGTCGTCGGTACGGGTATTGAACGTACGGTGGCAGTCGATTCTGGGACAACCGTACAAGCCTTCCGTGGTGGTGAGGTTGATTACGTTGACGCAGGCCGGATTGTGATTCGGGTCAATGATGATGAAGCGGTGGCAGGCGATACTGGGGTGGATATTTATAACCTCATCAAATACACGCGCTCAAACCAAAACACGAATATCAATCAGCGCCCGATTGCGAAGGTTGGCGACCGGATCGTGCGGGGGGATGTACTGGCTGATGGCGCTTCGACAGATATTGGCGAACTTGCGCTCGGGCAGAATATGTTGGTTGCCTTCATGCCTTGGAATGGCTACAACTTTGAAGATTCGATTTTGATTTCTGAGAAAGTTGTCGCTGATGATCGCTATACCTCAATTCATATCGAAGAGTTGAATGTGGTGGCGCGCGATACTAAGCTGGGCTCAGAAGAAATCACCTGTGATATCTCTAACTTAGCTGAATCGCAGTTGGGTCGACTGGATGACTCGGGGATTATTTATATCGGTGCTGAAGTTGAAGCAGGCGATGTACTCGTGGGTAAAGTCACGCCAAAGGGTGAAACTCAACTCACGCCGGAAGAAAAACTACTGCGCGCGATTTTTGGCGAGAAAGCCTCTGATGTAAAAGATACATCGTTGCGTGTACCTTCGGGCATGAGCGGCACAGTGATTGATGTGCAAGTGTTCACGCGTGAAGGCATTGAGCGTGACAAGCGTGCGCAGCAAATTATTGATGATGAACTTAAGCGCTACCGCCTCGATCTCAATGACCAGTTGCGCATTGTTGAGGGAGATGCATTTCAGCGGTTAGAAAAAATGCTGGTTGGCCGGGTTGTCAATGGTGGTCCTAAAAAGCTTGCAAAAGGCGCAAAAATCACCGCTGATTATCTAGCTGAGCTGGATCACTACCACTGGTTTGATTTGCGTCTAGCGGACGAAGAGGCAGCCGCACAGCTTGAAGCGATTAAAGAATCGATTGCGCAAAAACGCCATCAGTTTGATCTGGCCTTTGAAGAGAAGCGTAAAAAGCTGACGCAGGGTGATGAATTGCCGCCAGGCGTTCTAAAAATGGTCAAAGTCTATCTTGCGGTCAAGCGTCGCTTGCAGCCCGGTGACAAAATGGCCGGCCGCCACGGTAACAAAGGCGTGGTGTCGAAGATTGTGCCGGTCGAAGATATGCCGTATATGGCAGATGGTACCCCTGCCGATATCGTCTTGAACCCATTAGGTGTTCCATCACGGATGAACGTTGGTCAGATTCTTGAGACCCATCTTGGCTGGGCCGCGAAAGGGTTGGGGCATCGCATCGGCGATATGCTGCGCGCACAAGCCAAAGCGACCGAGCTGCGAGAGTTCTTGAGTACCATTTACAATGAAAGTGGCCGCCGTGAAGCGTTAGATGAGCTCAGTGATAAAGAGGTGCTAGAACTGGCTTCTAATCTGAAAGAAGGGGTACCGTTTGCGACTCCTGTCTTTGATGGCGCCACCGAAGACGAAATTGCACGAGCACTTGAACTGGCTTGGCCGGATCATATTGCTAAGCAATTGGGGATGACCAAGTCAAAAAATCAAGTCACATTATATGACGGGCGCACAGGTGATGCGTTTGATCGCCCAGTCACCGTAGGCTACATGCATATGTTGAAATTGCACCATTTGGTCGATGACAAAATGCATGCTCGCTCAACCGGTCCTTATTCACTTGTCACGCAACAGCCGCTCGGTGGTAAAGCCCAGTTTGGTGGTCAGCGTTTCGGTGAAATGGAGGTATGGGCGCTTGAGGCCTATGGCGCAGCGTATGTGTTGCAAGAAATGTTGACTGTGAAATCAGATGACGTGGTAGGCCGCACGAAGATTTATGAAAACCTGGTCAAGGGCGAACATGTCATTGATGCAGGTATGCCCGAATCATTCAACGTGCTAGTGAAAGAAATTCGCTCGCTCGGTATTGACATCGATCTTGACCGGAATTAAGCCGACTTACGGAGAAAAGCCATGAAAGCTTTGCTCGATCTATTCAAGCAAGTTCAGCAAAATGAAGTATTTGATGCCATTAAGATTGGCTTAGCCTCACCAGACAAAATTCGTTCTTGGTCGTTTGGTGAAGTTAAAAAACCTGAAACGATCAACTATCGCACCTTTAAACCGGAACGCGATGGTTTGTTCTGCGCTAAGATTTTTGGCCCGATCAAAGATTATGAATGCCTGTGTGGCAAATATAAGCGCCTAAAACACCGCGGCGTGATTTGTGAAAAATGCGGGGTTGAAGTCACGCTGACTAAAGTACGTCGTGAACGTATGGCGCATATTGAGCTTGCCTCGCCGGTTGCTCATATTTGGTTTTTGAAATCGTTACCATCGCGTTTAGGCATGGTGCTCGATATGACCTTGCGCGATATTGAGCGGGTACTTTATTTTGAAGCCTATGTGGTGATTGAGGCTGGCATGACTCCGTTGAAGCGGGGGCAGATCATGACCGAGGAAGATTATTACAGTAAGGTCGAAGAGTACGGTGATGAGTTTCGCGCCGAAATGGGTGCGGAAGGCGTGCGTGAGCTATTGCGTTCAATCGACATTGATGCGCAAGCTGAAATGCTGCGCGGCGAATTGAAAACCACGGGCTCAGAGGCGAAGTTAAAGAAATTTTCCAAACGTCTCAAAGTATTAGAAGCTTTTCAACGTTCAGGGATCAAGCCTGAATGGATGATCTTCGAAGTCTTGCCGGTTTTGCCACCTGAATTGCGGCCACTGGTGCCGCTCGATGGCGGACGCTTTGCCACTTCGGATTTGAATGATTTGTACCGTCGCGTGATTAATCGTAACAACCGGCTTAAACGCCTGCTTGAACTCAAAGCGCCTGAGATTATTGTGCGCAATGAAAAGCGGATGTTGCAAGAGTCGGTTGATTCATTGCTCGACAATGGCCGCCGTGGTAAAGCGATGACCGGGGCCAATAAGCGCCCATTGAAATCAGTTGCCGATATGCTCAAAGGTAAAGGCGGTCGTTTCCGCCAGAATCTGTTGGGTAAGCGCGTTGATTATTCCGGTCGTTCAGTGATTGTGGTTGGACCTACCCTCAAACTGCACCAATGTGGCTTACCTAAGCTGATGGCGCTTGAGCTCTTTAAACCCTTCATTTTCCATAAACTGGAAGTGATGGGGATTGCCACCACGATCAAGGCGGCTAAAAAAGAAGTTGAAAGCCAAACACCTGTAGTCTGGGATATCCTCGAAGAAGTTATTCGCGAGCACCCAGTGATGCTAAACCGTGCGCCAACCCTGCATCGGCTTGGTATTCAAGCGTTCGAACCGGTCTTAATTGAAGGTAAAGCGATTCAACTGCATCCGCTGGTCTGCGCTGCATTTAATGCTGACTTTGACGGTGACCAAATGGCCGTGCATGTGCCGCTTTCGCTTGAAGCGCAACTTGAAGCACGGACGTTGATGCTGGCGTCAAACAATATCTTGTTTCCGGCAAATGGCGAGCCGTCGATTGTGCCCTCGCAAGATATCGTGCTAGGCCTTTATTATGCAACGCGTGAACATGTCAACGCCAAAGGTGAAGGTCTAACTTTCATCAATGTCAGCGAAGCGATTCTGGCCTATGAAAACAAGCAAGTTGAATTAAGTGCGAGTGTCCACGTACGCATTGTTGAGCAGGTACCTAACCCGGATGCCGCACCTGGAGCGCCGAAGTTGGTGCCAGCGTTGACGCTTTATAAAACAACGGTTGGCCGGGCTATTTTGTCGGAAATCTTGCCGCCAGGCTTGCCATTTTCGGCAATGAATAAGCCCCTCAAAAAGAAAGAAATCTCACGCCTGATTAACCTTTCATTTCGATGCTGTGGCCTGCGTGAGACGGTAATCTTTGCTGATCAACTGATGCAGCAGGGGTTCAAGCTTGCTACGCGCGCGGGTATTTCGATTTGCGTGGACGATATGTTGGTGCCGCCGCAAAAAGAAAAAATCGTTAACGATGCCGCCCAGAAAGTGAAAGAATATGACCGGCAATATATGTCCGGCCTGGTGACTTCGCAGGAGCGTTATAACAACGTCGTTGATATTTGGTCGGCCACTTCGGAAGCCGTAGGTAAGGCGATGATGGAGCAGCTTTCAACGGAAAATGTCATCGATCGCGAAGGCAAAACAGTCAGACAAGAATCGTTCAATTCGATTTATATGATGGCCGATTCCGGTGCGCGCGGTTCGGCAGTGCAAATTCGCCAGCTGGCGGGGATGCGCGGTTTGATGGCAAAACCCGATGGCTCGATCATCGAGACGCCGATTACCGCGAATTTCCGTGAAGGGCTGAACGTATTGCAGTACTTCATCTCAACCCATGGTGCGCGTAAGGGTCTAGCTGATACCGCACTGAAGACCGCGAACTCAGGTTATTTGACGCGCCGTCTGGTCGATGTAACGCAAGATTTGGTCGTGGTTGAGGATGACTGCGGAACTTCCAATGGCGTAGCGATGAAGGCCCTGGTTGAAGGTGGGGAAGTGGTTGAAGCGCTGCGTGATAGGATTCTTGGGCGCGTAGCGGTTGCCGATGTAGTCAATCCAGAAACCCAGGAAACGGTTTATGAAACCGGCACCCTGCTGGATGAAATGGCGGTTGAAGAAATCGAACGTTTGGGCATTGATGAAGTTCGTGTGCGTACCCCGCTTGACTGCGAAACGCGCTATGGCCTATGTGCCCAATGCTATGGTCGCGATCTTGGCCGCGGTGTTCTGGTCAACACGGGTGAGGCCGTCGGTGTGATTGCGGCACAGTCGATTGGTGAGCCAGGTACCCAGCTCACAATGCGTACTTTCCACATTGGGGGCGCTGCCTCGCGCGCGGCAATTGCGTCGAGCGTAGAAGCTAAATCAAATGGTACGGTACGTTTTACTGCAGCAATGCGTTATGTGATGAACGCAAAAGGTGAAGCGATCGCTATTTCGCGTTCTGGCGAAGTCATCATTACGGATGATCATGGCCGTGAGCGTGAGCGCCATAAAGTGCCTTACGGCGCTACTCTGTTGCAGACTGATGGAGCCCAGATCAAGGCCGGCACGCAATTGGCGACGTGGGATCCTCTGACGCGTCCGATTGTTGCCGAATATGGCGGTGTGGCGAAATTTGAAAACGTCGAAGAAGGCGTGACGGTTGCCCGCCAGATTGATGATGTAACGGGTCTATCGACGCTGGTTGTGATCGATCCAAAGCGTCGTGGTTCACAAGCCGCTAAGAGCGTGCGTCCGCAAGTCAAATTGCTCGATGCAAAAGGCGCTGAAGTCAAAATCCCCGGAACTGACCATGCGGTTATGATCGGTTTTCAGGTTGGCGCTTTGATTACGGTTAAAGACGGCCAAATGGTGAAAGTGGGCGAGGTGCTAGCGCGGATCCCAACTGAATCGCAGAAAACCCGTGATATTACTGGGGGTCTGCCGCGTGTAGCTGAATTGTTTGAAGCGCGCTCACCTAAAGATGCGGGTATTCTGGCCGAAGTGACCGGTACCGTGTCATTCGGTAAAGACACTAAAGGTAAACAACGTTTAGTCATTACTGACCTTGATGGCAACCAAAACGAATTCCTGATTCCGAAAGATAAGCAGGTACTCGTGCATGATGGTCAAGTCGTGAATAAAGGCGAGATGATTGTCGACGGCCCAGCCGATCCTCATGATATCTTGCGTTTACAGGGCGTTGAGGCGCTGGCGCGCTACATCGTTGATGAAGTGCAAGATGTCTATCGTCTACAGGGCGTGAAGATCAACGACAAGCATATTGAAGTGATCGTGCGTCAGATGCTGCGTCGGGTGCAAATCACTGATGCTGGCGATACACGCTTTATCCCAGGTGAGCAGGTTGAGCGTTCCGATATGCTTAACGAAAATGACCAGATGAATGCGGACGATAAGCGCCCTGCTAATTACGATAATATCTTACTGGGTATTACTAAAGCATCGTTGTCGACGGATTCTTTCATCTCGGCTGCGTCGTTCCAAGAAACAACCCGCGTCCTAACCGAAGCGGCAATCATGGGCAAACGCGACGACTTGAGCGGTCTGAAAGAAAACGTGATTATCGGTCGCCTGATCCCAGCCGGTACGGGTCTTGCTTTTCATAAGGCACGTAAAAATAAAGAAGCCTCTGATCGCAAGCGATTCGATCAAATAGCTGAAGCTGAATCCGAAACATTTGGGTTTGGGCCACCGGCTGCTTAACACTTAATACACATAAAGTGTATATAACACGGCCCCGCACTATTCATGCGGGGCCGTTTTTTTATGTGCGCGCACATTTTGCTAAGAGGGGCGGCTAACGAAAGTCATACGGCGCGTCTGAGCTATTGCTTTTATAATTCAGGTTTTACTCCCACCTTTTATACCCGCCGTGCGGGATGCTATGTCGCGTTGTCTTGCTATTCTGAATGAAATTTTCGGCTACTCTACCTTTCGTGCTCAGCAAGAGGAGATCGTTGAACATATCGCGGCGGGCGGAGATTGCTTGGTCTTAATGCCAACCGGCGGCGGCAAATCCTTATGCTATCAAATCCCCTCACTGGTACGACGTGAAGCAGGCTTGGGTCCAGGTATCGTCGTCTCACCGTTGATCGCGCTGATGCAAGATCAGGTGGCGGCGCTAACGGAGTGTGGTGTGCGCGCCGCCTATCTGAATTCTGCCCTGTCAGGCAGCGAAGCCGCGGCTACAGAGCGAGCGCTACGCAAAGGCCAAATCGATCTGCTTTATGTTGCGCCAGAAAGGTTGATGACGCCACGTTTTCTTGATTTGCTTGAGAGTATTCAGGTTGGCCTATTTGCGATTGACGAAGCGCATTGTGTTTCACAATGGGGTCATGATTTCCGCCCGGAATACATCCAACTCAGCGTTTTACACGAACGCTTTCCAAACGTGCCACGGGTTGCACTCACGGCTACTGCGGATGAACTCACACGTGCCGAGATCATTCATCGTCTAGCGCTAGATAATGCGCGCGTCTTTATCTCGAGTTTTGACCGACCTAATATTCATTACCGAATTGTTGAAAAGAACAATGCCCGTAACCAGTTGCTTGACTTTATCCGCGCTGAGCATATGGAGCCAGACCCTAGCGCTAAAAGCGGCAGCCAACGGTGTGACGCCGGCATTATTTACTGCTTATCCCGCCGCAAGGTGGATGAGACAGCGCAGTGGCTCCAAACCCAAGGTGTGCGGGCGCTGCCATATCACGCGGGCATGGACGCTGACATGCGGCGTCGGCATCAGCAGATTTTTCAGCAAGAAGAAGGCATTGTGATGGTCGCGACGATTGCCTTCGGGATGGGCATTGATAAACCGGATGTCCGCTTTGTTGCGCATCTAGACTTACCAAAGAGTGTCGAAGGGTATTATCAAGAAACTGGCCGGGCCGGGCGCGATGGACTCCCCGCGAATGCATGGATGGCCTATGGCTTAGGCGATGTCGTGCAACAACGTAGAATGATTGAGGAATCTGAAGCGGATGACGCACATAAGCGGATTGTCACAAGCAAATTAGATGCCCTGCTGGGTTTATGTGAAACGGCGAGTTGCCGGCGCGTCCAATTGTTGGCTTACTTTGGCGAAGCCAGCAGCCCCTGCGGCAATTGTGATACCTGTCTTGAGGCACCAGCGACTTGGGATGGCACGCGCGAAGCGCAAATGGCGCTGTCTTGCGTCTACCGGGTAGAGCGCATGAGTGGTTTTTATTTTGGTGCTGGCCATCTGATCGACATTTTGCGGGGTAATTTGACTGAGCGCGTTAAACAACGTGGACACGACCAGCTTTCAACTTTCGGCATTGGCGCTACGCTCACGGAAACCCAATGGCGACCAATTTTTCGCCAACTCATCGCCTATGGCTTGTTAACGGTTGACCATAACCTGCATGGCGCGCTTACTTTAACCTCGGCCAGCCGTGCTGTGCTCAAAGGCGAACAAAAAGTGACGCTGCGGCGTGAAATCAAGTCAGCCCGTGCGCCTCATGCCCCAGTTAAACAGCGGGCAAACTTAGTCAAAGAATTATCCGCCTCTGCGCGTGAATGCTGGGAAAGGTTGCGTGCTTGGCGCAGCAAGATGGCTAAAAGCGAAGGCGTAGCTGCTTACGTTATTTTCCATGATAGCACCTTAGCTGAAATCGCTCGGCTTGTGCCTTCAACAATTAGCGAATTACGCACAGTATCGGGTGTTGGCGCTCTCAAACTGGAACGCTTTGGGACCCAGCTACTAGAAGTGGTTGCGGGTGGGGATTAAAGCATCGAGAGTAAGCCTTAGAAAATCGCATTTATTAAAAATATTATTTAAATAAATGAAATTATCATACAATTAAAATTAAAAAATTATTTGGTATATTAAAAATCATCATTTAAACTCCTAAATTAATTATTACTAAATGGGGTGAATGATGTTAAAACCAATTAATGGAGTTTCGATTCAACACATTCGATCTGCTTCTATTGCCCCTAACAGACAAGAGCCAATAACACCCCGCTCTAGTGCGGAAGCAGACTCTCCGACTGTGAATACCGCCCAGCCCAATGCGGCAGGCATTTCATATAACGAACACCCAAATTTCAACGTTGATCCACCCGGCGTAACCTTGCAGAACGGCTCTACTGTTCGGATTATTTTGAATCACGTGATAGGGCGCACGCTTTCTCAACTGAATAGCGTGATAAAAATCGCCGGGGAGCCGGCTCAACTCGTTTTCTCCAATGCTAACGGCATTGATTGTTGGGGATGTAATTTTCTCAATACCAAACATCTTGTGCTCACCACAGGCGAGCCTATTTTAAATAGTGATGGCGAGCTTCAGGCCTTTCGCGTAAAGGCAGGTCAAATTACGATCAAAAGCAACACGACACTCAAACAGTTTGAGCAAATTGACCTGATTGCGTACTCTATTAAAGTAGAGGGAGAATTGTCCGCCAATAAGATCAACATTAGCACGGGGACGCACGAAATCAATTACGCGGATACGGGTCTGCCCATGATTACATGGCCACAGGAACTCTCTATCGCAAGTAGCGAGACCCGCCAAGGTTCGCGCCGCGCGAGTCGCTTGCAATTCATCGAGACAGCTAGAGTGTGGGCTAAAGAGCATCTGAATATTCAAGCTGATACGCTAGATAATGCCAGCCATCGGATTCAATCAAACGGTAATTTAACCGTCAAAGCAGTCAGTCTTACGGGGGCGGGAACGCTTAGCGCGGCGCTTGATCTTGCCGCAAAGCTTGAAGAAGACTATACACATAAAAATCAATTGAGTGCCGGCCGTCATCTATCGATTTCGACGACTCAGCGCTTAATCAATCAAGGTACTCTACAGACTCAAGGTGACGTTACACTGGAGGCAAAAGAACTTGAGAATGAATCAAAGTCTTTGATAGACGGCGTTTACCTTACGCTCAAAGCAGGAGAGTTGCTTAGAAACTACGGCGTAATTCGAGGTGGCAGCATAGCCATCGATGCACCAAGCTTGGTTAATGATGGTACGAATAATACCGCGGAGCATCAAGCTGGAGCAATATTGGCGCATCGCCAGCTTACAATTCAAGCACAGAGTCTGCGCAACCAAGAACACGGATTAGTGCGCAGCGATGGCGAACTGACCATAGGAGGTGCCCTCGGTCCCCAACGCAAACTGACTGACTCAACACAAGTGCTGGTGAATTCCGGCTCTTCTATGATTGAGTCAAGAGCAAGACTCTCGATCCAAGTTGGTAAGTTAGACAATCAAAATGGGCACATCACAGCACATTCTGACTTTATCCTAAACAGTCAAGTCATTCTAAACCAGGAGGGGCGCATAGACGCTCAGGGGGATCAAAGCGTGTTAGATGTTTACACCGCTGCGATTAATAATACTTCCGGATGGCTGCTTCATACAGGAATGGGGCCGACTCAGATTGTGGCGCAGGTAACGATAGCGAATTTTAATACTAAAGCGATACCAGGAGCTGGCTTAATCTTTGGTAAAGGTCCGGTTACTATTCACTCCCCCAAAATAGTAAATTATGAAGGTGGAGCAATTATTTCGGATCAAATGCTCAAAATAAAAACCCCCTACTTGGGCAATCAATTGAGCACCTTATCGGCTGGCCAGAAAATAGAGATTGACACCGATAAATTACAGAATGTAGGAGGCTTGATAACTGTTGGCGAAGATGAGAAATTCAAGGCGGAGGCTTCGCATAGCGTACAAGGTCTATCCCGTCACGCTCCTGACGTAGGCGTACTTGAAGTGAATGCGCAGGAGGTTATCAACACTGCGTATACGGGTGAAAAAGCCCAAGAGAGTTTAATTCGTGTTCAGGGCAAGGTAGTGATAGAAGCACAGAAAATCTACAATGCGAATAAAAGTCAGATTTTAGGGAAGGAGGTGGATCTGAACGCAAAAGAACTCATCTCCAACGCTGCGAGCACGGTGTACGCAAGTGACAAATTTTCGCTGAAGGCTCATTCTCTTGTCAATTTAGATAAAGGGATTTTGCAAAGTGAGGGCGATTTCCATATTTCAGTGGATGATGAGTTGGGCAATCTGAAAGGGCAAATCATAGCGAGCTCAGATCTTGTTCTGAAAAGTCAGGTGCTTGACAATCAAGAAGGTCATATCGAAACCAGGGGGGATCAAAGCGTATTGGACGTGCAGGTCAACCTGATTAACAATGCCTCTGGCCGACTGCTGAATACAAGTGCAGGACAGACTCAAATTGTGGCCCGTCAGACAATCCTGAATCGCAATATGGATGCGGTAAAAGGGAGGGGATTCATTTTCGGCAAAGGCCCTGTGAGTGTCACCTCCTCTCAAATAGTCAATGACAAAGGAGGGGTCATTTTTTCGAACCAAACCCTCGAAATAAAAGCTACCGACTATGTGTACAATAAATTTGCTACCTTATCGGCCTGCCAAAAAATCGACATTAACACCAGTAGCTTAAACAACTACGCTGGAGGGCTCATTAGTGTAGGAACGGAAGAAGCAGCCAAGACGGCGACTGCGACTGGCGCCCATAGTCCGGATAACCTTACCCATCACGCGGGCGTGCTTACAGTGCATGCGAAGGAAGTGCGTAACATGCTGGATAAAGGCGAGACGCAAGGTGGTCTGATCCGTTTGCAGGGCAAGATCGAGATGGAAGCAGAAAAAATCTTCAATGGAAATAAAAGTCAGATTTTAGCGAAAAATGTGAGTTTGAATGCAAAAGAGCTTTTTTTCGACGCTGGCAGTACGGTATTTGCAAGCGATACATTGGATTTAATGGCGTACATTTTCAAAATAAAGGGCGAAGTGCAGGCGCAGAGTATTCACCTGCTAAGCGGAGTCAGTCAAGTTTGTGACACGGAGGCAAGCGCTTGGAAGAGTATTGCCAGTACACAGCCTCCTGACAAGGAAGCGCAACCTAGCCAAAGCGGGCTGACTGTATTCCAACAGGCCAAGATGTATGCAAGCGGCAACCTATCGATTTCGAGTTCGGGTAGCTTACTGAATCAAGGGGAGTTAAAAATAGAGGGCGATATTTCGCTTAAGGCGAGATCCCTAGAGAATCAAGCAAGCGCTTTGATCGACGGACGATTTTTGACGCTAATCCTACACGATCAGCTTAGAAATGATGGAGTAATCCAAGGCAGCACTGTAGTTATCAGTGCGCAGAGCCTAGTCAATGATGGTAGCGAGGATACCGACGCGCATCAAGCAGGGGTCATCATGGCGCGCCGCCAGCTTGCCATCGGCGCACAGACCCTACACAACCAAGAACATGGCTTGGTGCATAGCGATGGCGAATTGACGATAGGGGGCTCCCTCAATGCTCAGCACAAAGTAGAAGGTTCAGCACAGACTCTAAACAACACCACGTCTGCCACCATTGCGTCAAGAAATAAGCTATTGATCCAAGCCGATCATTTGGACAATCAAAATGGGCAAATCACAACGAGTGCGGATCTTATTCTGAGGAGTAAAAATCTTGATAATACGCAGGGCCATATAGAAGCCAATGGCGATCAAAGCGTATTAGATATACAGGTCAACATGATTGACAATACCGCAGGCCGGCTGCTCCATACTGGCACAGGACAGGCTCAGATTGTGGCCCACTACGCAATAATGAATGGCGATGATGAAGGTGAAGGTGAAAAAGGAGCAGGTTTAATCTTTGCTCAAGGCCTTCTTTCTGTCACCTCACCTAAAATAGCGAATATTGAAGGTGGGAAAATTCTTTCGAATCAAGCGCTCAAAATAAAAGCCTCCTCTTTTTTAAGTAATCAAGCTGGCACGTTATCGGCCAGCCAAAAAATCGAGATTGACACCATCGGCTTAAATAACCTTAAAGGAAAAATCATTGTAGGGTCGGATGAGGCACACCCGTCGCAACCCACCCATCACGCTAACTTGCTTGAAGTGCATGCGAAGAAAGTGTTAAACCATGATGAAGGTCAGATCATCAACACCGGTATAGGTGAAATAAAGATTTTCTCGGATGCCATCAAAAATGGCGAGAGTATAGATCCAGAAACACAAGGCGGCCTGATCAGTGCTCAAGGCGGAGTCATGCTGGAGGCGCAAGGTATCTTCAATGGGGCTAACAGTCAGATTTCAGGGAAGAATGTCAATCTGCAAGCAGAACAATCCCTCGCCAACCTCAACGGTACAGTGTCTGCAAGCGATAGATTATCGCTGAAAAGTAAAATTTTTTTGAATTGTATAGAAGGGGTCTTACAAAGTGATGGAGATCTCCATGTTTCAGTAAATCGTTTAATCAACGATGGTATTTTGCACGGCAAGGGTCAAGTCTTGATCGAGGGTGACCAGATAGAGAATAATAAACAGGGATGGAACGACAATTACAAAACTATGCAGCCTCCTCAAAGGCACGTGTTGAAACCAGGCTCGGCTTTGATTGTTGGCGATACGGTTTCAATCGGCGCGCATGATCGGCTCAACTCTATGTTGCTTAACATGGCTGGTGTGATCTTCGCGCAAAACAGTCTTAAAATCGGTGTTAAGGAAGTTCAAAACTTAGAGCGCGGCGTGCTCTATAGCGGCGGTAGTTTAGCCATTGGCGGTGAGTTGGATGCTCAGTCCACAGCGCAGGGCAGCAGTGAACGCATCCTCAATAATGGATCAACGATTGATGCGGTAGGCGATCTCTCGATCCATTCAGAAAATCTAATCAATCGGAATTCAAGGTTCGAGACCCAGCAGAGGCTGATCGAAGAGCGGGAGATACACGAATGTCATGATCAGCATACCAACCAACGCTACGATGGATCTCAAATCGGATGGCATGGTGACGTAGGGGGCCTTTACCGAGTGCGCCACTCCGGTACAGAAGTGTTTTGTTTTACTAACTATAACTTTACCCGTCGTGTGTCAACGACCGTGGCCACGCACAGCGAACCCGGTAAAATTCAAGCGGGTGGGGCAATCCGCTTATCGGGAGTGGTCATTAATGATAAAAGCCGGATTATTGCAGGGGGAGCGCTCAGTGACCTCGAAGGTGGACCAGCTCAGATTGATAACCGTGATGTCAACGGTCAGCGTGTCACGACCGATCAGGGAACATCGCAATGGTCAGACAGAGACTGGCATGGTGGAATGTTCAGTCGGGGCTGGACTCGTGATTGGAGCGGGCATGTACCCTACCATCCAGCTCCGGTGATAGAACACCACAATCTGAATGTAGCCGTCTATCAACAACACACCGCGGTTGACCATCAAGCGCCCTCTACAGCGCTAGTGCTGAGCACCTCTGCCCTAACACGCAGCAGCCCTTTCTTAAATAGTGGTTTACAGCACTTTCAGTTCGATCCTGATCGACCGTATCTAATTCAAACCGATCCCCGTTTTACGCGTAACAGCGATACCGTTTCTAGCAATTTTTTGCTGAATTTACTCAATCTCGACCCCCAACGCGTGCCCAAGCGCTTAGGAGATGGCTTTTATGAACAGCAACTGATTCGCGATCAGATCATTGGCTTGACGGGTCACTACTATCTATCCGGCTATCGAAACCCAATTGCTG
This sequence comes from Mycoavidus sp. SF9855, assembly GCF_024582735.1. Classification (NCBI taxonomy): domain Bacteria; kingdom Pseudomonadati; phylum Pseudomonadota; class Betaproteobacteria; order Burkholderiales; family Burkholderiaceae; genus Mycoavidus; species Mycoavidus sp. SF9855. Next base: position 262,058 of record NZ_CP102085.1, read on the forward strand.
AATTCAAAGCTTTAATGCATAGAGGCGCAAACTGGGCCAAGCAACACCATCTGACCCTCGGCATGGAGCCCACGCCGCAGCAAATTGCCGCTTTAAGCGCGAGCCCAGTCTGGCTGGTGAATCAAAGCGTCAAATTACCCGATGGCTCAGAACAGACGGTCCTGACACCCAAAGTCTATCTGGCTAACAGAGATGCCAGTCCAGTTCCGCTGGGCGGCTCGCTGATTTCAGCTAACGCCATTGAACTGCACAGCGATCATCCACTCAAAAATGCCGGCACGATGCTCAGCCGCGGCAAGATGGATCTCACCGCACACAATATTGATAACCAGCGCGGCGCAATCGTCAGCTTGGACACCCTATCGATGCAGGCGAGCCATAACATCGATAGTCGCGCTGGCCAGTTGATTGCCGTCAAAAAAATGACTTTAAAAGCCGGACAGGATCTCCATCTGCAGAGCCAAACCCATACGACCCATGCCATCAGCGGCAGCCAGACGGCGCTAGATGGTGTCACCCAAATCCAAGCTGAGCAGTTGGAAGCGTATGCCGAGTCGGATATTCATTTGGCCGCGACTCAAATCAAGGTGGCTGAAAACGCCCGTTTAAAAGCCAAAGGTGACCTCACACTAGGGACGGCCACTGTAGGTGCTCAACGCCAATTAGCCTGGGATGAACGCAATTACTTAAGCCTAAGCAGAAAAACAGAAATCGGCACGCAAATTGAAACGGGCGGCTCACTTGAACTTAAGGCGGGTCGGGATCTCCATGCGGCTGGCGCTTATGTGAATGCTGGAAAAGAACTTTCTGTCAAAGCGGATCGAGATATTAACGTGGAGGCAGCCTATGAAGAGACGGATTTTAAGGAATCTCATTATCATGAATCGAGCAATGCATTTTCTTCTTCGAGTGAATTAACGCAAAACAAACTGTATAAAAAACAAGCATTGAGCAGTACCTTATCCGGGGGCACGGTACAGCTAGAAGCCGGACATGACCTGAATATCATGGGCTCAAACGTGATTGGGATGCACGATGTGGATCTCCATGCGGCCAACAATATCAAGCAAAAAGCGGTCGAGCAGGCTGAGAGAGGCCAGCACTATTCCGTTAAAGAACGCTCAGGCTTATTAGATAGCGGGAAATTCGGGGTGACGGTGGGCACACGGACACAAAAAGACACTCAAGAAAATGAGCACACGCCCCAGATTGGTTCGGTGATAGGCAGCGTATCTGGCCATGTTAGAGCCATTGCGGGTCATGAATACGAGCAAAGCGGCAGTCAGCTGGTTGTGCCGACAGGCGATATCCAGATTCAAGCTGGCAAGGCCAAGATCGATGCGACTTATGAAGAGAGCCGGGTCTGGCAGCGCAGTGAGTGGCAGCAATCGGGTTTGACGGTTTCGGTCAGTGCGCCCGTGCTTGCAGTGGCACAAACGAGTCAGCAGATGTTGCAGGCCAGTACCCAGGTCAGTGATCCACGGATGCAGGCGTTAGCGGCAGGCGCGGGTGCACTGGCGATGAAAAACGCCTACGATGCGATCCAGGCGGATCCCAAAGCGGTGGGTGGCGCGACAGTGAGCGTCATGATTGGCGAAGATCGTTGTGAAACAGAGCAGACGCAACTGAGCAAGACGGCGCTGAACAGCACACTGGCGGCAGGTGGGAATATATCGATCCAGGTCAGTGGCTTAGGAGAAGAGTCCACGCTGGATCTGATTGGCGCTCGCATAGAAGCCAAACAGGATATTACGCTTAACGTAGAAGGTCGACTGAATGTGGAAGCTGCGCCGAATAGCTTGATTGAGCAGAGTCAGCAGCAGAGCCGGAGTTTTGCCGTGGGGATGGCGGCAACGCTTGGCCGCCAGAATTCAGTGGGGGCCTCGCTGGCGGTGAGTGTTGGGCATGGCCATGCAGATGGAGCGCAACTCAGCTATACGCCAACCTTGATCCAAGCGGGTGGCAAGCTGACGCTCAATGCACAAAGCGATGTGCGCCTAAAAGACGCGCAGATAGCTGGAGAGCAGGTCAAAGCGCAGATTGATGGGGATCTTGAAATAGAAAGTGTGCAAAACACGGCGACTTACCATAGCCACTCTCAAAATATCAGCGGCAGCGTAACAGTAGGTCCAGTCTCAGCGGCCAGCCTGCATTTCTCGCAACGTAGGATGGACAGTCATTATCTGAGCGTCGCGGAACAGGCGGGGATTCAGGCGGGAGAGGGAGGCTTTCAGATAACCGTTAAGGGTGATACGAAGCTTGTCGGTGGCGTGATTGCAGGGGCTGAACAGGCAGTGCGGGAAGGGAGGAACACCCTGATGACAGGAACCTTGCAACAGACTGATCTGACGAATCAAGCGAGCTATGCTGCAAGCAGTATCAGTTTAGGTGTAGGGTACAGTCAAAGTGGCAAAGGGGTGGGCTCGAAGCAATCAGGAGAAGTGACAACGCCTGCTCATAGCGGCAATCAGCTGGCGAGCCGGGGTGGCATGAGCGCTGCGATACCGATTGTGATGAGTGCTTCGGGTCAGGCGCAGTCCACAACCCGCAGTGTGATTAGCGGTGCGGAGATTGTGATTACGGATGAGGCCCGGCAAATGGAACTGACGGGTCAAAGTGCGGCAGAGACAATTGCAGACATAAACCGTCATCCGGCACAGAGTCATCAGGCGTTAGCGCCGATTTTTAACCGTACTGAGATTGAGGCTAGCTTTGATATCGTCAATGCATTAGGTCGGGAAGCGGGGACCTTTATCGTCAATAGAGCTAGGGAAGCGGATCATAAGCTTGAGCGAGCCAAAAATATAGAGACGCAGGCTAATGATGAACTTATGCCTGTAGCGCAGCGGCAAGAATTGCTGGCAGCGGCGGCTGAGTTACGTGCGCAGGCACAGACCTTGAATAAGCAATGGGGAGCAGGAGGCACCTACCGTCGCATCGTCACTGCGCTGACGGCAGCGGCATCGGGCAATGTGATTGGGACGACCGCGCAATTCACCCAGGCAGCAGCGCTCAACTACTTGCAAAGCCTGGGTGCCGAAAAAATCAAGTATATTGCAGATAGCTTGCATGATGAAACGGTGCGTGCTGCCTTGCATGGAGCATTAGCTTATGGCGGCGCAGTCGCACGGGGGCAATCGGGTGGCTCAGCGGCCTTGGGCGCGAGTGCAAGTGTATTGGTGAATACTCTGCTAGGTCCTGTAGAAGGCGTGTCTGAAGAGGAGAAAGACGCGCGTAAGAATATAGTCACCAGCCTAGTGGCGGGGCTTGCGGATGCAGGAGGGGTTGATGCGACATCCGCGCAGCATGCGGCGCAGATTGAAACAGAAAATAATGCCATGGTGCTGGCAGCACCGTTATTGGTAACCCCACCTGGACTCGCTTTATTAGGCTTATTAGGCGCAGTGGCTGCAGGTGCGGTGGTGACGAAAGGAGCCATGGATTTTTATGAAGAGTATAAAAAGCGGGCAAACAATACCGAGCAGCCTGGAGAGGACGGTAATCAGTTAGTGCAACCGGCTCCGCCGCCGATGATAACGCTGATAGAACCAGAGCAGCCGCCCCATCTTCCCGGCATGGCATGGCATCAGGACGAAGAAGTGCGGCTTGAAGGCATGCCTAATCAATCTGGGGAGCATATCGTTCAGCCTTTGGCGAGGCCAAGAGAGGTTCAATCAGCAGGTAATGTGATGGAGAGGCCGATTGCCGAAGGGTTGGATATATTTGACACGGTTATTTTCAGTAAGGGGGCGAAAGCCAATAGAGATAAGAATTATGTGCCGAATGCAGGTTCTGTGGATAATATGGAGCAGTTTTTTAATGGAACAGAGTTTGGTAAGGAAGTAAAGCGCGTGACTATTCCTACTAACGAGTTCTATCATGGAGAAAGGATATACAAAGCAACTGAAGGAATTGGAGTCGAAATAAAAGATGGTGATTTGATGTATTTAGATAAGCAGCATAAAAATCATTTGGAGGTATATTCTGGGAATAGAGTTTCTAGAAACGTTTTAAATCTTGATGGAACAATTAATGTTGTTAAAACTAACAAAGCACAGGGCAGAAGATTAGTGAAATAAAGGGAAAGTAATGTTGGATTTTAATAGGTTTAAAGCACGTTTAATGGAATTTCTTCAATCTCATGGTTTGACATATTCTGATCTGAAGACTACGCATAAAAGAACTGGATATGCATCGTATATTGATTGGAGAGCTGACTATAACAAATCTTTTAAGACAGATTTTGAAAAATTAGAGAGAGCGATCGAACTGTATAACAAAGCCTTATCAAAAAAAGATATGCTGGCAGCTAAGGCAAGCTTTGTGTATGCCTATGTAAGAATGGGATCATTGGCAAGTAGTCCATTCGATGCAATTTCACACGATTTAACAAGGGTGCTTAACAATAAAAGTTTCAATTGGCCTTCTTTTAAAAAAGGTTACACTATTCCAAGCAAATATTTCTGTAAAGAAAAAAATGAAATTGCTCAAGAAGGATTAATAGATTTGAATATAATTAGAAATATCTTGATGGATCTAGTTCGGTCTCATGGCGTGGAGGGTGAGGAATTAGAGCGCATGGATAAACGAACGAGGAATTTAATATGGGGCATCAACCTAAAAAGTGACTTTAATCAATTTTTCAATGAGAAGCTGTTAGCTTTGCAGATTGCCTTTGATGCATATGAAAAAGCATCTATACAAGAGGACTGGCGAGCAGTTCGAGCAATCCTTGAGAGAATTAGGTTAGTAAATTTTCAGCTTTATAATTTTGCTAGTGCAATTAGAAAAGCCCTAGTAAATGCCTGCTCAGATGAACGCTTTTGGCCCGATTTCCCGGAAGATTATAAAGTGCCGGCGCATTATAAATTTAGAGAATGAGCTAGGTGTAGAGTTATGATGAGGCCCGCGTTGAGTAAGCAAAGCGAGCCTCCTTGGGCGACATCTCAAAATCAATTGTCTTGTAGAGCGGCAGAACTGCGCGCATAAGCGCTGAATGAGTCATTGGGACCAGGAGGCCTAGAAATGGCGAAGGGGGAGAGATTCGAGTCAATGCGGCTAAGCTAGCATTGCGGTTAGCGCATCGATGCCGACTTCCACGGCCCCGCCACATTCCCTATTGACTACACTCAAGCTTAGGCCTTATTATACGGGGTTCCGGTTTTCTAGGCCATTTGCCTGCTTTGTTCATTGAGCCCGGATCATTTTTTGCAGGATTACATAATGCCAACTACTAATCAGCTGGTTCGTAAAGGTCGCGTCTCGGCTCAATTGAAGAGCAAGAGCCCGGCTTTAGAGAACAGCCCACAGCGGCGCGGTGTGTGCACTCGGGTGTACACCACGACGCCGAAGAAACCAAATTCAGCGCTACGTAAAGTAGCTAAAGTGCGTTTAACGAACGGCTTTGAGGTGATTCCTTATATCGGCGGTGAAGGCCATAATCTGCAAGAGCACTCGGTGGTGCTGATTCGCGGTGGCCGGGTTAAGGATTTGCCTGGTGTACGTTATCACATTGTGCGTGGTTCACTTGATACGCAAGGCGTGAAAGATCGTAAGCAAGCACGCTCGAAATACGGTGCAAAGCGCGCGAAAAAAGCGTAATCTAAGAACTGCTCCATCGTTGTTGGAGTGGTTGAAATAGTTTTGAGAGCGGTAGCATCAGGTTAATGGTGGCTATCGAGTAAGCGGACACTCGACGTTATTTAGAAAAATTATTTTTAATTAACGTAGTTGGTGGCCGAGGGGATTTACCCCAGCTGAAACAGTAAAGGAAAAGAAATGCCACGTCGTCGTGAAGTCCCCAAACGGGAAATACTGCCAGATCCTAAATTTGGCAATGTAGAAGTCGCAAAATTCATGAATGTGCTGATGTTGTCTGGCAAGAAGTCTGTTGCCGAGCGTATTGTCTATGGCGCGTTCAAACACGTTCAAGATAAAAACGGCAAAGAGCCTTTAGAATTATTTAACGGCGCACTGAATAACGTTAAACCAGTGGTTGAAGTTAAAGGGCGTCGCGTCGGTGGTGCAAACTACCAGGTGCCAGTTGAAGTGCGGCCAGCACGTCGCGCAGCGCTAGCCATGCGTTGGTTGTGCGATGCAGCGAAAAAGCGCAGTGAAAAATCCATGGCGTTACGTTTAGCTGCTGAATTGCTCGAGGCTTTCGAGGGCCGTGGCGGCGCCATGAAAAAGCGCGATGAAGTGCACCGGATGGCAGAAGCTAATAAAGCATTTTCGCATTTCCGTTTTTAAGTATAGCTAAACCGTTTACGGTTTAGTCTAAATGATCAATCATCAAAAGCCGCATGCTTCTCCCGTGGCTCATTAAAACAGAGGTTTAAAGTGGCTCGCAAGACACCTATCGAGCGCTATCGCAATATTGGCATTAGCGCCCACATTGACGCCGGTAAAACAACGACTACTGAGCGCATTCTGTTTTACACGGGCGTCAACCATAAAATCGGTGAAGTGCATGATGGCGCTGCAACGATGGATTGGATGGAACAAGAGCAAGAGCGCGGCATCACCATTACATCGGCGGCAACCACAGCCTTCTGGAAAGGCATGGCGGGTAATTATCCCGAGCACCGTATTAATATCATCGATACGCCAGGACACGTCGACTTCACGATTGAAGTTGAGCGTTCAATGCGCGTGTTGGATGGCGCCTGCATGGTGTATTGTGCCGTCGGTGGCGTTCAGCCCCAATCTGAAACAGTTTGGCGGCAGGCCAATAAATACGGCGTGCCGCGGCTGGCGTTTGTCAACAAGATGGACCGCACGGGGGCTAATTTCTTTAAAGTGCACGATCAAATGCGTGCTCGCTTGAAAGCGAACCCGATTCCAATCCAGGTGCCAATTGGCGCGGAAGAAAATTTCAAAGGCGTGATTGATCTCGTCAAAATGAAGGCGATCGTCTGGGAGGACGCGAGTCAGGGTATTAAATTTGAATACCAAGAGATTCCTGCTGACCTCGCTGACCTGGCTCAAGAATGGCACGAAAAGATGGTCGAAGCGGCAGCTGAGTCATCTGAAGTACTGATGGATAAATACCTCAATGGTGAAACCTTGAGCGAAGAAGAAATCATGGCTGCGCTACGTGCTCGCACGATTGCCGGTGAGATCGTCCCAATGTTGTGCGGTTCTGCCTTTAAGAATAAGGGTGTGCAGGCAATGTTGGATGCCGTGGTTGATTATATGCCGTCGCCAGTCGATATCCCGCCTGTTCAGGGTGAGCTTGAAGAGGGTGGCACAACGGAGCGTCGTGCTGCGGATGATGAGAAATTCTCCGCGCTGGCGTTTAAAATCATGACCGATCCTTTTGTGGGTCAGTTGATTTTCTTCCGTGTCTACTCTGGTGTGGTGAATTCGGGTGATAGCATTTACAACCCAATCAAAGGTAAGAAAGAGCGCCTTGGTCGGATTTTGCAAATGCATGCGAACCAACGTGAAGAAATTAGGGAAGTGCGTGCTGGCGATATCGCGGCGGCAGTGGGTTTGAAAGAAGCCACCACGGGCGATACGTTGTGCGATCCTAGTCAGATCATTCTGCTTGAACGCATGGTGTTCCCTGAGCCGGTGATTTCGCAGGCAGTGGAGCCTAAAACTAAGGTTGATCAAGAAAAAATGGGGCTTGCGCTCAATCGTCTGGCACAAGAAGATCCATCTTTTCGTGTGCAGACGGATGAAGAGTCGAGCCAGACCATTATTTCGGGTATGGGTGAGTTGCATTTGGAGATTTTGGTTGACCGGATGCGGCGTGAATTTGGCGTTGAAGCAACGGTGGGTAAGCCTCAAGTTGCTTATCGCGAGACGATTCGTGCGGCCTGTAATGAAGTTGAAGGCAAATTCGTCAAACAGTCTGGTGGCCGTGGTCAGTATGGTCATGTGGTGTTGAAGTTGGAGCCCCAAGAACAGGGTAAAGGCTATGAATTTGTCGACGCCATCAAGGGTGGTGTTGTGCCTCGTGAATATATTCCAGCGGTTGACAAAGGTATTCAAGAAACGCTCAAGGCAGGGGTCTTGGCGGGGTATCCGGTCGTAGATGTCAAGGTCACATTGTTTTTTGGTTCATACCATGACGTAGACTCGAATGAAAATGCCTTCAAAATGGCTGGTTCGATGGCGTTTAAAGAGGGTATGCGACGCGCCAGTCCTACTCTGCTTGAGCCGATGATGGCAGTTGAAGTCGAAACCCCTGAAGAATTTATGGGTAACGTAATGGGCGATCTATCGTCACGCCGTGGGATTGTTCAGGGCATGGAAGATATGATTGGCGGCGGTAAGGTTGTGCGTGCTGAAGTTCCGCTTGCAGAAATGTTTGGTTACTCTACTTCGCTGCGCTCGCTGACCCAAGGCCGTGCTACCTATACGATGGAATTTAAGCATTATTCTGACGCTCCGCGCAATGTTGCGGAAGCAGTGATGAGTGCCAGAGGTAAGTAATAATTTAATCCGGCGGCGTGAGCCGCCTCGCTCTTTAAAGGAAAGTCATGTCAAAAGAACAGAAGATTCGTATTCGCCTAAAGGCGGTTGATAGTCGGCTAATCGACGTGGCATCAGCTGAAATTGTCGATACCGCGAAACAAACCGGCGCTATTGTATGTGGGCCAGTGCCATTGCCGACCTCGATTCAGCGCTTTGATATTTTGCGTTCGCCTCATGTCAATAAAACTTCACGCGATCAACTTGAAATTCGTACACATCTGCGTCTGATTGACATTGTTGATCCGACGGACAAGACAGTTGATGCTTTAATGAGACTTGATCTATCGGCAGGTGTGGATGTCGAGATCAAATTGCAGTAAACAAGACAATCTTTATTGCGGGAAGCGGAAGGCCCAGTTATAATTGAGGGCTTTTCGCGCTTTTGCGTAAATTATTGAGTTCGTTGTGATTAGTTGAGCACAGCGAGCATCGGTTTAATTATCAAGCGATTTAATCCTGGCCAATCGTAGCTGGGAATGGAGAAAATAATGAGCCTTGGACTTTTGGGTCGCAAGGTTGCGATGACGCGTATCTTTACACCGGAAGGCGTTTCAATTCCGGTGACAGTGGTAAACGTATCAAGCAACCGCGTGACACAGATCAAGACCGTTGCATCTGACGGTTATACCGCCGTGCAACTCGCATTTGGCGAGCGCCGCGCTACGCGTGTGACTAAGCCTTTGCAAGGACACTTTGCTAAAGCAGGTGTCGAAGCTGGCCAGTTCCTACAAGAATTTCGTACTGATGAAACTCAAGCCACGGCTTTGTCTATTGGCAAAGTACTCGGTACCGAGTTATTTGAAGTCGGACAAAAAATCGATGTATGCGGACGCTCGATTGGTAAGGGCTATGCGGGCACGATCAAACGCTACAATTTTAGCTCGGGTCGAGCATCCCATGGTAATTCACGCTCACATAACGTGCCGGGCTCAATCGGGATGGCGCAAGATCCAGGTCGTGTCTTTCCAGGTAAGCGTATGACCGGACATATGGGGGACCGCAGGGTTACCACGCAGAATCTAGAGATTGTGCGGATTGATGTAGAGCGTCAATTATTGTTTGTAAACGGCGCAATTCCGGGGGCAAAGGAAGGCTTCGTGGCGATCACGCCAGCGGTTAAGTCACCTGCCCAAAAAGGAGCAAAATAATGGAAATTAAGCTCCTTAATGAAGTCGGTCAGGACGCAGTTGGCATCAATGCATCTGATTCAGTATTTGGCCGTGCCTACAATGAGGCTTTGATTCATCAGGTCGTTGTAGCGTATCAAGCCAATGCGCGCAGTGGTAATCGGGCGCAAAAAGATCGTGAGCAAGTTAAGCACTCGACTAGAAAACCGTGGCGTCAAAAAGGCACAGGCCGGGCGCGCGCGGGGATGACCTCGAGTCCACTGTGGCGTGGGGGTGGTCGTATTTTCCCTAATTCGCCAGAAGAAAACTTCACGCATAAAGTCAATAAAAAGATGTTTCGTGCTGGGCTTTGCTCAATCTTCTCGCAGTTGGTCCGTGAGGGTCGACTCTCGTTAGTTGAGGAGATCACGCTCGAAGCGCCAAAGACAAAATTGCTTGCTCGTAAATTTCAGTCGATGGGCCTTGAATCAGTGTTAGTGATTACTGATAATGTAGATGAAAATCTGTATCTTGCGTCGCGCAACTTGCCTAATGTGGCGATTGTTGAGCCGCGTTATGCCGATCCATTATCGTTGATCCATTTCAAGAACATCTTGGTTACCAAAGCCGGGCTCGCCCAGATTGAGGAGTTGTTGTCATGATCGACGCCCGTAAAAATGACCATCGTTTACTGAAAATCTTGATTGAACCTCGGGTTTCCGAGAAAGCGACGCAAGTTGCTGACAAGAATAATCAGAACGTGTTTGTAGTGACGCCTGATTCGACTAAGCAAGAAGTTAAAGCCGCGGTTGAATTGATGTTTAAGGTTGAAGTGGCTTCCGTGCAAATTTTGAATCAAAAAGGTAAAGTTAAGCGTTCTGGCCGCATCAGCGGACGCCGTAAGACTGTGAAAAAAGCCTATGTGTGTCTGAAGCCAGGACATGAAATTAATTTTGAAGCGGAGGCCAGATAATCATGGCACTCGTTAAAGTCAAACCGACTTCACCCGGTCGCCGGGGAATGATTAAGGTGGTGAATAAGGATTTGCATAAAGGCAAACCTCATGCGCCACTCTTAGAAAAACAAAGCAATACTGCGGGCCGTAATCATAACGGTCATATCACTACGCGTCATCGCGGTGGTGGTCATAAGCAGCACTATCGGATGGTCGATTTTTGCCGTAACAAAGATGATATACCAGCAAAAGTTGAGCAATTGGAATATGACCCAAATCGTAGTGCAAACATTGCCTTGTTGTGTTATGCCGATGGTGAGCGGCGCTACATTATTGCACCGAAAGGTCTGGCAGTAGGCCATCAGCTCTTATCGGGTGCGCAAGCGCCGATTCGTGCGGGCAATACGTTGCCGATTCGCAATATTCCGGTCGGGACCACGATTCATTGTATCGAAATGCAGCCAGGCAAAGGTGCGCAGATTGCTCGTTCAGCGGGTGCTTCAGCGATGCTATTGGCGCGTGAAGGCAGTTACGCACAAGTTCGTTTGCGCTCTGGCGAGATTCGCCGCGTGCATATCGAATGCCGTGCGACTGTCGGCGAAGTGGGCAATGAAGAGCATGGTCTGCGTCAAATTGGTAAAGCAGGTGCTGCCCGTTGGCGCGGTATTCGTCCGACCGTACGTGGTGTGGCAATGAACCCGGTAGATCACCCGCATGGCGGGGGTGAGGGCAAAACTGCTGCTGGTCGTCATCCAGTGAGTCCAACAGGTGTCCCAACTAAGGGCTATCGGACTCGTCGCAATAAACGCACGACCAATATGATCGTGCAGCGTCGCAATAAACGTTAAGAGAGTGTAGATAAATGGCACGTTCTATCAAAAAAGGCCCGTATTGTGAGGCCCACTTGCGGCGAAAGGTTGATGCGGCTATCGCTACACGCGACCGCAAACCAATCAAAACTTGGTCACGCCGGTCGACAATTCTGCCGGATTTTATCAGTTTGACCATTGCGGTGCATAATGGCCGTCAACATATTCCGGTTTATATTTCGGAAAATATGGTCGGCCATAAACTCGGCGAATTTGCCTTGACCCGCACATTCAAAGGTCATGCAGCCGATAAAAAGGCTAAGAGATAAGGGGCAAGAAGATGGTAGCCAAAGCAATTCACCGCGGCGCCCGGATTTCGGCGCAAAAAACACGTTTAGTCGCAGATCAGATTCGCGGCCTAGCAGTTGGTAAAGCCTTAGATTTATTGGCTTTTTCGCCAAAGCAAAAGCCTGCAGGCATTATTAAGAAAGTCGTCCAATCGGCAATCGCAAACGCAGAGCATAATGTGGGCGTGGATATTGACGAGTTAAAGGTGACTAGCATTTATGTCGATAAAGCGACTTCGTTAAAACGTATTATTGCGCGCGCCAAAGGGCGTAGTAATCCGCTCGAAAAGCAATCCTGTCACATCACCGTGACGGTTGGAAATTAAAGGGCCACACACGATGGGACAGAAAATACATCCGACCGGCTTTCGGCTGGCCGTTCGTCGCAACTGGGTTTCGCGTTGGTACGCGAGTAATACTCAGTTTGCAAATATGTTGAAAGAAGACATTAGTGTTCGAGAGTATTTGAAGAAAAAACTCAAGAATGCGTCTGTCGGCAAGGTAATCATTGAGCGACCTGCGAAAAACGCGCGCATTACCATTCACAGTTCGCGTCCAGGTATTGTGATCGGTAAAAAGGGCGAGGATATTGAGCTCCTGAAGGCTGAATTGCAACGCCGCATGGGCGTGCCGGTGCATGTCAATATCGAAGAAATTCGCAAGCCGGAAATCGATGCGCAATTAATTGCAGATTCGATCTCGCAACAGCTTGAACGCCGGATTATGTTTCGCCGTGCAATGAAGCGTGCGATGCAAAATGCGATGCGTCTTGGCGCTCAAGGCATCAAGATCATGAGTTCCGGCCGGTTAAATGGAATCGAAATTGCGCGTACGGAGTGGTATCGTGAAGGTCGTGTGCCATTACATACATTGCGTGCTGATATCGATTACGCAACGTCCGAAGCGCAGACAACTTATGGCATTATTGGCATTAAGGTCTGGGTTTATAAAGGCGATATAGTAGGCCGTAACGAAGCGCCGGTTGTCGATGAAGCACCTGAAGAAAAACGGGGGCGCCGTAATTCCCGTCCGGGCGAACGCCGCGGTCGTGGTGACGGTGGCGATAAGCCGGGCCGTTGGGCGGGTTCGCGTCGTGCGGGAGCTGCCAAATCTGATGGCGATGCCAAGATTGGAGAATAAAGATGTTGCAACCAAAACGCAGAAAATACCGTAAAGAGCAAAAAGGTCGCAATACCGGTGTGGCGACTCGCGGCAACGCCGTATCATTTGGCGAATTTGGCTTAAAAGCAATTGGCCGTGGTCGCCTGACAGCACGTCAAATTGAGTCTGCGCGTCGTGCGATGACTCGTCATATTAAACGTGGTGGCCGGATTTGGATTCGTATTTTTCCGGATAAACCGATTTCCCAAAAACCGGCTGAAGTCCGGATGGGTAATGGTAAAGGGAATCCGGAATATTACGTGGCCGAGATTCAGCCAGGTAAGATGTTGTATGAAATGGATGGTGTAGACGAAGTGTTGGCGCGGGCGGCATTTCGCCTGGCAGCGGCAAAACTGCCAATGAAGACAGCATTTGTCGCGCGCCAGATTAGCGCTTGATGGAGAGATGAATGAAAGCCTCAGAATTCCGAGTAAAAGACCGGACTGAATTGCATAAAGAGTTGTCTGATTTGCTTAAAGCATGTTTTAGCGTGCGTTTGCAATTGGCAACTCAGCAATTAAGTAACAACAGTCTATTAAAGAAAATACGGCGTGATATTGCGCGCGTGCATACTGTATTGACCGAAAAGGCAAGCCAAAAATGAACGATGTTAAAACTTCGCTCAAGCGAACGCTGATCGGTAGAGTTGTCAGCAATAAAATGGATAAAACCGTGACGGTCCTTATCGAGCGTCGTGTCAAGCATCCACTTTATGGTAAATATGTTGTGCGCTCAAAGAAATATCATGCGCATGATGAAGTTAATACTTACAATGAAGGTGATCTTGTTGAAATTCAAGAAACACGGCCGCTTTCAAAGACAAAGGCTTGGACGGTATCTCGTCTAATGGAGGCTGTGCGGGTTGTTTGAGTGGGTGGATGTTAAAATTGTAACGAATAGATTGCAATTTTCGGATAATTTGCTATAATCCTCTGCTCTGCTTTTAACGGACATTTATGTCCTTGTTCCTAACCCAAGCGGCCTAAGGTCGGCGGGGCCAAAACTGACCGGAAAGCGCTGTTGAGCTTTTGCTGATAATTGGCGCAGCCGGATTAAGTTGGAAAAGAGAAATTATGATTCAGAACGAAACTCGGCTTCAAATCGCAGATAACACAGGTGCACGTGAAGCGTTGTGTATTAAAGTGTTGGGCGGTTCAAAGCGTCGTTACGCGAATATCGGTGACGTCATTAAAGTGACAGTCAAAGAAGCGATGCCGCGTGGGCGCGTGAAAAAAGGTGAAATATTTAATGCCGTGGTGGTACGCACTAGAAAAGGTATGCGCCGCCCGGATGGTTCGCTGATTAAGTTTGACGGCAATGCAATAGTATTGCTCAATGCTAAACTCGAGCCAATTGGTACTCGTATTTTTGGGCCTGTTACGCGTGAATTGCGCGAACATTTCATGAAGATCGTGTCACTTGCTCCAGAAGTGCTGTAAGGGATTGCATCAAAATGAAGACAATTCGTAAAGGTGATGAAGTGATTGCGATCACCGGTAAAGATAAAGGCAAACGCGGCGTTGTGCTAGCAGTTGCAGGCGATCGAATCACGGTTGAGGGTTTGAATTTGGTTAAGAAGCATGTCAAACCAAACCCAATGAAAGGAACGCCAGGTGGCGTGGAAAGCAAAGTCATGCCGATCAATCGGTCAAATGTGGCTTTGGTTGACGCGAACGGTAAACCATCGCGTGTGGGTATCAAAGTCGAGAATGGTGAGAATGTTCGCTTTCTAAAAACGACCGGTGCAGTACTTAGCGCTTGACGGAGTGATTAAATAAATGGCTCGTTTGCAAGAATTTTATAAACAGAAAGCAGTTCCCGAACTGATGCAAAAGTTCGGTTACAAATCTGTTATGGAAGTGCCCCGTTTTACCAAAATCACCTTGAATATGGGTGTGGGTGAAGCGGTTGCTGATAAAAAAGTGATTGAACACGCAGTGGGTGACCTTACGAAGATTGCCGGCCAAAAGCCAGTGATCACCGTAGCACGCAAAGCAATTGCGGGCTTCAAAATTCGTGAAGGCTATCCAGTAGGTGTGATGGTTACGTTGCGTGGCCGTATGATGTTTGAATTTTTAGATCGTTTGGTGAATTTAGCATTGCCACGCGTTCGAGATTTTCGCGGCGTATCTGGCCGTGCATTTGACGGCCGTGGCAATTACAACCTCGGGGTCAAGGAGCAAATTATTTTTCCTGAAATTGAATACGATAAAATTGATGCGTTGCGTGGGTTAAATATCAGTATTAACACCACCGCGAAAAATGACGAAGAAGCGAAGGCATTGCTTGCTTGCTTCAAGTTTCCGTTCAAGAACTGAGGTTGCCGTGGCTAAAGTAGCATTAATTGAACGTGAAAAAAAACGTGCGCATTTAGCGCAAAAATACGCTGCTCAGCGTACTGCTCTTAAAGCGATCATCGATGATTCAAAAAAATCAGATGAAGATCGTTATGCAGCACGCTTGCAGTTACAGCAGTTGCCGCGTAATGCGAATCCAACCCGTAAGCGTAATCGCTGCGCATTGACTGGTCGTCCGCGTGGCACTTTTCGCAAATTTGGTCTTGCCCGTGGCAAGATCCGTGAAATCGCCTTCCGTGGTGAAATTCCGGGTCTGACAAAAGCGAGCTGGTGAGGGAGTAATATAAATGAGCATGAGTGATCCTATCGCCGATATGCTGACTCGCGTTCGCAATGCGCAGATGGTCAACAAAGTATCTGTTGCGATGCCGTCTTCTAAAATTAAAGTTGCGATTGCGCAAGTATTGCGGGACGAAGGCTATATCGAAGATTTTTCGGTTAAAGCAGAGGGTGGTAAAGCAGAGCTGCAGGTTGGGCTAAAGTATTATGCAGGCCGCCCAGTTATTGAACGTATAGAACGTGTTTCACGTCCAGGTTGTCCTGTGTATAAAGGGCGCCACGCTATTCCTCAAGTCATGAATGGCCTTGGGGTGGCGATTGTCTCCACCACTCAAGGTGTGATGACAGATCGTAAAGCGCGTGCGGCTGGAGTCGGCGGCGAAATTCTTTGTTACGTCGAATAATTTTTGAGGCCGCCGCTAAGGAGAAACAAGGATGTCTCGAGTAGGTAAGAGCCCCGTTGAATTGCCAGCGGGCGTAGATGTGTCACTAGATAGTGGCATGATCACGAGCAAAGGGCCATTGGGTTCAATGTCGCTAGCTGAGAATCAGTTAGTTAAGATTCATCAGGCTAATGGCAAGATAACATTCGAGCCAGCTAATGATAGTAGCGAAGCGAATGCTATGTCGGGTACGATGCGCGCGCTTGTTGCCAATATGGTACTGGGTGTGTCGCGGGGATTTGAGCGTAAGCTCAATTTGGTCGGCGTTGGTTATCGTGCGCAAGCTCAAGGCGATAAATTGAATTTATCAGTGGGTTATTCGCATCCGGTTGTGCACCAAATGCCAGAAGGCATTAAAGTGGAAACGCCAGTTCAGACTGAGATCCTGATTAAAGGGATCGACAAACAGAAAGTCGGACAGGTTGCTGCAGAGGTGCGTGCTTATCGTCCACCTGAGCCATATAAAGGCAAAGGTGTGCGTTATGCTGATGAGGTTGTGATCCTCAAAGAAACCAAGAAAAAATAAGGTTGCTCGTTATGGATAAAAAACAATCTCGTATACGCCGTGCCCGTCCGACGCGAAGCAAAATTGCTGAGTTAAAGGTTCATCGGCTAGCGGTTCATCGCACCAATACGCACATTTATGCGCAAGTATTCTCGCCATGCGGGACCCAAATACTAGCCAGTGCGTCAACGGTTGAAGCAGAAGTGCGTCAACAGCTGGCAGACCAAAGTGGTAAGGGTGCTAATGTCGCCGCGGCTACAGTCATTGGTCAGCGGATTGCGCAAAAAGCTAAGGTGGCTGGTATTGAAACCGTTGCCTTTGATCGTTCGGGTTTTCGCTATCACGGCCGTGTTAAAGCACTCGCCGAAGCTGCGCGTGAAGCTGGCCTCAAGTTTTAAGGAAAAGATTCGTCATGGCAAAAATGCAAGCGAAAGCTCAGCTTGAAGAACGCGACGATGGCCTTCGCGAAAAGATGGTCTCCGTCAAACGCGTCACTAAAGTCGTTAAAGGCGGTCGTATTTTAGGCTTTGCTGTTCTAACCGTGGTTGGCGATGGCGATGGGCGCATTGGTATGGGCAAAGGCAAGGCAAAAGAAGTGCCTGTTGCTGTCCAAAAAGCCATGGAACAGGCCCGTCGCAATATGTTTAAAGTCCAGTTGCATAATGGTACTTTGCAGCATGAGGTGCCGGGTAAACATGGTGCCACTACCGTTTTGATGGCTCCTGCCAAAGAAGGTACGGGGATTAAAAGCGGTGGCCCAATGCGTGCTGTATTTCATGTGGTGGGTGTACGTAATGTGATGGCTAAAATTTACGGCTCTACCAATTCGTACAATGTCGTGCGAGCAGCGCTTGATGGTTTGCGTAAGCAGTCTACCCCAGCGAATATCGCGGCCAAGCGTGGCAAGACAATTGAACAGATTTTGAATTAAGAGACCTGCAGAGACCGTAGCAAAATGTCAAATCAAACTGTCAAAATTCAGCTCGTTAAGAGCGTGATCGGTACTCGTGAATCGCATCGTGCGACGATACGGGGGCTAGGTCTGCGTCGTATCAACTCAGTCAGTGAGTTGCAAGATACCCCCGCGGTACGCGGCATGATTAACAAGGTATCTTACCTTGTTAAAGTCGTTAGCTAAGCGAAGGCCCAAGGAGTTTTAATGGAATTGAATCAACTTAAACCTGCCGCTGGCGCCAAACATGCGAAGCGGCGTGTAGGTCGCGGCATGGGCTCTGGCATGGGTAAAACTGCCGGCCGAGGTCACAAAGGACAAAAATCGCGATCTGGCGGTTTCCATAAAGTTGGCTTTGAAGGCGGGCAAATGCCATTGCAGCGGCGTTTACCAAAACGTGGCTTCAAATCGCTGACAAAAGAATTTAACAGTCAAATTCTACTTTCTGACTTGCAAAAATTGCCAGTCGATGAGATCGACTTATTGGTCTTGAAGCAGGCTGGCTTGGTCGGTGAGATGGTGCGTAATGTCAAAGTTATTGCTACAGGTGAATTGACACGTAAAATTACGTTAAAAGGCCTGACCGCAACAGCGGGTGCGCGTCGTGCAATAGAAGCCGCGAATGGTTCGCTGGTCTAAATAAGCGCCCATTAATGAATCAATTAGTAGCATTGGCATTGGAGAGGATTTTTGGCTAAGAGCCCGAATCTTGCGAAAAACGGTAAACCAGTAGCAAAATATGGCGATCTATTTAAGCGCGCCATATTTTTATTGCTAGCGCTTGTTGTTTACCGGATTGGTGCGCATATTCCTGTGCCAGGCATTGATCCTGATCAGTTGGCTAAGCTTTTTCAGAGCCAGCAAGGCGGGATTCTGGGAATGTTCAATATGTTCTCGGGTGGAGCACTGTCGCGTTTTTCAGTGTTTGCGCTAGGGATCATGCCGTACATTTCGGCTTCGATTATTATGCAGTTGATGGCGATTATCTCGCCGCAACTAGAAGCGCTTAAGAAAGAAGGGCAAGCAGGCCAGCGTAAAATGACGCAGTACACGCGGTATTTTACTGTGGTGCTCGCTACTTTTCAGGCATTTAGTATAGCGCTTGCGCTGGAAAGCCAGGTAGGTCTCGTGCTTGACCCAAGCTTTATGTTTCGCTTGACGACCGTCGTGACTTTGCTGACGGGTACGATGTTTTTGATGTGGTTAGGCGAGCAAATTACTGAACGTGGTTTGGGTAATGGTATTTCAATTATAATCTTCGGCGGGATTGCTGCGGGTCTACCCAATGCCATCGGCGGACTGTTTGAATTGGTCCGGACTAATTCGATGAACATTATTTCCGCCTTGATTGTGATTGTGCTGATTGTTGCAGTCACCTATTTTGTTGTATTTGTTGAACGTGGTCAGCGCAAAATTTTGGTGAATTACGCCAAACGTCAGGTTGGTAACAAGCTGTATGGTGGACAAGCCTCGCATTTGCCTCTAAAGCTGAATATGGCAGGTGTTATTCCGCCGATTTTTGCCTCGTCGATTATTTTATTTCCAGCGACCATCGCAAGTTGGTTTAGTTCTGGCGCTGACTCTGGATTGCGCTGGTTGCATGATGTGGCGGCGATGTTAGCCCCCGGGCAGCCAGTTTACGTGATGTTGTATGCCTTGGCGATCGTGTTCTTTTGTTTCTTTTATACCGCATTGGTATTTAACAGCAAAGAAACAGCGGATAACCTAAAGAAAAGTGGTGCTTTTGTACCCGGTATTCGGCCAGGAGATCAAACTGCGCGCTATATCGATAAAATTCTGACGCGTCTTACACTGGCGGGTGCTGTTTACATTGTATTCGTGTGCTTATTGCCTGAATTTTTAGTATTGCGCTGGAATGTACCGTTTTATTTTGGTGGGACATCATTACTGATTATTGTTGTGGTAACGATGGATTTTATGGAGCAAGTGCGATCATATTTGATGTCGCAACAATATGAATCCTTGCTCCGTAAGGCCAATTTTAAGGGCGGCAATCTCCCGATCCGTTAAGATAAGGATCTAATAAGAGTTTTTGGGTTTAGGGGCTTATGGCCAAAGATGATGTAATTCAAATGCAAGGGGAAGTGCTTGAAAACCTTCCAAATGCCACTTTTCGAGTTAAGTTGGAAAATGGTCATATTGTATTAGGGCATATTTCTGGCAAAATGCGGATGCATTACATTCGGATTTTGCCAGGTGACAAGGTGACGGTGGAATTAACCCCTTATGATCTGTCTCGTGCACGGATTATATTTCGAGCAAAATGATTAACAAGGTATTATATGAAAGTCATGGCATCAGTTAAGTGTATTTGTCGTAATTGTAAAGTTATCAGACGCAAAGGCGTTGTGCGTGTGATTTGTAGTTCTGATCAGCGTCACAAGCAACGTCAAGGTTGATTGAGGAATAGCAATGGCTCGTATCGCTGGGGTAAATATCCCGAATCATAAGCACATCGTAATTGGACTGACAGCTATCTACGGCATTGGCCGTACGCGTGCGCTCACGATTTGTGAGCAGTCTGGCGTGTCCCTTTCGAAAAAAGTTAAAGATCTTGATGATAAAGATCTTGAAAAACTGCGTGAGCAGGTGGGCAAGTATGCCGTTGAAGGCGATTTGCGCCGTGAAGTTTCGATGAGCATCAAGCGTCTGATGGATCTTGGCTGCTATCGTGGCATGCGGCATCGCAAAGGCTTGCCAGTTAGAGGCCAGCGTACTCGCACCAATGCGCGTACTCGTAAAGGTCCACGGCGTGCTGCTGCTTCCCTCAAGAAGTAAGCATTAGATCGTTAAGTACAGCACAGGAAAATGTATGGCTAAGGCTTCAAATAATTCTGCGACACAACGTGCTCGCAAAAAAGTCAAAAGAAATATCGCGGAAGGCGTGGTGCATGTTCATGCATCATTTAATAACACGATTATTGTCTTCACCGATCGCCAAGGTAATGCTTTTGTATGGGCGACAGCAGGCGGTCAGGGTTTTAAAGGATCGCGTAAATCGACCCCATATGCTGCTCAAATTGCGGCTGAATCCGCGGGTCGGACAGCGCTTGAGTATGGCTTGAAAACGGTTGAAGTTAGAATTAAGGGTCCCGGTCCAGGCCGTGAATCCGCAGTGCGCGCGCTACATGGCCTGGGCATCAAAGTCACAGAAATTTCTGATGTGACACCGATTCCCCATAATGGTTGCCGCCCGCCAAAACGCCGTCGTATTTAAAGTAAAAATTGTATTAATCGCCATAAGCCCACCGTCTAGCTATTAAGCAGGACTAACGCGGACTCCGGTTCGCGTGACTTATTTGAAAAGGAATGAAAAGTGGCACGCTATATAGGCCCTAAAGCTAAATTATCTCGCCGGGAAGGAACGGATCTTTTCCTGAAAAGCACACGCCGTTCGCTGGCAGATAAATGTAAGCTCGATACCAAGCCCGGCCAACATGGCCGTCCTTCTGGTAACAATAATCGTACTTCCGATTACGGTAACCAATTGCGTGAAAAGCAAAAGGTGAAACGTGTTTACGGGGTGCTTGAACGCCAATTCCGTCGCTATTTTGCTGAGGCTGGCCGCCGCAAAGGCAATACCGGCGAAATGCTTTTGCAATTGCTTGAATCCAGGCTTGACAATGTGGTGTACCGGATGGGCTTTGGCTCAACCCGTGCTGAGGCACGGCAACTGGTTAGCCATTGCTCGATCGTGATTAATGGTCACGTCGCTAATATTCCATCTTTGCAAGTCAAGGCTGGCGATCTCATTGCCGTTCGCGAAAAAGCTAAGCAGCAAACTCGCATTCAAGAAGCTGTCGGACTGGCGAGTCAGATTGGCTTTCCAGCCTGGGTTACAGTCGATGAGAAGAAATTAGAAGGGACCTTCAAGCAAGCGCCGGAACGCAATGAAATTGCCGGCGATATTAATGAAAGCTTGATTGTTGAATTGTATTCACGGTAATTGAATCAAGGTTGACGCGCTCCTATGAGGGAGCGCTTCGGCCGTGTTTTTTCAGGTTATCACCTGTCAGCCCTACAGACGTAACGAGCTGCGGGCATTAAAAGGAAAACCTATGCAGAACAATCTGTTGAAGCCCAGAATGATTGCGGTTGAGTTGATGGGCGGCAACCATGCAAAAGTGGTCATGGAACCATTTGAGCGTGGCTATGGCCACACTTTAGGGAATGCGCTGCGACGCGTGTTGCTGTCTTCAATGACTGGCCATGCGCCGACTGAAGTCACCATCGGTGGCGTGGTACACGAATACTCTACGATTGATGGCGTGCAAGAAGACGTGATCAACCTGTTGCTGAATTTAAAAGGCATTGTCTTTCTATTGCATAACCGTGATGAAGTGACTGTGTCATTGCGCAAAGAAGGCGAAGGCGCGGTGACGGCCGGGGATATTGAATTACCGCATGATTGTGAAGTGATTAACCCGGAATATGTGATCGCGCACCTCTCCAAAGGCGGTAAGCTTGACCTACAAATTAAGGTTGAGAAAGGTCGCGGATATGTACCTGGGAACGTTCGTCATTATGGTGAAGAAGCCACTCGATCCATCGGTCGAATTGTGCTTGATGCTTCATTCTCTCCGGTCAGGCGTGTGAGCTATACGGTAGAGAGCGCACGGGTCGAGCAACGCACCGATCTCGACAAGCTAGTGATGAATATTGAGACGAATGGTGCACTTTCACCAGAAGAGGCAATTCGTCAAGCGGCCAGCATTTTGGTTGATCAATTATCAGTGTTTGCTGCATTAGAAGGCTCTGAAGTGAGCACAGAAACTCCTTCGCGTGCACCGCAGGTTGACCCGATTCTGTTGCGCTCTGTAGAAGACCTAGAGTTGACGGTGCGTTCCCTGAATTGTTTGAAGGCCGAAAATATCTATTACATCGGTGATTTGATTCAACGTACTGAAAACGAGTTGCTGAAAACGCCAAATCTCGGCAGAAAATCACTTAATGAGATTAAAGAAGTACTCTCGTCGCGTGGTCTTATGCTGGGTATGAAACTTGAAAATTGGCCGCCTACGAATCTTGATCGATAAACGGCTCTCACGCCCGTAGATAGCTCGGCTATTTGCGGCGTGTTTTGAGTGAGCGTTATCTGTCGAGTTGAAGCTTTTATTAATTACCGGCCCGTTATCCTTGGATAGCAAAAAGAGCTGGAACAAAACTTTTAATGTAAGGATGTAAATATGCGTCATCGTCACGGTTTGCGCAAACTGAACCGCACCAGCAGCCATCGCTTGGCTATGCTGAAAAATATGTCTGTCTCGTTGATCGAACATGAACTGATTAAAACCACCTTACCTAAAGCGAAAGCCTTGCGTAAAGTGTTCGAACCATTGATCACAATGGGTAAAACGCCAACTCTTGCCAACCATCGTTTGGCATTTAGTCGTTTACGCGATCGCACTGCGGTGCTCAAACTATTTGAGGTGTTGGGTCCCCGTTATGCTAATCGACCAGGTGGTTATTTGCGCATTCTAAAATGCGGTTTCCGTAATGGTGATAATGCTCCTATGGCATTGATTGAATTGGTTGACCGTCCTGTCAATGATGACGCCGAGGCGACCAACATGGTTGTAGAACAAGAATAAAATACGTAAACAAACGCGCTTAAAAGCGTAATACATAAAATAGAAAACCAGGCCAAGTGCCTGGTTTTCTATTTATGGTGTAGCCAAAGCATAAAAAAACCATGACGTTCAATGACTCTAACCCGCGCTCGCCATTGATTGGGACGATTATTTTTCTGGTGAGTGCGCTGTTTTACATGGCACAGACATGGGCCAATGAGCCTCTTCTCGATGCCGAAACAGCTTTTAAAATAAATACGATAGAACGGCCAGCTGGAATCGACGTGCATGTCTCGATTGCTAATGGGTATTACATGTATCGTGAACGTTTTGGGTTTAGCGTCAAGCGAGGGGAGGCAACCCTAGGTGAGCCGATGCTGCCGCAGGGCCAGATTAAATTCGATGCGACCCTTCAAAAAAAGATTGAAACCTACCGGCACGATATCATTATTCATCTCCCTGTTACGCGTGCCGTGGGATCTTTCGAGCTTGCTGTGCATGCACAGGGCTGCGCTGATCAGGGGCTCTGTTATTCCCCGATAACGCATTTGACATCAATCAAAGGCATTGCGTTACAGTCACCGTTAATTGCCGCAACTCCGTCGGCAATAGCCGCAGCTCGGCCGGCAATCTTAGATCAAGCTCCGCGTATGCTAGGCGATGGTTTAGGCATAACCGAGAGTGGCTACCGTATGACGGGCTATATCACTCGCCTGTACAGCCCTCAGTATGCAGAAGCGGTGCTGGCAGGGCATGATTTATTCACCATGCTGATTATTTTTTTCATCCTGGGTGTGGCACTCAGCTTATTTCCGTGCTCATTACCGATGATCCCCATTCTATCGGCGCTGATTGTGGGTGAGGGAATACAGCTCTCGCGTTGGCGCAGCTTTATGTTGTCCGCGGCTTATGTGCTGGGGATGGCGGTAGTCTATACGATCTTCGGCATGGCAGCCGCTTCTGCTGGTTATAGTCTTGGCCCAGATTTACAAAGCCCATGGGTGCGTGGTGCTGTTGCGCTGTTATTGTTTGTGTTTGCACTTTCGCTATGGGGTTGTTACGAATTGCAGTTGCCTCAATCTTGGCAAAATCGTATTAATACTGTGCTGTTGCAACATAAACTAAGAGGTGGCAAATGGCTTGCTGTATTTACCATGGGTGCATTATCAGCACTGATTGTTGGCGCGTGTATGACGGCGCCGCTATTTGGTGTGCTGACTTTTATTGCGCATACGGGTAATCTGGTAATCGGCGGTGGTGCCCTTTTTTCAATGGCGTTAGGGATGGGCGTACCCTTGTTGCTGGTGGGGATTGGCGCGGGTCATCTATTGCCTCGTGCGGGTGCTTGGATGAGCGCGATTAAGCGTACCTTCGCATTATTATTGACCGCCGTTGCGCTCTGGTTGGTCTGGCCCCTGCTTAAGCCGCTACAGCCACTGCCGGCGCAGATAGAATTTACCCGTATTCAATCAAATAACGAGCTCCAGCATAGAATTAAAACCAGTGGGCGGCCAAGCTTGCTCGAATTTTATGCAGACTGGTGCGCCAATTGCCGAGAAATGGAAAAAATCACCTTCACAGATAGCCGGGTCCAAACACAACTACGGCAATTTAATCTGTTGCGTGCCGATGTGACAAACAATAATTTAAACGACCGTGCATTGCTTAAGCAATTCGGTTTATATGGACCCCCTGCAATAATTTTTTTCGATGCAAATGGTGATGAAATCCAGGCATTACGGATGGTAGGATATCAATCACCGAGCACTTTTTTAAAAAAGCTCGAGCCTATTTACCGGGCTCCATAAGGTTGGTTATAAGCGCAGGATTACCCACAAATTTGTCGGAAGAATCGCCAGAGAAGTTGTAAATAATTGCAGCCTGTATAAACATTGTAGTTTTACCTGCTAAAAAGGCAAAGCAAGTGTGCCGTAGGCACACAGAGCAGAAGCTCGCATGTTAGAACTACTGCTCTGTGGCTAAGCTGCATAAAAGATGGAGGCAGGCCCTCCGAAGTCGGCTTTCAGGAGCAGAAATCAAACCGCCCGGTGCGGCCGCGTTCAAAAGATGTGGTCGTGAGCGACTGTGGAAAAGGCATCATGAAGATGTCAGGTACGTGTTGAGAAGATGAGCGTAAGCAAACCGTCCGATGACGCATCGTTAGCTCTAAAGAACTGTCAAAACCGGGGTCGTGATATAACTTCGGGATCAGTCGGAACGACACCTGTTTACGGACCCGATGGCAGTCGGTGTATAGGCGGCATGAGCTCAACACAGGCTCTGGTATGGAACGTGAGAACCTTGTTCTGGATGTGAAGGGAAAAGACAAATGGCAGAAACCATAAGGATGAATACCGATGCCAGAACGAGGGGCGGAGCCGCTCGTAGTAGTGACGAAGCCTTTGTAACGAAGGTGGAGCGAAGGGGCGGCGTTATCCGGTTGACGAATGTCATCAACCTGCTCTGCGGGGATGAATGACATGACATCAACAAAATCCTATTGCATTGCGAAGCGTGTGGTGTGGGAAGCCTATCAACTGGTGAAGGCCAACCGTGGAGTTGCGGGTGAGGTAGGATTGGATGACAGGAGCCGTATGAGGCGAGAGTCTCACGTACGGATCTGTGAGCACCTAAGGGGGAGGCTCCCTTGGGTGACTCGACAACCGCCCGGTGCGGCTGCGTTCAAAAGACGTGGTCGTGAGCGATTGTGGAAAAGGCATCATGAAGATGTCAGGTATGTGTTGAGAAGATGAGCGCAAGCAGACCGTCCGATGACGCATCGTTAGCTCTAAAGAACTGTCAAAACCGGGGTCGTACTTCCCGCCACCAGTGAAGCAGGTGGAAATTCCGAAGGCCAAGGGCGGTACGAGAAAGTTGGGAATTTCCACAGTAGAAGATGTGGAGGGTCATCAATACGGCGCGGGATTTTGAGAGGTTTCATCGCCTTTCTTTTTTTGTAATGGCGATATTGTTAGGCAAGGCAGTACCTTTTTAAGTGGGGCTGTTTTCCCTTTTTTGGAAAGCCAGGTAATTTTATGGGCAGAGGAATGTGCGAGAGTGGCTGTAGGCTAGAAAAAACGACGGCTTTTAGTGAGCGGGTACTGTGGAATAAAAATTTGACAGCACCTCACAAATGAAATATAAAAGCTATTTTTTGCTTGTATAGTTTATTTTTTGCTATGCGATTGCCCCAGTCAATTGACTAAATGCATGCAAAGAAAGCTTGGATATGCAATAGTTTGCGCTGGATATCATGACGAATAAAGGCTGTATTAATGGACATTGATCAACTTAGATCCTTGATCACGCGGGGAGAATCTGAAACGGTTGAATTTAAAACTTCAACAGCCCAATTAAAAGCCGCTTTTGAAACACTGTGTGGCTTCTTAAATACTCAAGGGGGAACGGTTTTAATTGGAGTTAAAGATAACGGCGAAATAATAGGACAGAACGTCACCGATCAAACGCACCAAGACATCGCACGCGAAATTAACAAAATAGAGCCGTATGCTGAGATCAAGACCTACTATGTCCCGCTAAAAAAGGACCAAGAAATCCAACTTATTGTGCTTGTTGCAACGTCTGGAGCAAATGCTCCCTATTTTTACGATAGTCGTCCTTTTTTGCGTAATCAGTCCACCACAATTCGCATGCCAAGAGAAAGATATGAACAACTGCTATACAACAGAAAATCCACAGTGCTCACTTGGGAAAAATTAACAAATAATGATTGCACTATTGCAGATTTAGATGAGGAGCGCATCCTGAGTACGGTCAGTATCGCCGTTAGCGAACAGCGTTTGGGGCATATCGCAGCGCGTGCTAGTATTCAAGAAATATTAGAGAAACTAAATTTAATTGCACATGATTCACTAACGAATGCTGCAGTCATTTTATTTTGTAAAAATGAGCGTAAGCAATTTATTCAATCTGAACTGAGATTAGCGCGCTTTAAAGGAATCCATAAAAAAGAATTCATTGATAACAAAGCCATACGCGGGAATATATTCGACCTTTATGAACACGCGATTATTTTTCTACGCAATCATCTGCCAGTAGCAGGTAAGGTAGAAGAACACAGTCCCTTTAGAATAGACACATCCGCTATTCCTTATCAGGTATTGCGAGAAGCGTTGGTTAACGCGCTATGCCATCGAGATTACAGTTCTCCTGGCGGTGCTATCAGCTTAGCTGCTTATGATGATCGAATAGAAATATCGAGCTCAGGACGCCTTCCAGCCGATATCGCACTTGCTGAGTTAACCCAGCAACACACTTCCCATCCGCGCAATCCTATTATTGCGAATGTCCTCTATATATGTAGGATGATTGAGCGTTGGGGGCGTGGCACGCAGGAAATGATAGATTTTTGTAAAGCAGCAGGCAATCCGTCACCTAGATT
This sequence comes from Mycoavidus sp. SF9855, assembly GCF_024582735.1. Classification (NCBI taxonomy): domain Bacteria; kingdom Pseudomonadati; phylum Pseudomonadota; class Betaproteobacteria; order Burkholderiales; family Burkholderiaceae; genus Mycoavidus; species Mycoavidus sp. SF9855. Next base: position 289,449 of record NZ_CP102085.1, read on the forward strand.
TGTAGAATCAACAGGTAGCTTTACGGTTATTTTGACGTTTAAAAATCCTATTCATATAAGCCCATCTATTGAGCTTCCTACGCCGACTCCACGTCAACAGGAGATATTAAAAGTGTTAGAAGCATTACCGCTCAATAGCGCTCAAGTGGTAGAAAAATTAGCGAATGCACCTAGCAGGAGAATGGTACAAATTGATTTGGCGAAATTAGAAGAAGCAGGGTTCATTAAACGCGAAGGTGATAGCCGCTCCCTCGTCTGGCATGTAGTCAAAGCATTGCGTGAAATATAGTGAAATTGCGTGAAATACAGTGAAATTGTGTGAAATGATTTAACCTAAACTTGATGGGGTTGCCACAAATTTTATGGCCAGTTGAGTGATGCGCTATGCACAGTTGCTACGAGCAGGCACGTTAAGTTCTATACGGCCTAATTCGGGAGCAGATGCCATCGCTTTCCACAAGTATTGATCAGGATGATCCACTTTGCGATTCCAAGAGGCACGAATTAACCAATCGACTCCATCTGGACGCGGTGCAACAAATAATTCGTAAATATCTGCTCGCGATCACACACGCTAATCATGTGCGTTTTAGGGCATCCAGCTTTGAGGGCCGTCAATTGCTTTACGCCCTCGAGCCACTTCACGCTTTCTTTTTTATCAATCGGCTTCTTAACGTGCTGTTTCTTTTTGCCCAACTCACTCAGATTGCGTGCCCACGCTTTCATTCCCAGTATGCCTAGTGGCAATCCTTTCGGGGTAACTGCCAACATACTGTGCATCATGAATCCACGTACATGTTTGTTGCTGCAATAGCTCAGACCTTCCGTGGCCGGTAGATGCGTTAAATTAAATTCTGACTTCTCTAGCGATTCTTCCGACAAATTTGTGGGTAATCCTGAGGGTTATAAAGGGTTTTTTATCCAATGGCGCGCAAGTATTTTGCCGCATCTAATGCAAAATAAGTTAAGACACCGTCTGCCCCTGCCCGTTTAAAAGCCAGTAACGACTCAAGCATGACTTGATCATGGTTAAGCCAGCCATTTTGAGCGGCCGCTTTTAGCATCGCATATTCACCGCTTACTTGATACACATAAGTTGGGAAACGAAACTCATCTTTCACGCGCCGCACGATATCGAGGTAAGGCATACCTGGCTTCACCATCACCATATCAGCGCCTTCTTCTATATCCATCGCCACTTCACGCAATGCTTCATCGCTATTGGCCGGATCCATTTGATACGTCATTTTGTTGCTTTTGCCAAGCTGGGCGGCCGATCCTACGGCATCCCGGAATGGACCATAAAAGGCAGAAGCATATTTGGCGGCATAGGCCATAATTTTTGTGTTGCGATATCCTTCGCTCTCAAGCATTGCGCGAATCGCTCCAATCCGGCCATCCATCATATCCGATGGGGCAATGATATCGGCGCCGGCTGCAGCGTGCACAGAGGCTTGTTTAACTAAAATTTCAATGGTTTCGTCATTGAGAATATCGCCCATTTCATTGATCACACCATCCTGCCCATGGCTGGTGTAAGTATCGAGTGCGACATCGGTCATCACACCTAATTCTGGAAACGCCTTTTTCAATTCACGTACGGCGCGCGGAATTAAACCATCAGCCTGTGTTGCCGCTAGGCCATCAGGTGTTTTCAAAGAGGGCTCAATCATTGGAAAAAGCGCCAACACGGGGATGCGCAACTCAACACATTGCTGCGCCACCGGTAGCAACAGATCAATTGACAGTCGTTCAACCCCAGGCATTGACGGCACAGCTTGCCGTACCTGATGACCGTCAACGATAAAAACTGGATAAATCAGATCGTTACTGGTCAAAACATTCTCACATAGCAAGCGGCGAGAAAATTCGTTGGCACGCATCCGGCGTGATCGATAGACAGGGTAGGCGCTCATAGCATAAATTGGAAGGTAAATTCTGAATTTCTTGGGAAAATTGATATATTATGGAAGACGAGCGTTGTAGATAGTACATACGCTCCCCGCTTCTCCTCCCTGAGCGGGAGCCTGCTACTTAATTGACAGGCTTTTTCCCGCCGCTTTGACGGCGGCTTTTTTTTGCTCATTTTTACACCATTATTTTAGGTTTGATGAGCCGGTTTCAACCATGCTTCGATCGTGTGTTGCGCATCATCGAGACCCACCCGCTTTAGAGTTGAAAAGAGTTGTACCGTGAGTTGATTCGGCAGGCCTAATCGCATGGTGTATTCAGCGAGCTTTTGCTGTACCGTGCGGAGCGTATTAATGCTGGCTTGCCGGGTCAATTTGTCGGCTTTAGTGAGCAGCATATGAATCGGCTTGCCGGTTGAGGCAAACCAATCGATCATCTGCCAATCAAGCTCCGTGCATGGGCGGCGTGCATCCATCAGTAAAATTAAACCGCATAACTGTGTCCGTGTCTGTAGATAGCCGCCGAGTAATTGCTCCCAATGTATCTGCACGCTAGCCGGGACTTCAGCGTAGCCATAGCCGGGTAAATCAATCAGATGGGCGCGAGGTTGATCGGCCGGGCCGACTGAGAAATAATTAATATGCTGCGTACGTCCCGGCGTTTTGCTAGCAAAAGCAAGCCGCCTTTGATTGCACAGTACGTTAATCGCACTTGACTTGCCAGCGTTAGAACGGCCGGCAAAAGCGACTTCTGGTAATGGCGATGGAGGCAGATCGCGTAAATGATTGACGGTAACAAGAAACCGCGCTTGGTGAAGCAAGAAAGACATAAATGTGTGCCTTGAAGGCGGTAGAAAAAACTTACCCCCATTTGACGCCAGCTGCCACGTGGTGGTTTAACTTAAACCGGCATAAGCTTATGGTGGCTGTTTATAAACCTTGGAAAAGTCCTTATTGTATAATATAAAAATCAAGTAAAAAGCCTATTAGACCGGTTTTGAGAGGCAACAACAAAACGAGACAAGGAGGTTCTATGAGCCGGCCATACAAGTTCTGGCGAGTGATGTGGGTGGGATTAGTGGCGTACACAACGGCGGCCTACCCGCACAATATGTCAGTAAAAATAGATACTGCTCGTGGTCAAGCAATTGCAAGCCAGGTATGTATCTCCTGCCATGGCGTAGAGGGCGGCGGGGCAACCGGTCTCGCGCCTAATCTTACTGGTCAGCATGTTGAATATCTGTATAAACAGTTACTTGATTACAAAACTAAGTCCGGTGACAAAGCGCCAAAACGCAACAATCCTATTATGGCAAGCTTTTCCTCAGTACTGTCTGAACAAGACATGTGGGATGTCTCAGCTTATTTTGCTGGCTTGCCAGAAAAGCTCGCTTTTGCGCACAGCCAGAAGATGGCAGCGCATGGCCAGCAAATCTGGCGTGGCGGCATCGCCGAGAGAGGCGTGCCAGCCTGTGCCGCATGCCATGGCCCAACGGGCGCTGGCATGCCAGTACAATATCCGCGCTTAGCTGGCCAATGGCAAGATTACACGATCACGCAATTGCAGGCCTTTCAACAAGGTGAACGGGCTAACAATGATCCTATGCAGGCGATTGCAGAGCGTTTATCAGACAAAGAAATTAAGGCGCTGGCAGAGTATATTGCGGGTCTGCGCTAAGCTTCTGGAGGCATGGCTTTGAAAACATCGTCATAAATTTCCTCAAATCTTAAAATCTCAGTATCTTCTAGATAAGAGAAATATTTATCACGTTTAGCTTTGGACAACTTTCCTTGATTTTGATGGACAAAAATAATAAATTTATCAAGCGCTGTTCCTGGCCAATCGAATTCTTCATTTAGCTTTGCATAGAGGGTGTCGCGTTTAAGTAAAAATTGGAGTTCCTGTTCAAGATCTTTCTCGATCACTTGCTTTAAACACAATAATAAAAACTCGACCTGTGGAGTTGCATCGAAATACCGATACAGTAATGCATCGTTTCCTCGTGCTGGAATATCGGGTGTGATCGGATAGTAATCGGTTAAGCGTTTTAATGGTTTTGAGAAGGCTTCTAGCGCACAAATATACTCATCTAGCCGAGCTTTCATCACGGCTGATACGGGTAAGATAAACCCACGTGGAGTAAAGCCTCGGCGTGTCAGTACTTCATGCACGAGGAAGCGGTGAATACGGCCGTTGCCATCCATAAATGGATGCAAGAAAACAAAAGAGAAAGCAGCTAATGCAGCCGCGATGGGGGCCGCTATTCCGTCTTCTTCGGCTAGGTGATTGGTCCAAGCGATCCAGTCCTCCATCAGTGAAGGAATATCCTCGGGGCGAGGTGGCAGGAAATCGACGCGATGGAGCCCATTATTCAGTTCTCGGCCAACATAATTTTGGCTGTTACGATAGCCTACCTCGCGAAAACGTGCATCAACCACAATATTTTGGAGTAAGCACAAACGTTCTTGTGTCACCGGCTGGGGGTCGCTTGCTTCACGCAGTGCTTGCATGAAACGCTCGGTTTTGTTGCCGCTTGGTTTTTCTCGTTCAATATCAAATGAATATTGGGTTTCTTTCAAATAGAGCCAGGCAGCGGCTCGCTCGAGGCTACGTGGGTTGTAGCGCATGAGCGCGCGATTGACGGCACCTGCCAGATCTTGCTCTAAGAGTTTTTGGATAGTAGGTGTGCGCCGTACGATTGGGCAAAATTGGAAGCTCCCTATAAGGTTATTTTCAATGCGGAACCGTTCGCTACGAACGGATTTGTTGTAATTCACATAGAGTTTGTTGTCAGCTAGTTTAATGTAAGCACTTTTTTTATTTGTATCTGGTGCGTTAAGCCGTGTGTTGGTCAATCCTTCATACAAGAAGCCGAGCCGTCTTAAGCTATGCGTTTGAGCTGATTTTTGTAAGGCCGTTTCCAATTGTGTTTTGCCGTCTTGGATAAAGAGGCGGCTTAAAATTTCGAGATTGATGCCTTCATATCGCAAAGCAAACTCAAGATGACCTAAAATAGTGTTTTCTGGCGCGTAACTTTGACGAAAATTTTGCTGTAAATGGTCGGCACGATTGAGGGTTTCACGTGATTGAACGTTGCTTTTGATGAAAGACTGGCGCCAATGGGGGCGTGTTTTCAATTGATATGCTTCAACTAGCCACGTATATCCTACAGGCTGTTGGGTTGATAAGTCATAATAGGTCATTGAATTGACTCAACAATGGATGCGAAATAGCAAAAGTAAGCGTGTTTAATATTTTTATCGCAAAAATGAGCGCGAAATCGCAAAAATGTGCGCATTCGACAATTTTATCGCAAAAATGTGCGCATTCGACAATTTTCCCGCAAAAATGTGCGCGATTTAGTCTATCTGAACCAATCGAATATGTTCTGTGGCAGCATCGAAAAGCCGTGAACGGCTACACTCCAATTGGCAAAGGCCGAATTAAATTAGGTGCCGATGCTTGCCTGGCTCAGCGGCGATCAGCGATTTTGTGCAGAGCAGGCGAGGCTAGTCTGTGAAATTGAATTCAAATACTCCGCTCAAGACAAAACGCCCTATATCGAAAAACACCATTGAATTACTCAGTTCGATGCGTTTTGCGATTGCCTTATTGGTGGTGCTCGCGATCGCGAGCATTATTGGCACAGTGCTTAAGCAACAAGAGCCCTATCCTAATTATGTTGCTCAGTTCGGCCCATTCTGGGCTGAAATTTTTCATTCACTGGGCCTATACAATGTCTATAGTTCTTGGTGGTTTAGCGCAATCCTCTTGTTTCTAGTTGTCTCGCTCTCGTTGTGCTTATGGCGTAATGGCCCACACATGATTGCTGAGATGCGCAGTTGGAAAGATCGGGTGCAAGAAAATAGCTTACGCGCATTCGGGCATCGGGCTAATTTTGAGGGGGCTCATGCTCCTGCGGAGACCGCCGCACGCCTTCAAAGGTTGATTAAGGCGAGTGGCTATCGCTATAAAGTAAAACAAAACGACGGTGGCTTGCTGATCGCCGCCAAGCGTGGCGCCTTGAGCAAGTTGGGCTATATCTTTGCGCATCTGGCGATTGTGGTGATTTGTATCGGTGGGTTACTTGATAGTAATTTACCGGTGCGTCTACAAATGTGGCTATTTGATAAATCCCCATTGCAAGGCAATGCAGTGATTGCTGAAATTGCGCCTAAGCACCGGCTAAGTACGTCGAATCCAAGCTTTCGTGGCTATGCGTGGGTACCTGAAGGTCAGCATGTATCCACTGCCATTCTGAATCAAGTGGATGGTACGCTGATCCAAGATTTGCCATTCACCCTCCAACTTAATCAATTTATCGTTGAATATTATTCAACTGGGATGCCCAAACGCTTTGTCAGCGATATTGTCGTTTTGGATAAAACGAGTCAGCAGCCTATTGCAGCTCGTATTGAAGTGAACAAACCTTTTATTTACCGTGGTATTGCCATTTATCAATCGAGTTTTGAGGATGGTGGGTCAAGTGTGCAATTCACGGCTTATCCGATGGTGGGTTCAAAGGTGCGGTCTTTTCCGTTAAAAGGGCACATTAATAGCTCGCTGTCCTTAACGAGTGACGGAGCAACCCTCGAATTGACCGATTTCCGCGCCATTAATGTTGAGAATATTGCCGATGCCGACGGTAAAGCCGATGTACGTGGCGTTACCCGCCGCTCATTGAAAGAGGCCTTTGATGAGCGGCTGGGGTCTGGCGCTAAAACGTCTAAACCGCAAACGCTACGCAATATAGGCCCTTCTGTACAATATAAGATACGGGATACCACAGGCCAAGCGCGGGAATTCAATCATTACATGCTGCCGCTTGAAATTGATGGCGAGTGGGTGTTTTTAGCGGGTATGCGCGAAAACCCGCAGCAGCCTTTTCGCTATCTGCGCATTCCAGCCGATACGGAGCATACGGTGAAGACCTGGATGCAATTGCGCGCAGCGTTGCAAAACCCGCTCTTGCGCATAGCTGCCGCCAAGCGTTTTGCGGCGCGTTTAGCTCAGCCGGGGACACCATTGCAATTGCAGCTGGAGCGAAGTGCGGCGCGTGTATTGGGTCTTTTTGCTGGGGATCAGGCGCTGGCTCAAGCCATCCAGAATGACGGTGCAGATACGGCAGGAGGATTTGCTGCGTTGGCGAAGTTTATCGAATCCTCTGTGCCTAAAGCCGAGCAAGCAAAAGCGGTAGAGTTATTATTGCGTACGCTAGAAGGGGCGTTTTGGGACCTTTGGCAAATTGTGCGTGAGCGAGCGGGACTGATACCTAATGTAGAGAATGCGGCTAATGGCCGCTTTGTGCAATCAGCCATCAACGCTTTATCCGATAGTTTTTTCTACCGCGCTCCGGTTTTTTTGCAACTTGACTCATTTAATGAAGTAAAAGCTTCGGTTTTTCAAGTGACGCGTTCGCCGGGAAAAAAGATTGTTTACTTTGGTAGTCTGTTACTGGTGCTCGGTGTGTTCGCTATGTTTTATGTGCGCGAACGACGTGTATGGTTTTGGCTAAAAGAGAGTGAACATGACGCTGGCACAACAGTATTAATGGCCATGTCTGCTGCTCGTAGAACCCTCGATTTTGAAAACGAATTTGTCCAACTACGTCATCAAGTTGGCAGAACCCTCAATATACCTGACACTCTTTGAAGTTAAATGATGGAAAATTTACATGCCACTAAGTCGCCTATCAAAACCGGCCTGTCTACGCCGTCAAGCCCAGAAGCTTTTCCTATGCAAACGCGATTAAACCGACTTACGCCGTTTGATTGGCTCTATTTAGGAGCGCTGATTGCCGGTGCCATTTTTACACTCATGCAGTATGGTCATAGTATGGACTACTACGAGCAGGCTATTTTACTGGCAGCGGTACCGGTTTTTGGGGTGCTGGGTTGGTATTGGAAGCCAGTGCGCGTGTTGCTGACACTCATCGCAGTTCTATCCTATTTAGCTATTACTTTTTATCACGGTGAGCTGGCGCGAGCGGATCAAGTTTTTTTCTTAAAGTATCTCTTATCGAGCCAATCCGCAATTTTGTGGATGAGCACCCTTTTTTTACTGGCAACGGTGTTTTATTGGGGCGGCTTACTGGCGCGCTCAACCGTGGGCGCTAAGCTTGGCTCGTGGCTGTGCTGGGCAGCTGTGTTATTAGGCTTTACGGGGATGATGGTGCGTTGGTATGAGTCTTATTTGATTGGTGCAGATATTGGCCATATCCCAATTTCAAATCTCTACGAAGTTTTTGTATTGTTCTGTCTGTTGACGGCACTTTTTTACTTGTACTATGAGATGCATTATCAAACGCGCGCATTAGGCGCCTTTGTGCTGCTTGTGATCAGTGCGGCCGTGGGTTTTTTAATATGGTACGCTGCTGCGCGCGAGGCTCAACAAATTCAGCCTCTGGTACCCGCCTTGCAAAGTTGGTGGATGAAAATTCATGTGCCAGCGAACTTCATTGGTTATGCCAGTTTTGCGCTAGCCGCGATGGTTGCCGTCGCGGCCTTGCTCAAACGCTACGGCGTATGGGTTGATCGTTTGCCAGCTTTGGTTGTGCTAGATGACTTGATGTATAAATCAATTGCTGTGGGTTTTGCCTTTTTTACCATCGCCACCATTCTTGGTGCGCTATGGGCAGCTGATGCATGGGGTGGATACTGGAGTTGGGACCCTAAAGAAACCTGGGCGTTAATTGTCTGGCTAAACTATGCAGCATGGCTACATATGCGGCTGATTAAGGGCTTGCGCGGCGCCTTGGCGGCTTGGTGGGCGCTGATTGGCTTACTGGTGACGATGTTTGCTTTCTTGGGGGTGAATATGTTTTTGTCTGGTCTGCATAGTTATGGGCAGCTGTAATTATCTGTATCTTAACGTGGTGTCGATGCGGTGGTAAAGGCATATCAACCATGTCTTGATTGCTGAGCGGGAGGGCAGATGGGGTGTACCAACCCCATCTGCCGGAGTTTCCCTTACAGTTTTAATCCGGTAGTCTTATTTCAGCCGCGAATAATTGTTCAACTGTTTCGCGTGCACGCACTAAATAGGCGTGTTCCCCTGCCACCATCACTTCCGCTGCGCGTGGCCGTGTATTGTAATTTGAACTCATCGCAAAGCTATACGCGCCAGCCGAGCGCGCAGCAAGTAAATCTCCAGACTTAAGAGCCAGAGTCCTATCGCGACCAAGCCAATCGCCACTTTCGCAAACCGGCCCGACCACATCGTAGAGCACCTGTGGCGTGTTGTCGCGGTGTTGAAGAACGGGGATTAAATCATGATAGGCTTGATACATTGCGGGCCGGGCAAGATCATTCATACCGGCATCTACAATCGCAAAGTTCTTGGCTGCGCCAGGTTTTAAATATTCAACTTTTGTCAGCAAGATACCTGCGTTGCCAACTAATGAGCGGCCTGGCTCAAATAGAATTTCACGATGTCCGTGACCTCGCTTGGCAAGGTGACTCAGTAGAGTGTGCACAAATGTGCTAATCGCTGGCGGCGTTTCGGCGTCATAGCAAATGCCAAGGCCGCCCCCCATATCGAGATGAGAGATTTTGATGCCGTCTGCTTCAATCGATTCAATCAGCTCGAGCATTTTATCTAGCGCATCGAGATAAGGCGCGATTTCAGTGATTTGTGAGCCAATATGGCAGTCGATACCCATGATTTCGAGCGATTTCATTGACGCCGCTGTACGATAGGCCGCACGCGCTTCATCAAAAGCAATGCCAAATTTATTTGACTTAAGCCCTGTCGAAATATACGCATGCGTTTTTGCATCTACGTCTGGATTGACGCGCAATGACACCCGTGCTGTTTTACCTGTATTGGCTGCAATGTCGTGCAAGCGGTGTAGTTCAGGGAGCGATTCAATATTAAAACATTTGACGCCCGCAGTCAGTGCCGCTTGCATTTCGCTGACACTTTTACCGACGCCTGAAAAAACAATTTTGTCGGCGTGTGCGCCAACCTTGAGCACACGCGCTAACTCGCCGCCTGATACGATATCAAAGCCCGCCCCTAGCCTTGCAAAGACATCGAGCACAGCGAGATTGCTATTGGCTTTGACGGCATAGTAAACCTTTGCGTTATGGCCTGCGCACGCATGCGCGTACGCTTGATACGCGCGGGTCAAGGCGGCACGCGAGTAAACGTAAAGCGGTGTGCCAAATTGTCGTGCAAGCAGTGTAAGCGGGACGCTTTCTGCATGCAGTTCGGCGTTAATATATTCAAAAGCGTTATCAAGCATTTATTAGTGACTGCTGGAAGAGAATGGAGCCAGTGGTTTGAGCGGTGATGCGGCTGGCGTATTTTTTAACGGACTCGCCGCCTGTGGGGCGGCAGCAGGCTCGGGTAACGGCGGCACGGTTGGCAAATACAGTGCCCCGCGTTGTCCACAAGCGGCAAGCGCCATGAAAACCGTTACAATTGCGCTGGCTTTGCAAATAGTCTGCATAGCTAAACTCGGAAAATTGAAGCGGGGAAGTGTAGCATGACCAATCATAAAGAATACCTTGCGTTTGCTGAGGCAACGCTAGATGCAATCGAATCCGCGCTGGATGCAAGCGGGGCTGAGGTCGAATATGAGCGTAATGGCAATGTATTAACTCTAGAATTTGAAGACGGTAGCAAGATCATTGTTAATTTACAAGCGGCCATGCAAGAAATTTGGTTGGCGGCGAAAGCCGGCGGTTTTCACTACCGGCAACAAGACGGAGCTTGGCTTGACACGCGCAATGGCACTGAATTATTTGCCGCCTTGTCACGCTATGCAAGCGAGCAAGCGGGCGTAACTATTGAGTTGTCTGAGGGTTGATGGGTGGCGGTTGCCCCTCAAAATGCAAAGAGGCAAGCCACCTTCAGCGACTTTATTGACCCTTAAACAAGTCCATAATATCCCGTTTTTCTGTCTCACTCACGCCAATGTTTGCGCCAGAAATTGCCCCTCCCTCGCCGGTAAGCAGGGATTGGCTCGTATCAATATGGGCAACAAAACCATGCCCTGGCAAAAAATCATCATAAAAAAGTTCACCGTCGATTTCGGTAATCCCGCTACTGGGCCGGGGCCATGAATATACGGCAAGACGTGGCAAGGCGCGGCTCATGTAGTCGATCCACATGGGCAGGGCTAGGCCGCTGCCCGTTTCTCGATCGCCTAGGCTTTTAGGGTGGTCATATCCTAGCCAAGAAATTGCGACCAACTCATGCTGAAAGCCCGCAAACCAAGCGTCGTGCGAATCATTAGTGGTGCCAGTTTTGCCTGCCAGGTCGGTGCGATGAAGCACATTGCTACGTGCGCCGGTACCTCTTTGCACCGCAGAATGTAATAGATTGGTCATCAAGTAAGCATTGCGAGCGCTGATGGTGCGGGGGGCGTTGCTTTCGGCAACCAGTGGTTGTGCTTGTGAAATAACGATCCCGCGCTGGTCGGTGACAGTGGCAATCAAATAAGGATTGACGTGGTAGCCGCCATTTGCAAAAACAGCATAACCGGTAGCCATCTGCAGCGGCGTTACGAGTCCAGCGCCAAGCGCCATGGGCAAGTAAGCAGGATGCTTATCGGCATCAAAGCCAAAGCGCGTAAGATACTCTTGCGCATATTTAGGGCCAATGTAGTCTAGGATGCGGATCGAGACCAGGTTTTTTGATTTTGCTAGGGCGGTGCGTAGGCTAATTGGGCCATCATAGCGGCCACCATAATTTTTGGGTTCCCAAGGCTGGCCACCGGCTTGTTTCGCAGCGAAATACAGCGGAGCATCATTGATCAGTGTGGCTGGGCCCAAGCCTTTATCGAGCGATGCTGCATAAATAAAGGGTTTAAAGCTCGAACCCGGTTGCCGCCAAGCCTGCGTGACATGGTTAAATTTATTTTTATTGAAATCAAACCCGCCGACTAAGGCGCGGATTGCGCCATTTTGCGGGGTCAGTGATACCAAAGCACCTTCTAACTGAGGGAGCTGGGTGATTGACCAATTAGCATTAGCTGCCTGAGTGACCCGAATCACGGCTCCTGGTTTGATGCGCTTAGTGTTTGACGCTTGTGTCGTGAGCGCACGCGCGGCAAAGGCTAAACCTTCACCGGTAATTGTGATGGTGTCGCCACTTAATAGCTCGGCCTGTACTTCTTTTGCGCGGACGGCGGTCACGACGGCTGCCTTGAGTTCTCCATTATCGGGTTCATTTAGTAAGGCATTCGCAATGGCTTGATCGCGCGCTTCCGGTTCAGCCGGTAAATCAATATAGGTTTCTGGCCCACGATAGCCATGGCGCCGCTCATAGGTTAAGACGCCTTTACGGACTGCTCGGTACGCCGCATCTTGCTCGGCAGAGTCAATCGTTGTCACTACGTTAAGCCCGCGCGTGTAAATTTCATCCTGATATTGTGCATACATCATTTGGCGCACCGTTTCTGCGACGTATTCTGCATGAACGCTAAATTCTTTACCTGAGCCTTTGACTCGCAAGGTCTCCCGTAACGCTGCCTGATATTGTGCCGCATCAATGTATCGTAAGTCATGCATGCGCTTTAAAATATAGGTCTGCCGAATTTTTGCCCGTTTTGGATTAACAATTGGGTTATAGGCGGAAGGGGCCTTAGGCAGTCCAGCTAGCATGGCTGCCTCGGCCACCGTAATATCTTTGATATCTTTGCCAAAATAGACCCGCGCAGCAGCGGCAAATCCATAGGCACGCTGGCCCAGAAAAATCTGGTTCATATAGACCTCAAGGATTTGATCTTTGGTCAGCGTTGCCTCAATCCGATAGGCGAGCAGCATCTCATAGAGTTTGCGCGTATAGGTTTTTTCGCTTGATAAAAAGAAGTTGCGCGCAACTTGCATGGTAATGGTGCTCGCGCCTTGGGCTGCGCTACCATGCAAAATATCCGCTAAGCCGGCGCGCAAAATACTGATGAAATCAACTCCGTGATGATCGTAAAAGCGGAAATCTTCAATGGCGAGCACCGCTTTTTTCATGACCTCAGGGATTTCTTCAAAGCGTACAGGATGGCGTCGCTCGGCGCCAAATTCACCAATTAGCACATGATCGGCCGTATAGACTCGCAAGGGCACTTTGGGCTGGTAATCAGTCAGTGCTTCAAGTGAAGGTAGCTTGGGCAGCATGACGATCAGCATATAAGCAATCAGCAATGTACCGATTGTCGCCAGCGTAGCGGCTGCTCCGCTTAACCAAAGAAACAGAACCAGCCAAGGCGAGCGGGCAGGGCGTGGGCGCGAGGAGGGGGGAGATTTTGAAGCCATAAAAATGATAAAAGAGGGACAGTGGATTATAGCCACCTGCTGTCAGGTTGCGTGTACTTTTAAAGTGATTTTAGTCTGGTTAACGTCGCTATTTTGTAATTTTCTTCTCAAATCTACTCTTATCGGGGATTTTGACGGTTCTAGCTGGCTCTAATACGCCACCGATAAACTAGCCATTTAGCTGAGTATTTCTTGTCCCTATTTATTGGCAAAATTAAGTCAATAAATGAAGAGCAAATTTTTATTTTAAAACTCAAGGACACTTGATGCGAATTTCTATGGCTAGCGTTGCGCGCCGTTTTGCACTAGGGATCGAAGCGGGTCCCAAGCAATTGCGGGTCATGGTGCTAAGCCGTCGGTTGCTGGCTGCCGCAAAAATCCGCATTGAACATATTGGCGTTTGTGCGCTGCCTGCCGGGATGGTGGCGGGGGCGGATTTTATGGATCCTGCTGCCATCGCAGCAGCATTAACTGAAGCGCTGCTTGCCTGTCGATGTAAGCGAGCCTTATCTGCTGCCCGCGTTGCTATGGCGTTGCCTGCTACGGCGGCATTGTTACAGCAGCTATCGATTGCCATGCTCGCGCCGCAGAGCGTGATGACGACACAATCCGATACAGCACTTGACGCGCTTGAGTCAGCAGTGTTGGCTCAGGCAGAGCATTTAGCTGGTATTGAGGCGGCTGCATTATCAGTGGATTGGTTCCGCGCAGACCCCGCCGGTGCGCCAGATCAGCTCACCATTGTGGCCACTCCGCGTCGCTATGTGGAAGTGCGGCTTGAAGCCGCGGCTCAAGCAGGGATGATGTTGCATGCAATCGACGGGGCAGATGCTGCTGCCTTACGCGCCTGTCGTTTTGCCGGTATGCAGACCGGTCGGGCAGACATGTTCTACGGAGCCATTTGGCTAGGTACGGATAGTGGGCGCATGTGGTTGCTATGCGGGGGGGCGATTGAACGTGAACTCAAATTTTCACCTGCTGATTTAGCTACCCCGGCTTTTATGACAGCATTACACGACTTGATCAAAATGATCCAGCCTGTATATGTCTTAATTGCAGGGGAGGTTGAGACGTTGCTGATGGCCGGCAGGACAATCGATGAATTGAGCGTTGTGTTAGGCTGCCCAGTGATTGAATTCGATCCGCTAGCCTGTTGCAATCGGCATTATGGCAATCGCCGCGGCATTCATGGCAGCACTGGGGTGCGGAGCCATAGAGGCACCGGCAGTGCGCAATGGGCCAGGCCTGAATTGGGAGCTACCGCACCCTTTGCGGTGGTATTTGGTCTTGCATTGCGCTGGATGTTATGAAATTATCCAGTCGCATAAACTGGCTAGAAGGTTCTCGTTTATTGCGGCGCCGCATAGCGAGCGAGGATTTTGCGGTAGGCGGTTTTAATCTGCTGCCGTATCGATATGTACGGGCGCGTTGTTTGCGTCAGTACCGTAGGTACAGCATGTTGTCAGCAGCGTTAGTCTCTTTAATTTTCATTGGCGTGATGCAATCTAGGCCAGCACCGGCGGTTGCATATGACCCATTACACCCGTTGATCCAGGAGCACCGTGGCGTTGCATCTCAAGCTTCATCTTCTATCCATCGCCAACTCAATCCGTCTACCTTAACGCAAATACCACCGCCATCGGCCAATTTAACATTACGGCTCATTGGCATACTTGAACGTGGGCGTACGCGGGCGGCGCTGGTGCATTCGCCTGCGGGTTCTGTTCTACTGCGCACAGGTGAAAAATTAAATGGTGAGGTGGTGACAAGAATTGATACCTCTTCGCTATTCTTATCGCAAGGGTCAGGTTTGATACGGACACTTTCGCTACGAGAGGCCAGCTGATGGCCTTTATGCCGCATACGCTACGCCAGGCGATGCCTCTTATATGGCTATGGGTGGTGGCAGCAGGCATTGGCTTAATCCCCTGTCAAGCACAAGCCAATCTCGATGAAGATAAAGGTGATGCTAGTGCACCGCTTACGATTGAGTTTCATCAGGCTGAATTATCAGCCGTATTAAAAGCCTTTGCGGACTTCACGGGTTTGAATATCATTGCGAGTGAGCAGGTGCGAGGTACCGTATCAATGCGGCTTGACCGGGTGCCGTGGCGTCGTGCATTTGATATGCTAATGGATGTGCATGGCTTAGTGGTGCAAAATCGTGACAATATTATTTGGGTCGCTACCGTAGAAGAGTTGGCTGGCCGAGAGCGGCAGCGTCTTGAAGCTCATGCGCGTGCGACTGAGCTTGAGCCATTAATCAGCCATCTCTTTGAGTTACATTACCAACGCGCAAGCGAGGTTGGCAAACTGCTGCACGGAGCCGGTATCCAGCGCGTTTTATCAAAACGCGGAACCGCCATAGCGGATGCCCGGACCAACCAGCTTTTAGTGACCGACCTAGCTAAGCATATCGAGCACATTCAGGTACTGTTAAAAGCCATTGATCGGCCATTACGGCAAGTTGCCATTGAGGTGCGGATTGTCGAAGCAGAAGAAGGATTCTCCCGCGAGTTAGGGGCGCGGCTAGCGCGCTTAGGTGCGACTGCGGGTGAAAATGTGCCGAGAGGATTACTGGCCGCTAACAATGGTGCAATTTATGATTTGCCGGCAGGCCCCCTTTCAGGGTTTGATGCAATGAGTGCAGGACTCACCCTTTTTAGTGCTGGCGCTAACCGGCTGCTCGCTCTAGAGTTAAGCGCGCTGGAAGCGGATGGATATGGGAAAATATTGTCCAGCCCCCGCGTGGTGACAGCGGATCGAGTGCAAGCCCTGATTGAGCAGGGTACGGAGTTGCCTTACCAGGCGAAAGTAGGCAATGGCGTCTCGGCTGTGCAGTTTCGCCGGGCTAGCCTCAAGCTTGAGGTAACGCCCCATATTACGCCGGATGGTTATGTTGTACTTGATGTCGATGTCTCTAAAGACAGTATTGGGACGCAGACACAATCGGGTCCTGCAGTAAATACGAAACATGTGCGCACACAGGTCCAAGTTGAAAACGGCGGTACGGTAGCCATGGGTGGTATTTTTATTCAGGATGAACGCACCGATGTTGCGCGGGTTCCCTGGCTTGGCGAGATTCCGCTATTAGGCACCTTGTTTCGCCATAGCACTCATAATCAGCGTAAGAGTGAATTGCTGGTTTTTATTACACCGAACGTAGTGACGCAGTTACCTTTGCCGTACCATGACGGAATCTAAGCCAAGATGAGAGATGATTTTGCAAGACTCCAAATTTCACTTTAACCTTTTTTTTATCGGCCTGATGGGCGCAGGCAAGACCACGATTGGGCGAGCCGTGGCCAGACAGCTGCACAAACCTTTTTTCGATTCCGATCATGAGCTTGAAGTACGGACAGGCGCCTGTATCCCGGTTATTTTTGAGCATGAAGGTGAAATAGGATTTAGGCAGCGTGAAGCAAAAATGATCAATGAGCTTACACAACATACCGGGATTGTGCTAGCAACGGGCGGCGGCGCAATCTTAAATGCCGAAAATCGTCAGTGCTTAAAAAGCCGCGGCACAGTCATTTATTTACATGCGCACCCGCATGATTTATGGTTACGCACGCGTCGCAGTAGAAATCGGCCATTATTGCAGACCGATGATCCACGCACGCAACTCGACAATTTATATGCAATTCGCGACCCCCTGTATCGTGAATGTGCGCACATTGTCATTGAGACCGGCCGGCCGGCTGCAAGTCAATTGGTTGATACTGTGCTAGCACAACTCGAATTGCTTTAATTACAGTCCATTCTAGGATTTCTATGCATACTTTGCTTCATTTGATTCTACAACGCACGGCTGTTACAGATCCGAGGACCGCCAATAAAAATCCTGGCGATCTTTAACCATGCTGACAGTTAACGTTGATCTTGCTGCGCACGCTTATCCGATTCACATTGGTAACCATCTGCTTGATCGCACCGAGCTTTTTGCCCCGCACCTAATGGGCTCTACCGTTGCGCTCATCACAAATGCGACCATTGAGCCGCTCTATGCAGCACGGCTTAGGTCAACTCTTGCGCCGCTTGGTAAGCGCTTGATCCAGATCGTGCTACCAGATGGCGAAGCACATAAGCACTGGGAAACCCTCAATCTTATTTTTACCAAACTGTTAGCGGAGCATGCTGATCGTAAAACCACACTGATTGCACTGGGGGGGGGCGTAGTGGGCGATATCACCGGTTTTGCCGCGGCTTGCTATATGCGTGGCGTACCCTTTATCCAAGTACCCACCACCTTACTGGCGCAAGTTGATTCATCAGTAGGAGGCAAAACAGGCATTAATCACCCGCTGGGCAAAAATATGCTCGGCGCTTTTCATCAGCCGCAGGCGGTGATTGCCGATACGGCAGTGCTGCGTACGTTGCCCGCGCGTGAGCTTGCAGCAGGACTTGCGGAGATCATTAAAGCGGGTGCGATTGCCGATGCCGCATTTTTTGACTGGATTGAAACACATATTGATGCACTCAACCGTGGTGATGAGGCAGCAACAATTGAAGCGGTGCGTCGTTCCTGCGAGATTAAGGCGCAGGTGGTCGCGGCTGATGAGCGCGAGCAAGGAAGGCGTGCGCTGCTTAATTTTGGCCATACTTTTGGTCATGCGATTGAGGCTGGCTTGGGCTATGGCAGATGGCTGCATGGTGAGGCAGTGGGGTGTGGAATGGTGATGGCGGCTACTTTGTCGCAACAGCTTGGATTGATTGATAGCGCAACACGTACACGCCTTAAGCGGCTTATTGCGGCAGCGCACTTACCGACGCAGGCCCCTACATTAGGCTCTGATCGTTATCTAGATTTAATGCGCGTTGATAAAAAAACTGAGGCTGAGCACATTAACTGTATCTTATTAAAGCGCTTGGGAGAGGCGTTTGTAATGCGTGTCACGGATCATACTCTGCGGGCGGTGTTAACGGCCTCGACCCAGCCTGATACTGCTGCTGAAAAACCTAACACGTAGTCCGAATCATGATGGGTCTGGTATCTGCTGGGCTCCTATGCAATGGTCTTTTTGATGAATGTGGAGCGCAATGAATTCTGTTGACAAGACATCCCGCTATCTAATCACCCCGATTGATTTGGTGGCGCTTGAAGCGCACCTTGCACCCTATGCCGCACGCTCATCTGCTTCGCGTGGTCGCCGTTATGCAGAGCCTGCGCCTGAAGCACGCACCGCATTTCAGCGAGATCGCGACCGCATTATTCATTCTGCTGCATTTCGGCGGCTTGAATATAAAACACAGGTTTTTGTGAATCATGAGGGCGATCTCTTTCGCACGCGATTAACGCATAGCCTGGAGGTTGCCCAAATTGGGCGCTCTATCGCACGTAATTTGCGGGTGAATGAAGATTTGATTGAGGCGATCTCGCTCGCGCATGATTTGGGTCATACGCCATTCGGCCATGCCGGACAAGACGCGCTTAACGAATGTATGCGCGCATATGGCGGCTTCGAGCACAATTTGCAAAGCCTGGTGGTCGTGGATGAATTAGAGGAATGCTATGGGGGCTTTAATGGCCTCAATCTTACGTTTGAAACACGCGAAGGTATTCTTAAGCATTGCTCTCGCGAAAATGCACAACGCTTGGGGGACGTCGGCGAGCGTTTTTTACGCGCAGAGCAGCCCACGCTAGAGGCGCAAATTGCAAATTTTGCGGATGCAATAGCGTATAACAATCACGATATTGACGATGGCGTGCGTTCCGGTTTGCTGACGGTTGAGCAACTGGATGAACTTGAACTGTGGCGCATGCATCACCGTGAGGTGTTATCTACTTGGCCGGCTTTAAGTGGGCGTCGTTTGGTGCATGAAACGATCCGGCGCATCATTAACACCCTGATCGTTGATTTGATCACGGCCACCACGATCAAATTACAGGCCCATGCGCTACTCTCGCCTGATGAAGTGCGGCGCGCGCCGGCGCTGGTTGGACATAGCGCATCCATTGCCGTACAAGCGCTAAAACTCAAGCAGTTTTTATTTAAAAATCTGTATCGCCATTATCAGGTCATGCGGATGACAAACAAAGCGCAGCGCGTGGTTACTGGGCTTTTTGATGCATTCAAAAGTGATCATCGATTGTTGCCTCCGCCGTATCAAAGTCATGATCCTGAGTTGCAACCACGGCTTATCGCCCACTATATTGCTGGTATGACAGATCGTTACGCACTTAAAGAATATCGTCGTCTTTTTGTAATGGATGAGGGTTAAAAAAGGCTGCGCAAAACATATTCATTTAATTGTGCTTTGGCTGCATATAGAAAAATGCCACCAGGCTTAATAGCGTGGTGGCACAGATAAGTTAAATTAAGTCTGGCAAAGGTTAAAAGCGATAACCAACGTTAAGATAGGTAATAATTGGATTCACTTTAATTTCTGCCTCATTTGTCATTCTTATTGGTCCCATAGGCGTATTGGCAGTCGTATTTATCTTGGCGGTTGTGCGCAAAGGTAAGTACGAGACTGAGAGACCCGCGAACCAGCGCTTTGTTAACTGATATGAGAAACCGGCATTAAATATAGGTGTCCATTGGCTATCGGCCGAGACGTCAGTTGCCGTGCCAGGGAGTTTGTATAATCTTTTTTGCTCGAAATTGGTGTTAGTCAGTTTTGCATCAGTGAACCAGACTCGGCTAATTCCAAGGCCTGTATAGGGACGGAATTTTGCCTGTGCATTGAAAAAATAATACTTGAGCAATAACGCAGGGCTCCATTGCTGTGCTGAACCGAGTTTACCGTAGCTTGCATATTCACCTTCACCTTTCAAATCGAAACGCGGCGGAATGCCTACTATGAATTCACCTGCAATGTTATCTGTAAAGAAATAATGACCCGATAAGCCAAACGTGTTTGCGTTATTAACTGAGGCGCCTGTATTCCCGTAGACTTTAGCGAGCGCTGCCGGGGACGTCGTCCGCATGGGGTGGCTGCTATCTCTAGTGTCCAAATGGAGCCAGCCAGTACCAAGTATAAAATTACCAGCGGTTTGGGCATGAGTGGTGGCCGCGCCCACCAATAAGACGGCACATGTTGCAAAAATACGGGTCAGTTTCATTTTTCCTCCTTGGTAAATGATTCTTTGATACCTGCATTCTGCTTTGTGGGCAGTGGCAAAAGTGTAACCAATTTTCAACAGCTCTAGCGGAAAAATATGAACTATCCCATGATATTACAGGTGAGGGGGCGTATTTTCTGGCTAGGTTTGTTGCACGCATGTCCTCCTCAAATTTGATCATCCTCTCAACCATGCTATCGTTACTCCTAACGAAATAAAGCACACACAAACGAAAAGAAAAGATAAAGTGGCTTCCTTTATAATCTACAGTTCCCTAATCTGAACTCAAAATTCGGGTGATACAGTGCCTCATATCCACTCTGACAACTTGCTTGAACTGCGCGGCATAGATTTCGGCTATGGCGAGCGGCTTGTGCTTAAAAACTTAAATATATGTTTTAAGCGCGGCCAGGTGGTGGCCGTTATGGGCGGCTCTGGTTGCGGTAAAACAACAATTTTGCGCTTAATTGGTGGCTTGGAGCGAGCTCGGCGCGGGCAAGTGCTGTTCGAGGGCGCAGATATTGGCAAGCTTGATACGGCCGGGATCTATGCATTGCGCCGCAAAATGGGCATGTTATTTCAATTTGGTGCGCTGTTTACGGATATATCGGTATTTGATAATGTCGCGTTCGCTTTGCGTGAGCATACTCAATTGTCAGAAACTGTGCTGCAAGATTTAGTGCTGATGAAGTTAAATGCAGTGGGTTTGCGCGGCGCCCGCGACTTGATGCCCGCTGAGATTTCCGGCGGCATGGCGCGGCGTGTTGCATTGGCCCGCGCAATCGCACTCGATCCTACATTAATTATGTATGATGAGCCGTTTGCTGGTCTTGACCCGATTTCGCTTGGCATTACTGCAAATTTGATTCGCACTTTAAATCAGGCGCTTGGCGCCACCTCCATTCTAGTGACTCATGATGTACCGGAATCATTTGCCATTGCCGATTATGTCTATTTCATTGTAGATGGTGCTCTCCATGCTGAAGGCAGCCCAGATCAGTTGCGTGCCTCAACTGATCCGACGGTGCGCCAGTTTCTTGATGGTGCGGCAGAGGGGCCGTTTGGCTTTCACTATCCGGGCGCGCCGCTGGCCGCTGATTTTGGTCTGGCGGTGGCTGCAGGAGCACGCTCATGATTAGCGTGCTCGGTCGCGCAGTGCTCAATGGCCTAAGTCGCGCGGGCTATGGTACGCGGATGTGGCTACGGTTGCTGAGTGAGGGTTGGCGCTTATTACAGCGGCCACGCTTGGTGATGCAGCAGATTCATTTTGTGGGGAATTATTCGCTTGTCATTATCGCCATCTCAGGTCTTTTTGTAGGATTTGTGCTGGGTTTGCAAGGCTATTACACTTTAAGCCGCTATGGCTCGGCAGAGGCGCTGGGCCTGCTTGTCGCATTGTCGCTCGTGCGCGAGTTGGGGCCGGTCGTCACCGCACTGCTATTTGCTGGGCGCGCGGGGACTGCATTGACGGCTGAAATTGGCCTAATGAAAGCGGGTGAGCAATTGACGGCAATGCAAATGATGGCGGTTGATCCACTATCGTTTGTGGTTGCGCCGCGCTTTTGGGCCGGGGTGATTGCAATGCCGATTTTGGCTGCTATTTTTAGCGCGGTTGGCATTCTTGGCGGTTATGGCGTTGGGGTCTTAATGATTGGTGTCGATAGCGGGGCATTTTGGTCACAGATGCAAAGCGGCGTCGATGTCTGGCGCGATATCGGCAATGGTGTGGTGAAAAGTTTTGTGTTTGGTTTGGCAGTGACCTTTATCGCTTTATATCAAGGCTATGAAGCTAAGCCTACGCCCGAAGGCGTAGCGCGGGCGACCACACGCACTGTTGTCTTCGCTTCTTTGGCCGTGCTGGGGCTTGATTTCTTGTTGACAGCATTGATGTTTAGCAATTAAACGGATCAAAATGATGAAAAAAAATACGCTTGATTACTGGGTTGGCTTGTTTGTTGTGCTGGGCGCTTTGGCGCTGCTCTTTTTAGCGCTCAAAGCAGGTAATATGAGCTCGCTATCATTCCAATCTACGTACCCAATTGAATTGAAATTCGATAATATTGGCGGCCTTAAGCTACGTGCAGCGGTGAAAAGTGCCGGGGTGAACGTTGGCCGGGTTGCGCGGATTGATTTTGATAGCGTGACCTATCAAGCAGTGGTTACGCTTGATCTTCAACGGCAATACCAATTTCCAAAGGACAGTTCAGCGCAAATTTTGACAGCTGGGTTACTTGGCGAGCAATACATTGGGCTTGAGCCAGGTGGCGACGAGCAGATGCTGCAAGCGGGTGATACGATTACGATGACGCAATCTGCTGTAGTGCTCGAAAAACTGATCAGTCAATTTATTTACGGTAAAGCCGCAGACGCTGGCGCAAACAAGCCGGCGCCGGCTGTGCCGAGTGAGTCCGGGGCAATGCCCGAAGGTCAATAAATGAAACAACTCTCCAAAGCCGCTACAGATCTCGGCTGGCAGCTTAGCCGGATGGCGATATGCGCACTAGCATTAGGGCTTGCAGCGTGTACTAGCGTGCGTGCGCCTTCAAAATCTGACCCACTTGAAGGTATGAATCGTACCATTTTCGAGTTTAACGATACCGTCGATCGTTTTGCGCTTAAGCCGGTGGCAAAAGCATATAACCGGACTCTACCTAAGGCGGTGCGCGTAAGTGTATCGAACTTCTTCTCGAACCTGGGCGATGTATCTGTGATGGTGAATAATCTGCTGCAAGGTAAACTCACCGCCGGCACTGAAGATTTGATGCGGATCTCAATCAATACCTTGTTTGGCGTTGGTGGCTTATTCGACGTGGCAAGCGCCGCCGGGCTGCCAAAACACCAAGCCGATTTGGGGCTTACGCTGGGCTATTACGGCATATCAACCGGTCCTTATCTGGTGTTACCGATATTGGGTCCAAGCACGCTACGGGATACTGCAGGGTTGCTGGTTGGCCGTGAGGTGGATCCTATGAGCTATATTGATCCAGTTTCCCTGCGCAATCAGTCATACGGTTTGCGCGTGGTCAATGCGCGCGCTGCCTTATTGCAGGCGAATGATTTACTTGAAGATGCTGCGCTCGATAAATATTCTTTTGTGCGCAATGCTTACCTGCAGCGCCGTCAATATTTAATTTATGATGGCAATCCGCCGCCACCGGAGTATGAAGATGATGAGGGGGATATACCGCTATATGAAGACCCAGAAGAGCGGGCTGCATCTGCTCCGCTTGCTCCTCAGCTAGAGGCGGTAAAAGATGAACTAGCGCCGCAAGGGGCGGTGACCAATACGCTAGACGAGAAAACAACGCCAACTGATAGGCGAGTTCCAGCCCAGCAAGTCATGCCGCCTCTGAGGAATTTTCCAAATTTGCGTTTTTGATAGTCTATAAATTTTGACGATAGGTCTTTTTTAAGGGTGAGTCATATGAAGAAAAGTACTTTAAGATTAATGCTCCTGCCAGTATATGCGGCACTATGCTTGTTTTGTAACACGGCCCTGGCGCACACTGCCGAGGCCAGTACAGCTAACACCAGTACTCCTGATGGCCTGGTTAAGGCCATCACGACTGAAGTGCTCGATAGCATTAAAAAAGACTCTGGCATTAAGCAGGGGGATATTGGTAAAATTTCTCAGTTGGTTGATCAAAAAATTTTGCCGCATGCCGATATTGGGCGTACTACTCGTCTAGTGATGGGACGCCATTGGCGAGCAGCTACGCCACAGCAACAAGCAGAATTAGTCAAACAATTTAAAGATTTATTGTTTTATACCTATTCGGGCGCTGTATCGCAGATTCGTGATCAGAAGATTGAGTACTTACCTTTCCGTATGGCGCCGGATGCAACTGATGTAGTGGTGCGCACCAAGGTTGTTAACCAGGGGCAGATCATCGGTCTTGATTATCGCTTAGAGAAAAAAGGGAATGTATGGAAAGTCTACGATCTCAACGTAGGCGGTGCTTGGTTGGTGCAAACCTACCAGCAGCAATTTAGTGAGCTTATTTCGCAACGCGGAGTGAGCGGTTTGCTTGAATTTTTAAAGCAGCGCAACCAGAAACTCGCGAGTGGGCCGCATTAATGGCAGCGTTTTCAACCGGAACAGCGCTTACACATGTAAGCGCCATGGCTGAACTTGAAGCGGGTTTAGCCTATATCACAACAAACTCAGCAGAAGCGATGCGCATCGACTGCACGTCAGTGGCGCGGTTTGATTCGTCTGCGCTGGCGGTTTTGCTTGCTTGGTTCCGAGCAGCTCAAGCAGGGGGAAAGACGCTTGAGGTGCTTAATTTGCCGGCCAAGCTTAAGAGCTTGGCGCGGGCTTATGGGGTTGATGAGTTATTGAAATTATAAAAGTAGTGTGCCGCGCTTCAGTCAGCGTGCTGAATTAAATGAGACATTGCTCAAGTTTTTCTTCGTTGAGCTGAATGCCATCACGGCGCGCTAGCGTAGATTTCGCCTATAATCAGGTGTTTCGCAACCTTCAAAAGCAACTTATTCCACTCCAGAAATTGCTCACATTCCCATGCCAGCCATAGAAATCCGTAACATTAAAAAGCGTTACAAAGCCCTCCAAGCGCTCAAAGGCATTAATTTGTCGATTGAGGAGGGTGAGTTTTTCGGTTTACTGGGCCCTAATGGGGCGGGTAAAACTACTCTAATTAGCATCCTCGCCGGCCTTGCCCGCGCCGATGAAGGCGACGCGCTGGTGCTCGGACACAATGTCGTGACTGACTTTCGTGCGGCGCGCCAGGTATTAGGCGTGGTACCGCAAGAATTAGTGTTCGATCCTTTTTTTACGGTGCGTGAAACGCTGCGTATCCAATCTGGCTATTACGGGCTTAAACGTAATGACGATTGGATCGATGAAGTCATGACTCACCTTGATTTAACTGAGAAGGCTGAGGTCAATACGCGCGCGTTGTCCGGTGGTATGAAGCGTCGCTTACTGGTGGCGCAGGCATTGGTGCATCGGCCGCCGGTGATCGTGTTAGATGAACCCACTGCAGGCGTGGATGTTGAGTTGCGCCAAGGGCTGTGGAAATTTATTGCGCGCTTAAATCGTGAAGGGCATACGATTGTATTAACCACGCATTACCTTGAAGAAGCGGAGCAATTGTGTGATCGCATCGCGATGCTTAGAAGGGGCGAGGTGGTGGCGCTAGATAGTAAGCAGGCAATGCTGCAACGCTTTTCTAGCGCTCAGCTGTTGCTGCGCTTGACCAAAGGTGTCTTGCCTGCAAATCTGCAGGCGTTGGCAACCGGACAACAGATAGACATTAATCAATATGCGCTACGACTTAGCTCTTATGCTGAAGTCGAGTCGATTCTTGCTCAGTGCCGTGCGGCAGAGTGTGAGATTGAGGAAATTAGCATCCGTAAAGCGGACCTTGAAGATGTGTTTATCCAAGTGATGAATGGTTCATCAGCGACTGAGAAAATTTGAGAGGAACGCGTGATGATTGGTTTTTATACTTTATTTTGTAAAGAAGTTTTGCGTTTTTGGAAGGTCAGCTTGCAAACGCTTACCGCGCCGCTTATTACGGCTTTTCTGTATTTGGTGATTTTTGGTCAAGCGTTGCAAAATCATGTGCAGGTATACCCAGGGGTGGGCTATAAGAGCTTTTTGATTCCCGGTTTGGTGATGATGAGCGTGCTACAAAATGCTTTTGCCAATAGCTCATCGTCGCTGATTCAATCGAGAGTGAGCGGTAACCTTGTGTTTATGTTGCTATCGCCGCTAGGCGCGCGGGAAATATTTAGTGCTTATGTGCTTGCTTCTACTGTGCGTGGCATGTGCGTGGGGCTCGGGGTATGGTTGGCAACGGCTTGGTTTGTGCCGATGAGTTTTGCTTCACCGCTTTATATCTTCGCGTTTGCGGTGCTGGGGGCGGCTACTCTTGGCACAATGGGGTTGGTGGCGGGTATTTACTCAGAAAAATTTGATCAATTGGCCGCGTTTCAGAGCTTTTTAATTATTCCATTGACTTTTCTGGCAGGGGTATTCTATTCGACCGAGGCATTGCCGGATTTCTGGAAGCACGTATCTAGGCTGAATCCATTCTTTTATATGATTGATGGTTTTCGGTATGGTTTTTTTGGGGTGTCGGATATCGCACCACTTAAGAGTCTGGCAATTACTTTGGGCTTTTTTATTGCGCTTGCCGGCTTGGCGATGCGTATGTTGGTGAGCGGTTATAAGCTGCGCCATTAAGACGATAGGCGAAAAATAATGGATAAATTGCTGATTCAAGGCGGACAACGCTTGGTAGGTGAAGTTAACGTTTCGGGCGCTAAAAATGCGGCTTTGCCGATTTTGTGTGCAAGCTTATTGGGTGCCGGACAACTTGATTTAGGCAATGTGCCGAATTTGCAGGATGTACGCACCATGCTTGCCCTGCTTACGCAAATGGGGGTACGGGCCAAGGTGTCTGGCCAAGCCATGACTCTTGATGGTAGTTGCGTGGATCAGCCGTTGGCGCCTTATGAGCTAGTGAAGACCATGCGCGCTTCAATTTTGGTATTGGGGCCGCTGGTGGCGCGTTTGGGCGAGGCGCGGGTATCGTTGCCGGGCGGCTGCACGATTGGTGCGCGGCCGGTTGATCAGCATATCAAAGGCCTACAGTTGATGGGGGCGCAGATCGAACTTGAGCATGGCTATATTAATGCGCGCATCAAGCAAGGCACGCGGCTCAAAGGCAGTCGCATTACCTTTGATATGATCACGGTGACCGGTACAGAAAACCTGCTTATGGCAGCGACCCTGGCCGAAGGCGAAACGGTGCTGGAGAACGCGGCGCGTGAGCCGGAAGTGGCTGATTTAGCCCATCTCTTGGTTGCGATGGGTGCAAAAATCGATGGCATTGGCACCGATCAGCTGACGATTCAAGGGGTAGACCGGCTGCATGGTGCGCGTCACCAGGTGATTCCTGATCGGATTGAAGCGGGTACTTTCCTCTGTGCCGTCGCCGCAGCAGGCGGCGATATTATGCTGCGCAATATCGAACCCATGTTGTTGGATGCGGTGCTGAATAAATTGTGCGAGGCAGGTGTGCGGATCGAGTCAGGGTCTAATTGGATTCGCGCCACGATGAACCAGCGCCCGTCGGCAGTCAGTTTTCGTACTTCTGAATATCCTGCCTTTCCGACGGATATGCAGGCACAGTTTATGGCGCTTAATTGCATTGCTGTCGGTGTCGCTCAGATCGTCGAAACAATTTTTGAAAATCGCTTCATGCATGTGCAAGAGCTTAATCGGCTAGGGGCTAATGTCGTGGCGGATGGTAATACTGCATTTGTTACCGGGGTTGAGCATCTGTCTGGCGCAACGGTCATGGCGACTGATCTGCGGGCCTCTGCAAGCCTTGCAATTGCCGGGCTGGTGGCCGAGGGCGAAACGCTCATTGAGCGTATCTATCACCTTGATCGTGGCTATGACCAGATGGAACAGAAGTTATCTGCTCTTGGTGCACGGGTAAGCCGTGTGCTGGAAACGGAAACGGCGCCGGCGGTGCATGCAGTGTCATAAACACTCGATTAATGACGCAGCAACCTCAGCTGATCTCGGCACCGCTTATGCTGGCCTTATCTAAAAGCTGCATCTTCGATGCAACAGCCCCCTTTCTTAGCGACGGCGGGCATTACAGTTGTGCGCTCTGCGTTCGCACACGATAACATTTTTGCTACGCAATTTCACCCAGAAAAAAGTACAGCTGTAGAGCTACAGCTGTACTACAATTTTATCCATTGGAACCCATAACCCTATCTATTGAAGACTGCTATGTTGTTGATCCCAGCCATCGACCTAAAAGACGGTCAGTGCGTGCGTCTAAAGCAAGGCGATATGCAACAAACCACGGCATTTTCCACAGCGCCGGCAGAGATGGCCCGCCATTGGGTCAATCAAGGTGCGCGCCGTTTACATTTGGTTGATTTGAATGGCGCTGCCGCGGGCAAACCAAAGAATGAAGCGGCGATTCGGGCGATTATTGATGAAGTCGGTGAAGAGGTCCCGATTCAACTGGGCGGTGGAATCCGTGATCTTGGCACCATCGAACGTTATTTGGACAGTGGGCTATCGTATGTCATTATTGGCACAGCGGCGGTCAAAAATCCTGGCTTTTTACGTGAGGCATGTAGCGCATTTAATGGGCATATCATTGCTGGCCTTGACGCAAAAGCAGGCAAAGTGACTACCGATGGTTGGAGTAAACTCAGTGGTCATGAAGCGACCGATCTAGCGCGCAAATTTGAAGAATATGGCTGCGAAGCTTTGATTTATAAAGATATTGGCTGGGACGGCATGTTACAAGGAATTAATCTCGACGCCACGGTGCAGATCGCGCAGAAGGTCAAAATTCCAGTGATTGCTAGCGGTGGGTTAGCGAGCTTAGTCGATATTGAGGCACTGTGTGCGGTTGCAGATCAAGGCATTGACGGCGTAATTTGCGGCCGTGCAATCTATACGGGCGAGCTAGCTTTCGCCGCAGCGCAAAGTCGGGCGGATGAGATAAGAGGTTGATACTCTTGTGATGGCTTTACCCAAGCGCATTATTCCTTGTCTTGATGTAAACGCTGGTCGTGTGGTCTTAAACCCCCGGAGAAAATCTCAAATGCCTAAAAGCGATGCTCTAACCTCTAATGATATCTTGCAGCGCTTAGCTGTTCTCGTCGATACTCGCAAAACAAGTCCCCCGGAGCAATCCTACATTGCTCGTCTTTTTCATCAAGGTGATGATGCGATTTTGAAAAAAATTGGTGAAGAGGCCACTGAAGTTGTGATGGCGGCAAAAGATGTACGACACGGAGATGCGCCTTCAAAGTTGATTGGCGAAGTGGCTGATTTATGGTTTCATTGTTTGGTGATGCTAGCGCATTTTGAGTTGAGTCCAGCGGCGGTGCTAGCCGAATTAGAGCGTCGTGAAGGGATCTCTGGGCTTGACCAAAAAGCATTGCGTAAAGCGCTTGCGCGTGCTGAGAATGACGCATAGATTTCTATATTAAGTAACGCTTAAACGCTAACCCGTTAATGATAAACTTTCGCACCACAAATTTGAGAACTTAGGGAAACTGAACCATGAGTAACGATCAATTTGGAAGTAGGCCAATATTGGCGGCCAGTGATGTGCTCTCGGTCGAGCAAGAACGCCGTTTACGGACCTTGACGCACGTTCTGTATGGACTGTATGCGCTATCCTTGTTAAGCGGCGTGAGCGCAGTGGTTGCTGTGATTATTAATTATGTGAAGCGCAGGGATGCAAGCGGAACCCTCTATGCTAGCCATTTTAGTTGGCAAATTTGCACTTTTTGGTGGTCTTTGGGATTGGGGGCGCTGAGTTTGTTATTTCAGGGCATATTTCTTGGCAAACTGATATTGTGGGGGACTGTACTTTGGGTAGCGTACCGGATTATTCGGGGTTGGCTCCATTTAAATGATCGTAAGCCAATATAAAATGCAATAAGATAGGGTTCTTTCATCATCCATAGTGTTAAGCGAATATTATGAACCACGACGATTGTCTTTTTTGCAAGATTGCAGCCGGCAAAATACCGAGTAAAAGAGTGTATGAGGATGATGAGTTCTACGCCTTTCACGATATCCGGCCGGCCGCTCCTGTGCATGTGCTGGTGATTCCGCGTCAGCATATTGAGACGCTCTCTAATTGTGGCCTGCAAGAGGCACCGCTGCTTGGTAGAATGATGACGTTATTGCCGCGGCTCGCAGCGCAGCTTGGAGTTGACTATACTGGAGGTAACACAGGTTTTCGTACGGTGATTAATACCGGTCCGGGTGGCGGTCAAGAAGTGTATCACTTGCATGCGCATATTCTTGGTGGGCCTGGACCATGGTCGCGTATGGGGTGAATGCGCACATTGCGCGTAGCATGTGTGACGTAAAAGGAAAATGATTATGTTTACAGGTTTAGGCAGTCCTTTGCATTGGTTGATTGTCCTTTTGATTGTTGCGCTTGTATTTGGCACTAAAAAGCTGCGCAACATTGGCAGTGATCTGGGTAGTGCAATTAAAGGCTTCAAAGATGGTATGCGTGAGGGTGGAGACGCTTCGCCTGAGCGCAAACAGCAAATAGTATCGGGCCTTGATACAACTCAGCTTGAGGCAAAAAATAAACCCCTAGAGCGCGATATATATTAATCTAATAAACCGGCTTCGTTTTTCATATGTTCGATCTCGGTTTGGCAAAGCTTGTAGTGATTGGTGTGGTTGCACTGATTGTACTTGGCCCGCAACGTCTGCCGCGTGTTGCACGCACGGCTGGAACCTTGCTTGGGCGGGCGCAACGCTATATAAGTGAGGTCAAAGCTGAGGTAAGCCGAGAGATTGAAGTCGAAGAGTTGCGGAAAATGCACGCTCAGTTTGAGCAAGCGGCGCAGCAGGGAGAGCCGTCTTTCTATGATGCGGTGAATCTATCCCCCGAAAAAAGTGCTACGGTAGACAGTACTTTACCATCGATTCGGCGGCCAGCAACTTTGCCTAAACGTAGCAATTGGCGCATTAAACAGTCGGTGCTGCCAGTCTGGTACAAGCGTACAGCCCGTAAGCGGGTGCATGTGCAGTCGGCGGCGGCGCGTATGGTGCGTTACAAACCGGCAAGCTTGCGCCGGTTTTTCTAAATATTTCCCCCTATTTATTGACCTTGGCGTGAACCATCCTCAATCCACTACAACAGGCGAAGACACGTTTATTTCCCATCTGGTCGAATTGCGCAGTCGGGTCATGCGGGCAGGGGCTGCCGTGCTCATTGTATTTATTGGGCTTATCTATTGGGCGCCGGATATTTTCCGGCTGTTGGCGCGCCCTTTACTGATCAATTTGCCTAAAGATGGCAAAATGATTGTGCTGGATGTCACGGGTTCGTTTTTTGTGCCGGTCAAGGTTACGCTGTTAGTCGCATTGGTAATTGCATTACCGTTTGTGCTCTACCAGTTATGGGCGTTTATTGCGCCTGGGCTTTATCAGCATGAGAAGACGCTGATTGTGCCACTTGTTGGCAGTAGTTATGCACTATTTTTAAGCGGGATGGCGCTCGCTTATTTCTTGGTGTTTCCAGCAATTTTTCGAGTCATGGCGCATTATAATGAGCCGCTTGGCGTACAGATGGCAACCGATATCGACCATTATCTAAGTTTTGCGTTAACTCTGTTTCTAGCTTTTGGGATAGCATTTGAAGTGCCGATCGTGGTCGTGTTGCTAGTGCGCATGGGGGTGCTGACTTTGAGCAAGCTTAAGCAAATCAGGCCTTATATCATCGTTGGCGCTTTTATTATTGCAGCCGTTGTGACCCCGCCAGATGTGTTTTCGCAATTTTTGTTGGCGGTGCCACTGATTGTACTCTATGAAATAGGCTTGCTCGCTGCGCGACTATTGCTCAAAAAAGAAGAGAAGGTTAGTTAACTTCATCGCTGCGTGACGTATTTTTAGGCGGCGGTGGACGTTTGCCAATTGTCACAATGATATCTAAAGGCTTGTTTTTACGCACAATATGTAATTTTGCCTCGGTGCCTGGTTTAATTTGCGCAATCACATCTAGCAATTCAGTCGTGTCATCGATATGAGTGCCATTGACGTCAACCAAAATATCGCCTGGGCGTATGCCGGCTTTATGGGCTGGGCCGCTTTGCAGCACGCCGGCAACGATGGCGCCAGATTTACCCTTTAGATCAAATGATTCGGCAATTTCTGGCGTAATATCCTGAGGTTCGATGCCGATCCAACCGCGTGTAACAGCGCCCGTGGTGATAATGCTTTCAAGTACGCTACGCGCGGTAGAAATTGGAATCGCAAAACCGATGCCTAATGAGCCGCCACTACGCGATGCTGAGTAAATAGCGGTATTAATGCCGAGTAAATTCCCTCTACTGTCAACTAATGCGCCGCCAGAATTGCCTGGATTAATCGGTGCATCGGTCTGAATGAAATTTTCAAAGGTATTAATGCCGAGATGGTTGCGCCCGAGCGCGCTAATAATGCCCATAGTGACGGTTTGGCCAACCGCGAAAGGATTGCCGATAGCGAGCACGACATCGCCAATGCGCGCCTCTTCCATGCGGCCAAGCGTGATGGCAGGGAGATTAGGTAAATTGACCTTTAATACGGCAAGGTCGGTTTCTGGATCAGTGCCAATCACCTGTGCGGGCGCTTTGCGGCCATCTGCGAGGGCGATTTCGATTTCATCTGCGCCATCGACCACATGATCATTCGTTAGAATGTACCCTTCTGGGCTGACAATGACGCCTGAACCTAGCGTTGCTTCGGGTTGCTCCCGTGGCCGCCGGCCACCATGATCGCCGAAGAAATAGCGAAAAAGCGGGTCTTCCATGCGGGGGTCTGGGGTGGGAGGGGTGTCTGCACTTGAAAATATATTCACCACAGCTGGCATGGCTTTTTGGGCAGCATCTGCATAAGACCATTCTGGCTTGCTGCGGATATGAGCCGCGGGTGCGGTTTCACGTAAGGCAACAATGGTTGAGCCCAACTGCTGGCCAAATTGGCCTTGCCTTTGTAGCCATTCTGGCTTTAATGTGGCGACAATAAACAAAAGCGCCAAGAGCAAGGTAACCGTTTGCGCGAAGAGGAGCCAGAAACGTTTAAGCATGGAAAGAGATTAGAGCTAATATGGATCGTAATGAACTTAGATTGTACTTGAACCGGCTATTGGCCGCGGATTGTTTTCAGGATTACTGCCCCAATGGGTTGCAGGTTGAAGGGCGACGGCAAATCAACAGGCTTGCAACCGGCGTGACGGCTTCATTGGCTTTACTTGAGGCCGCACTTGCTTGGGGTGCAGATGCGATTTTGGTGCATCATGGTTTTTTCTGGAAAAACGAAGCATTACCTATCACGGGTTGGAAATACCGGCGGCTACGCTTGCTGTTGGCGCATGATATTAATCTATTTGCGTATCATCTACCGCTCGATGCCCATCGTGATCTAGGCAACAATGCGCAATTGGGGGAACTCCTGGGTTGGTTTGTGGACGGGCGTTTCGGGGCCAATGAGTTAGGCTGGCTGGCGACTTTGCCGGCGCCGGTTACTTTAGACGCTATGGCGGCGCATGTAGCTCATCGATTAGGTCGCCAGCCACTGGCCTTAGGTGACGCGCACCATAAGGTGCGTCGTGTAGCGTGGTGCACAGGAGCTGCGCAGGGTTTGTTTAACGACGCCATTGAGGCCGGTGCCGATCTGTATCTGAGTGGCGAAATCTCCGAGGCCACGACTCATTTATCCCGCGAATGCGGCGTTGCCTATTTGGCTGCGGGTCATCACGCGACGGAGCGTTACGGAGTGCAGGCGCTAGGCGCGCATTTAGCGAGTACCTTTGAGATCGAGCATTGCTTTATTGATATTGATAATCCGGTTTAAGCAAAGCCGCGCATATAAGTTTTAAGCCTGTGCCGTAACGTGGAATTTTTATTGGGAAAAGCAGACATTTAATGAAGCTGCCAGTGAAAATAAAAATTTTCCCACAGACTGGGTATGCTCTCGATTAGGCTGATTGGTATAATGAAAGGAGAAGCAAAAATACGGCCTAAAAAACGGGGGTATGTTGATGCGAGACAAGCAAGGGAAAACGGTTAATAGTGAGCGCCGGCACTGGCTGATTGCGACTTCTGTCGCGGGTGGCATAGGAGGGATAGCGACTTTATTGCCTTTTGCGGGGTCATTAGCCCCGTCAGAGCGTGCTAAGGCGGCTGGAGCACCGGTCGAAGCGGATATTAGTCACCTGCAAACGGGTGAAGTGATGACGGTTGCCTGGCGCGGCAAACCCGTATGGATTATCAATCGTAGCGATGAGATGTTGGCTGATGTAGACAAGGCTGACCCTATGATTGCTGATCCTGATACCAAAAACCCTTTCTCGATGCCACTGCCCGATTACTGTAAAAACAAATATAGAGCGCGGGTTGAACATCCTCATATACTCGTTTTAATTGGTATCTGCACGCACTTGGGATGCTCGCCAGTGCCACGCTTTCAAACCGGACCGCAGCACAGCCTGCCCAACGATTGGCCGGGCGGTTGGTTATGTCCTTGTCACGGTTCCACTTTTGATCTTGCTGGCCGGGTTTTTAAAAACAAGCCCGCTCCTCAAAACCTGGATGTGCCTCCTTATATGTTTCTCTCATCCACCCGAATCGTAATTGGAAAAGACGAAAAAGGAGAAGCATAAATGACCCATCAGCATTCTAAACAACCCGCTGAATCTAGCCTTGAGGCTCCAGTCGAAACCAACGGCGTATTAGCTTGGATTGATCACCGTTTCCCATTATCGGTGTTTTGGAAGAATCATTTATCAGAATACTACGCACCCAAGAATTTTAACTTTTGGTATTTTTTCGGCTCGCTCGCCTTACTTGTGTTGGTGATCCAGATTGTAACTGGCATCTTTCTGACGATGAATTACAAACCGGAGGCCAATCTTGCATTTTCTTCGGTTGAGTACATCATGCGCGAAGTGCCATGGGGTTGGTTGATTCGCTATATGCACTCGACCGGCGCATCGATGTTTTTTGTGGTGCTTTATTTGCACATGTTTCGCGGGCTTTTATATGGCTCATATCGTAAGCCGCGCGAACTGGTTTGGATTTTGGGCTGTCTGATTTTTTTATGCTTGATGGCGGAAGCATTTTTTGGCTACCTATTGCCGTGGGGTCAAATGTCGTATTGGGGGGCGCAAGTTATTGTCAACCTTTTTTCGGCTATTCCATTGATCGGTCCTGATCTGGCGCTGTGGATTCGAGGCGATTATGTGGTGAGCGATGCCACGCTAAATCGCTTCTTTGCTTTTCATGTGATTGCGATTCCATTGGTGTTGCTGCTGCTGGTTGCTCTGCATCTGATTGCATTGCACCAAGTTGGCTCGAATAACCCGGACGGCATTGAGATTAAAGATAAAAAAGATGAGCATGGCGTGCCGCTGGATGGGGTGCCGTTTCATCCATACTACACGGTGCACGATTTCATGAGTGTGTCGATTTTCTTGTTGATTTTTAGCGCGATTGTTTTCTTTGCGCCAGAGATGGGGGGGTATTTTCTTGAGGCCAATAATTTTATTCCGGCTGATTCATTAAAAACACCAACTGAAATCGCTCCAGTTTGGTATTTCACCGCATTTTATTCGATGCTGCGCGCCACCACGGACGACTTCAAGCTCGTTTTAATGATCGTGCTTGGCCTACTGGGTTTATTAGGCGTAGTGCGCGCGCGTACCCTTAAATATAGAGCCGTATCGGCGATTGGTATGGCACTTGTGATTGCGGCAATGCGGGTAACAGAAGCGAAACTTTGGGGCGTGGTCATCATGGGAGGGGCGGTGATGACACTTTTCTTTTTACCCTGGCTGGACCGTAGCCCGGCAAAATCGATCCGATATCGGCCTTTTTTTCATAAAGTCTTATATACGATATTTGTTTTAGTGTTTTTAACCCTGGCAGTGCTTGGCACTAAACCACCGTCCACAGTGGCTAACGTGATTTCGCAAATATGCACGTTGTTGTATTTTGCCTTTTTCTTTGGCATGCCATATTGGAGCCAGCGTGGTGTTTTTAAGCCAGTGCCGGACCGTGTCACTTTTTCACGTAAATCGTGAGTTGACAGTCAAAAAAGGCGGATTTAAATGAAAACACTGCTCTCAATATTGATCTTGGCTGCTGTTATAGTGACTTCAGCGGTGGCAAATGAGCAAACGGTCGCACTGGATCGAGCTCCTGATCGCACGCGAGACCTTGCAGCGCTGCAGCGCGGTGCTCGGTTCTTCGTGAACTATTGTTTAAATTGTCATAGTGCGAACCAAATGCGCTATAGTCGGCTGCGCGACATTGGTATTTCTGCGCAAGAGGTTGAAAGCAATCTGTTGTTTACCGCTGACAAGGTTGGCAAGATGATGAATATTGCCATGCGCGTGGACGATGCTAAAGCATGGTTCGGCACAGATGCGCCAGACCTATCCTTGGAGGCCCGAGCGCGCGGGCGCGACTGGTTATATACCTACTTAAGAAGTTTTTACCGGGATGATACTCGGCCTACTGGCTGGAACAATTTGGTCTTTGAGAATGTTGCGATGCCTCATGTATTATGGCAGTTACAGGGACAACGTACGCTGCAAAGCGAAGGGGAGAGTAGTGTGGGGCACGATATCGGTCAAAAAAATATAGGCTACCGGCAACTTACACCGGGCACCTTGTCGCCAATGGATTATGATTCGGCAGTGGCTGATTTAGTCTCTTATTTGGTCTGGATGGCTGAACCTGTACAACAGCAGCGCAAACGGCTTGGGGTGTGGGTGATAGTGTTTTTGAGTGTGCTCAGTCTTTTCGCATGGCGGTTGAATGTAAACTATTGGAAAGAAATTAAATAGACATTCTCTAAGCGGATTGCTATAAGGCTAAAGTGAATTGATAGCCTCTGCAAGCAGTCATAAGCGAGTTAAGTGGTTTTGACTTTTCGCAGGGGCGAAGAGTGAAGTGAATGGGCAGCAAGCAGTGCAGCCCTTTGGTTTTTTAAGGAAAGTAAAAAATGATGATTTTATATTCCGGCGCGACGTGCCCGTTTTCTCAGCGTTGCCGGGTGGTCCTATTTGAAAAAGGGATGGACTTTGAAATCCGAGATGTTGATCTTTTCAATAAACCGGAAGATATTGCAGTCATGAATCCATATGGCCAAGTGCCAATTTTAGTGGAGCGTGACCTGATTCTATACGAGTCAAATATCATTAACGAATATATTGATGAGCGGTTTCCTCATCCGCAGTTGATGCCCGCAGATCCAGCACAACGCGCGCGCGCTCGTCTTTTTCTGTTTAACTTTGAAAAAGAATTGTTTGTGCACGTCACTACGCTTGAATCGGCTAAAGGCCGCTCAACTGACAAGACCCATGAAAAAGCGCGTCATGCCATTCGCGATCGTTTAACTCAATTAGCGCCGATTTTTATTAAAAACAAATATATGCTGGGCGAAGAGTTTTCGATGTTGGACGTAGCTATTGCGCCATTGCTATGGCGCCTTGATTATTTTGGCATTGAACTTTCAAAGAATGCGGCGTCACTAATGAAGTACGCGGAGCGGATCTTTAGCCGTCCAGCCTTCATTGAAGCATTGACCCCTTCAGAAAAGGTCATGCGTCGTTAATCTGGTTTAAGGTGTATGCGATATAGCTGTATATGCATATAGCCCAGTGCGCTTTGCTTGTGGCAGGCGCACTGACCATCATTTCAAGGATGTCGAATGCAGCAAGCGATTTCAACCAAACCTTATCTATTGCGCGCACTTTATGAATGGTGCACCGATAATAGTTATACCCCGCATATTGTGGTGCGAGTAGATAACCAAGCTCGAGTTCCGCGTGAGTTCGTCCATGACGGCGAGATTGTGCTTAATATCAGTTTTAGCGCAACGAGCGGGTTGCAAATGCGCAATGACTGGATTGAATTCAATGCACGATTTTCTGGTAGAGCCCATAAAATAGAAGTGCCGGTTGAGAATGTGCTGGCTATTTATGCACTAGAAAATGGTCAAGGTATGGCCTTTCCAGTAGATGCGTCGTCGTCGAACAACGCAGCGGATGCGTCTAGCGCGGAAAATACTGATCTACTCTCTGTATTGGACGAGCCATCAACGGAAACCTTACTAGCTAAGGAGAAGCAAGATGATAATAACGGTAAGAAAAAAAGTGGGCGCTCGCATCTAAAGATTGTTAAATGAGGAAAAATATTGGCTATTAAATTGGCGGTATAGGTTGCTGTGCAAGTTTAATCTCCATTGAGAAACGGGGCAGCTGATTGAAATTGCTGGATAGTGCAATTTCAGCATAAATTAAGTGAGCAGATTGCTCGCAATGCGTTATAATTCGGGTCTTGCCGGCTTAGCTCATCTGGTAGAGCAGTTGATTTGTAATCATCAGGTAGCGGGTTCGAGTCCTGCAGCCGGCACCATAAAAATTCTTATAAATCAAAGATTTACGTTTTTTGAGAAGTTACTTTTTACCCCTGACTTTCCTCCATTTTTGATCGGAATGGTAGCATTCCTTTAGCAAAAAGCGCGACAGCTTTTTTCCTTCTGGCTATCTAGTAAATTTCCAAAGAAAACTTTTCTTAAATTCTCTTAATAGTCAGAATTTAGCCTGATTATTACTCTAATGCGGCTGCTTTAACTTAATCGCTTTGTCAAAGCAGCCGCACATCTTCACAACTCAGATACGCGCGTTTGCCTAAACATTAAACAAAAAATTCATCACATCTCCATCGCGTACTTTGTACTCCTTCCCCTCAGCTCGCATTTTGCCTGCCTCTTTTGCGCCTTGCTCGCCTTTATAAGCAATGAAATCGTCAAATGCGATTGTCTGCGCACGAATAAAGCCACGCTCAAAATCAGTGTGAATCACCCCAGCTGCTTGAGGTGCAGTATCCCCTATGCGGATGGTCCAAGCGCGTACTTCTTTAACGCCTGCCGTGAAATAAGTTTGTAATCCAAGCAATTTAAAGCCGGCACGAATCACGCGGTTGAGCCCTGCTTCATCCATCCCCATATCGGCCAAGAAGATGGCTTTATCTTCGTCAGGCAGCTCAGAAATTTCTGCTTCAATCGCCGCACATACTGCAACGACTGGCGCTTTTTCCGATTCTGCATGGTGTTTGACCATGTCAAACAAGGGATTGTTATCAAAGCCATCCTCTTTCACATTGGCGATATACATGGTTGGCTTGGCGGTGATTAGACATAAGGTTTTGAGTAAGACGCGTTCATCGTCCGACAAATCAAGTGCGCGCACAGGCTGTACGGCATCTAGCTGTTTTTGTATTTTCTCGAGCAAAATGACATACTTTGCTGCTTCCTTATCGCCACCTGATTTCGCTGCTTTTGAATAACGTGATAACGCTTTTTCAACCGTGCCTAAATCCGCTAGCGCAAGCTCAGTATTAATCACTTCAATATCCGCGAGGGGATTAATTTGACCTGCGACATGCACTACATTCGGGTCATCAAAGCAGCGTACAACATGGGCGATAGCGTCCGTTTCACGGATATTGGCTAGAAATTTATTGCCAAGTCCTTCACCTTTCGAGGCGCCTGCAACTAAGCCTGCAATATCGACAAATTCAACAATCGCAGGCACGGTACGCTCGGGCTTGACAATATCGGCGAGGGCCGTCAGTCGTTCATCGGGTACTTCGACTATCCCCACGTTTGCTTCGATCGTGCAAAATGGGTAGTTTTCGGCGGCAATGCCGGCTTTGGTTAGGGCGTTAAAAAGAGTCGACTTGCCGACGTTAGGCAGGCCGACGATGCCGCATTTGAGACTCATGACATCCTTTCAGAGATAAGGCCTGTTTTACAGGCGAGCAATAAGAATAAGTAAAATGGATGGCTATAATAGCAGGATGATCGAATCTCAAAGTTTTCAGATAGTTGTAGTGGGGGGAGGGCTGGTTGGTAAAACAGCTGCTCTGGCATTTGCGCAATTGGGGTTGCGGGTGGCTTTGCTCGCTCCGACAGTGAGTGTACCGGCGGCTTTTAATTCCCGTGTTTATGCGCTTTCGGCAAGCGCTCAAACTTTATTTGAGCAATTACGGATCTGGCAGGCCCTCGATCCTGCGCGCTTGGCTCCTGTCTACGATATGCGTATCTATGGCGATGCATTGGCTGAGTTGCACTTTTCCGCTTTTCAGGCGCATGTGCCGCGGTTGGCATGGATCACTGAAGCCTCGTTGCTTGAGTTGGCATTGGATACGGCGCT
This sequence comes from Mycoavidus sp. SF9855, assembly GCF_024582735.1. NCBI lineage: Bacteria > Pseudomonadati > Pseudomonadota > Betaproteobacteria > Burkholderiales > Burkholderiaceae > Mycoavidus > Mycoavidus sp. SF9855. Next base: position 329,429 of record NZ_CP102085.1, read on the forward strand.
GCGGTTTCAGCCGAGTTTGGTTTGGCTAGATCGCCGTGCGCATCATTTTTCGGTTTTGCCTGAGCGAGCTTTACTTGAGTTGGATGATGGCCAAGTGCTCAACACTCAGCTTGTGGTTGGCGCGGATGGCGCCCAATCGTGGGTACGTACTCAAATGGGGGGGAAGCTTGTGCGGCGCGATTATCAGCAAATAGGCATTGTCGCTAACTTTAAGACTGAAAAGCCACATCGTGAAACGGCTTATCAATGGTTCCATAAGGGCGAACTTATTGCCTTATTGCCATTGCCGGAGAATCATGTATCGCTTGTCTGGTCAGCGCATGAGCAGCATGCCCAAGACTTGCTGGCACTGGATGAAATTGCTTTTTCAGCTGAGCTTGAAGCGGTCGTAGGAAATCGGTTTGGTGCCCTTAAGTGTGTGTCTCAGAGACAAGGTTTTCCGCTCAGTTTGCAAAAGGTTGAGCGTCTGATTGCACCACGGGTCGCGCTGGTCGGGGATGCTGCGCATTTGATTCATCCTCTGGCGGGCCAGGGGATGAATCTTGGTTTACGCGATGTGGCGGAATTAGCTCAGGTTCTCGCCGGCAAAGAGCCATTTCGGGATTTGGGCGACATGACGCTACTACGCCGTTATGAACGTTCTCGGCGCGAGGATATTCAGAAATTGTCGCTCGTAACAGATGGTTTGCATCGACTTTTTTCATGGCCTGGTGGGTTTGTGCGCGGCATACGCAACGCCGGCCTGACGTTATTGAACCAGCAATCTTTTATCAAGCGCAAATTGGTTGCCTCCGCACTGGGTTTATGAAGCCAATACACTATACGATTATTCCTAAACATCCCGCAGCACATCTTTTTGAAGTGACGCTCACGGTGCTTGATCCTGACCCGGTAGGGCAGCGTTTTATGCTGCCCGTGTGGATTCCAGGCAGCTATAAGGTGCGTGAATTCGCGCGCCATATCGTGACCATAAAGGCGCACTCGGTAGCCACAGGGCGCCAGGTTCCGCTGCAGAAAATTGATAAGCATAATTGGCAAGCAGCGCCGGTTAAAGGGGCGTTGATACTGACTTATGAGGTGTACGCGTGGGAGCTGTCGGTGCGTGCTGCCCACCTTGATGACACCATTGGTTTTTTTAATGGCACGAGTGTTTTTTTAGCCGTGCTTGGCCAGCAGGCGGCACCTTGTTGTGTTGAGATAAAAGCGCCGCTTGGAACGGCATATCACGACTGGCGGGTTGCAACTACATTGGCTGAAGCCGAAGCTACACACCGCCATGGTTTTGGTGAATATCGCGCAGCTAACTACGATGAATTGATTGATCATCCAGTCATGTTGGGTGAGTTTGCGCTAGCGTGTTTTAACGCTTATCAGGTAGCGCATGAAGTCGTCATTGGGGGCAAGGTTTCAGCGCTTGATTTGGCGCGTTTAACGCAGGATTTGCAGCGTATCTGCGAAACGCAAATCGCATTTTTTGAGCCGCAGACAAAAGGTGCGCCGTTTAAGCGTTATATGTTTATGACCATGGCGCTGACCGACGGTTTCGGTGGTCTTGAGCATCGCGCTTCGTCAGCTTTGATTTGTAAGCGTAGTGATTTACCGGCTATCGGGTGTGCGCCAGACAAGATAACGGATGGGTATCGCGATTACCTTAGTTTGTGTAGTCACGAATATTTTCATAGTTGGAATGTGAAACGGATCAAGCCGACTACATTTGCACCCTATGATCTTGCCCATGAAAATTACACGACGCTACTCTGGTTATTTGAAGGTTTCACCTCTTATTATGATGATCTGATGCTGGTGCGCAGTGGGCTCATGAGCATGCCGGATTATTTTGCGTTGCTGGGTAAGACCCTGGCAAAAGTGTTGCGCGGTAGTGGCCGGTTTAAGCAAAGTGTTGCTGAGAGCTCATTTGATGCTTGGACTAAATATTATATGCAAGATGAGAATGCAGCCAATGCGATTGTGAGTTATTACCAAAAGGGGGCGTTGATTGCGCTGGCTTTTGACCTTGCCATCCGAGCCCAGACTAAATCTACTCGATCGCTGGATGACGTGATGCGGTTGCTATGGCAGCGCTATGGCCGCGATTTTTATCAGCACCAACCGGTGGGCATTACTGACGATGAAATTGAGGCTCTATTACATGAAGCCACGGGTGTTGATCTCTCAGAGTTGTATCAGGAAGCAGTGTATGGCACTAATGATTTGCCACTAACAGAGTTATTGGCGCCATTCGAGGTGACGCTTGAGGCTGAGGTGGCAAACCATTTGCCGTCACTTGGCATGCGCGTGCGCGAGGGTGTGTGGGTTGAGGTTGTATATGAGGGCGGTGCCGCGCAACGAGCTGGCTTGTCAGCAGGGGATAGATTGGTTGCGCTTGACGGCTTGCGCGTGCATGGCAGTAATCTCGATGCGTTGCTTGCTCGCTACCAAACAGCAGATCAGTTTGACGTGCATATTTTCCGGCGTGATGAATTGCGTTGCGTGCAGCTCACACTTGACCCGCCAGAGGTTGCGAGTTACCGCTTACATCCTTCGGAGTCGCGCAGTGAGGCGTGCAAATGGCGCGCTGCATGGTTATCTGGATAAGCGTACTTAAATTGCTTGCATATCTCCCAAATTTGGTTAATAATTAAACCGATCAGATTATTCTGTGAGGGAAAAAATGGCGCATGCGCTCAATTTGAAAGAGCTGAGGAACTTGGTGATGGCAATAGCAATATTTGATACTTTAAAGTTTTCTAAGCGCTTAAAGGAAGCGGGTGTTCCAAGTGCTCAAGCTGAGGCTGAAGCAGAGGTTCTGTCAGAGATATTTGCCGTCAATTTGCAAGAATTGCCAGCCAAAGAAGATTTGCATGCAGTCAAAGAAGAACTGCGGCATGAGATTAGTGATTTACGTAAAGATATGGACCTCAAGTTTGAGCAAACAATATCTACTCTTCGAGGTGAAATATCAGGCTTAGGTAATAACCTTCGAGGTGAAATATCTGGTCTGCGAGAGGAAGCATCTAGTAATAAGTTTGAGCTTCTAAAATGGTTTATTGGAATCGCTATTGCGCAGGTTGGTTTGATTATCGGCATATTGAAATTTTTGCCGGGCAATATTTAGTCTGATGCCGCGGTTTAGGACAATTCAGACTAATAAGACAAATCTGCAGTTGCGGGCAGCCGCCAATTAATTGCGGGCCGTTGAGTATTGACTAAATATTCGTTGGCGAGCTTAAAATGCTGGCAGCCGAGAAAACCTCGATACGCAGAGAGTGGGGATGGATGAGGGGCTTCGAGTATTTTATGCTTGCTTGGATCTAGCAATACGCGTTTAGTTTGCGCGTGTGAGCCCCAAAGTAGGAAAATCAAACGCTCATGTTGGGCGGCAAGCTGCTGAATTAGCGTATCAGTACACGATTCCCATCCCCGTTTTGCATGGCTACCCGCGCGGCCGCGCTCTACGGTTAAAACGGTATTCAATAAGAGTACGCCCTGACGCGCCCAACTTTCTAGGCAGCCATGCGAGGGTATTGGGTGGCCAAAGTTAGCGTTAAGTTCTTTGAAAATATTGCGTAATGACGGAGGAGGGCGGACGCCAGGCGGCACTGAAAATGCAAGCCCATGCGCCTGAGGAATGCCGTGTTCTTCGCCGTGATAGGGATCTTGGCCGATGATCACTACTTTTACCTCGGCTGGCGATGTCAAATTTAATGCATGAAACACATCGTTTGGATAAATCGTCTTACCTTGTGCGCGTTCGCCATCCACAAAACGGCACAGTGCCGGATAACTTGGGCTGCCGATAAATGGCGTCATGCAATCGCGCCATGCAATCGGCAGCGCGGTAAATTGAGAGGCTAAGCCGGTTTCAAGTTGGGTAATACACATAATCAATTAATAAGTTGCCGCGCGATCCAGAAAATTCTTCAATAAAGCGTGTCCATGTTCCGTCAGAATCGATTCAGGATGAAACTGTACACCTTCAAGCGCCAGTGTTTTATGCCTGATGCCCATAATCTCTCCATCAACGGTGGTAGCCGTGATGTCTAGGCAAGCGGGTAAAGTCGCCCGTTCTAGCGCGAGGGAGTGATAGCGGGTTACCTTAAAGCGCCTTGGTAAATGCGTAAAGATGCCCTTGCCATCGGTTTCAATCTCGCTGGTTTTGCCATGCATGATGGTTTGTGCGCGGACCACGCGACCACCGCAGGCGGCACCAATCGCCTGATGTCCAAGGCAGACCCCAAGAATAGGCAGTTTGCCAGTAAATTCACGCAGTACCTCAAGGGTGATGCCGGCGTGATGCGGATCGCTTGGGCCGGGCGATAAGCAGAGATAAGTAGGATTTAAAGCCGCGATTTCAGCCAGCGTAATTTCATCATTGCGTACAGTCAGAACTTCTTCGCCTAACTCGCCAAAATATTGCACGAGATTGTATGTAAAGGAATCGTAATTGTCGATCATCAGCAACATCTTAAAACCCCATGTCTAATCACCGCCAATCACCAGAATCCGGTTGTAGCCTTTAGCGGCAAGGGAGAGGAATTCAATTTTGGTCATTTTGATAACTGATGACGCATGGCCTCGATGACGGTTCGATAATCGGGTTGTCCAAAAATCGCCGAGCCAGCGACAAAGGTATCTGCCCCCGCTGCTGCAATGGCTGCGATGTTATCAAGCTTGACGCCGCCATCTACTTGAAGGCGGATCTCGCGTCCGGTTTTAGCCGTATGCGCGTCAATGCGAGTACGCACGGCCCGCAATTTATTGATCGCTTCAGGAATAAATGATTGACCGCCAAAACCAGGGTTCACCGACATAATCAAAATCAGATCAAGTCGATCCATCAGATGATCAAGGTAATGCAGCGGAGTCGCTGGATTAAAAGCAAGACCTGCTTGGCAGCCATGATCTCGAATGAGCGTGAGAGTGCGGTCAATATGGTCAGAAGCTTCTGGATGAAAACTAATAATATTAGCGCCTGCTTTAGCAAAATCAGAGGCAATTCGATCTGTTGGTCGCACCATCAAATGCACATCAATTGGTACTTTAGCGTGTGGGCGGATGGCCTCGCAGACCATCGGGCCGACAGTTAAATTCGGCACATAGTGGTTATCCATCACATCAAAATGAATCCAGTCGGCGCCAGCGTCAATGACTTGACGCACCTCTTCGCCAAGACGGGCAAAGTCGGCAGATAAAATGCTTGGGGCGATTCGATATTGCTTCATAAAATGGGTGTGAGTAAAGAGTGTGTCAGCAGGGAAAAACAACACTCGGTATTCTACCTGCCTTAGTCGACAACAGTTTTAAAGAACATGGATAGCGTTGATATTTGAGGATGTATGAGGATGTATCGGTTCAATCAAAGGGGCGAGCGCATCGTTTATCCTGCTATTCCATGAGAAGCTTGAGGCCGTGTAATGAAGGGTTGCGGCTAGGCGCTGCTTCAAGCACAATTGAAATTTTTCCTTGCTCCACAATCCGAACAAAACAAATGAGCCAATACGAATTCAGCGTTTCAGCGCAAGCTAATTATTTACCAGAACAATCAGAACCCGATCAGCATCAGTTCGCTTTT